>JACRMW010000070.1 GCA_016219465.1 Candidatus Aenigmatarchaeota archaeon | reverse complement strand
TGTTTTCTGAATGCAGCAAACCAAGTTTCTAGTCGGTATTATTAACTTGGTTAGCTATAAGCCTAGAAAAGACTGGGTATAAGAATTCTAATTGCAATGTATGAATGTAATTCCTATTGAGACCATTTCTTTCTATTTACTCGTTTCTCAACCAAATCCATCACAATGTTCCACACATCAACACCAATTGCATTAATAGATTCCTGAGCAGTATCAAAACTTGCATTAATTTCTAGCAAATACAAACTGCCATTTGAATCTCTTGCAATATCTATTCCAGCCACATCTGCACCAATTATATCAAGAGCTTTTTCAGAGATTTTGATTATTTCATCATCACACACTTTCATTGGTGCAATACTTCCTCCTATAGAAGTATTTGTCAGATATCTGTCAATTGGCGCATTGCGATAAAATGCTCCAACAAATCTTGGTTTTTCACTATCAGGATTGCGACATACCCATATTCTCATATCTCTAAAACAGCCATTGTGTTTTTCCAATTCTATATAATCCTGCACAAGCACTGATTCTGTAACTGAAAACACCACACTGGCTTTTCCAAGATCATGTGCATTCATTATAACAAAAACTCCTTCACCCCGACCACCATATGGCTTTTTGACAACAAATGGATATCTTATACAACCACTCTCAATAAGATTCCACACACGTCTGATGTCATAGCAAAGTATTGAAAAAGGTGTCTGTATATTATTCTGCTGCATAAGCGAATATGTTCTAAACTTGTCCTGTGCAATAATCAAAGACCTTGCTGAATTAATCACAGGAATTCCAATCATTTCAAAATATTCAAGCATCCTCAGATATGCATCTGTAACATCTTCTCTGAAAGAGTTTATCTCTGCCCGTGAGATAACAGCATCATACTACCTTAGTTTATCAGAACCAATATTAATATCAGTATTTATTGGATTTATGATGTCAATCATATGACCGCGCATCCCTGATATTTCCATTAATCTTTGCTCAGCATATCCTATTTTCCCATGACGCAATATGCAAATTCTCAACCCAGAACGTTGTGATAATTCAACATCTAAAGAAATCTGATTTTCCTTGTTTCAGGTTAACACCATTTTGAATCATAATCATCCATTACTACATTATATTGCAAACATTAAAAGCTATATAATAACCCAATCCATGTTCAAAGTTTTTTATACTATTGTTTTTAATATGTATTTTGACTGTTTCTTGAAAAGAAACAGCTATTTGTATTATGACTCTTTTCTGAAAGAAAAGAACTATTTATACCTATTCTGCGAAGCAGAATAGGTATTTGCAAAATTGTAAATTAGGGGTTTGTGGATGTTATTAATATCAATACTTATTGGACTGTTGTCATTGGTGTTCTCAGGATTTCTTATCTTTAATATAATGCGTCAGCCAGCTGGCGACAAGAAAATGCAGGCTATTGCGCAGGCTATACAAGAAGGCGCATCAGCATTTCTGAAAAGACAATACATGACAGCAGCAGTGTTTGTTGTGGTATTGGGCATAATATTCTTTTTCGCGCTTGGCCCAATAGCAGCCCTGTCCTTTGTGCTTGGCGCATTTCTTTCAGCACTTGCAGGCTATATTGGAATGATGATCTCTGTCAGGGCAAATGTAAGAACAGCAGAAGCAGCTAAAAAAGGCATTGGCCCAGCGCTTAGAGTTGCATTCAATGGAGGCGCTGTAAACGGCTTTGCAATTGTTGGATTAGGATTAATAGGAGTAGCTGGATTGTACTTGATTTTTGGCGATCCTAATCTTATTGTAGGATTTGCATTTGGAGCCTCCTTGATATCATTGTTTGCAAGAATTGGCGGCGGCATATTTACAAAAGCAGCAGATGTAGGAGCTGATTTAGTAGGCAAAATTGAAAAAGGAATTCCAGAAGACGACCCAAGAAATCCAGCTGTCATAGCAGACAATGTTGGCGACAATGTAGGAGACTGCGCTGGAATGGGAGCTGACTTGTTTGAATCATATGTAGTCACATTGATAGCAGCAATGCTAATAGCAGTCTCTGTATTTGCAGCAGCTGCAAATTATATTTTATTCCCAATAGCAATGGCTGCAATAGGAATAATTGCGTCCTTTGTAGGAACCTTTTTTGTACGCACAAATGAAAAAGGCGAAAAAGCCGTCTGGTCAGCGCTTTTCAAAGGATTTCTAATCACCACAATATTAAGCATTATAGGATTTGCAGCATTGGCATGGAGCATGTTTGCTAATTGGCAAGGTATATTTGTCTCTGCTCTCGCAGGTCTGGTAACAGCATTCTTGATAATGTTGATAACAGAATACTTTACTGCCAAGGATAAACCGCCTGTACAGAACATTGCAAAAGCAAGTGAAACAGGAGCAGGAACCAATATCATCACAGGCATGGCAGTTGGACTGAAGTCAACTATATTGCCTGTTATAGTGATATGCGCAGCTATTCTTATTTCATTCTTTGCAGCAGGCATATATGGAATTGCGATCGCAGCAATGGGAGTGCTTGCAATAACAGCAATGGTAATGAGCATTGATACTTATGGCCCTATATCAGACAATGCAGGAGGCATTGCAGAAATGGCTGGAATGCCTAAATCTGTAAGAGAGGTAACAGATCCATTGGACGCAGTAGGCAACACAACCAAAGCAACTACAAAAGGAATTGCAATTGCTTCAGCAGCAGTAAGTGCCCTGGCGCTGTTTGCAGCTTATGTAGAAATAGTGCAGCTGCCTGCAATAGACATAATGCAAACTCCTGTATTAGTAGGATTGTTAATAGGAGCAGCCATACCATTTATATTCTCTGCATTCTGCATGCAGGCAGTAGGAAACGCAGCATTCTTGATAGTCAAAGAAGTAAGAAGGCAATTCAAGGAAATAAAAGGCATAATGTCTGGAAAAGCAAAGCCAGATTATGCAGCCTGTGTTGATATCTCAACAAGAGGCGCGCTAAAAGAAATGATTGCGCCTGCTCTTCTGGCAGTGCTTGCGCCAATATTAGTCGGATTCATACTAGGTCCTGCTGCTCTTGCTGGCTTGATTGGCGGTGTAATAGCATCTGGATTAGTGCTGGCATTATTCCTATGCAATTCAGGAGCTTCCTGGGACAATGCAAAAAAATACATAGAAGACGGCAAATATGGAGGTAAAGGAAGTGATGCGCACAAAGCAGCTGTTGTGGGCGATACAGTAGGAGATCCATTTAAAGACACTGCAGGCCCTGCAATAAATCCATTAATCAAAGTAATAAGCACAATCTCAATAGTTCTAGCAAGCTTGTTTTTGATGTTCAGTGTTTTGGCTTAGTAAATAGAGAATTCTGAATAACCTGTATTCTAGTCAAAGTCCTTATTGAAAACTTTCACAAATTATAGGTTATTCGAAGTCCTCAATACCAAACTCTTTTTATAATTTTTCATATCTGTGGATACCAAGTGTCTTCTATGTCAGGATATGATTTCTTTGCTAAGCTATCGATTTCGATTTCCTTTGAAACTACTAATACTTTGCAGAGTTTTCTTTCTTCATACATGGATCTGTATGCTTCTAGATTTTTTTCATCTTTATGTTTAGGTCTTATTTGACATACAAAAGCACGTTCTTTGTATAGCTCAGAAACCAGAGATGATATTCTTTCAGGATTTGGATGACCACTAATACCAGTTATCTTAAATGCTATTGGTATTGTGCCTTCAGGTGTAGTGTTTTCAAGTATGAAATCCACTCTTGTTACGATCCTATCATTTTTGTAAAAATATGTTTTTCCATTCGGATCTCTAGAAACATATCTGATATTGTTTTTTCCTGTTGTTAAAAAACGATAATTGATTATACCTTCTGATATACTCTTTCTGTTTTTTATGAAATCCAACAAACCGAATCTTATTTGTGATTCAAAGATGAATTTTTTGTATGCTGCCAAATTCTCTATAAATGTCTTCTATAGTTTTCTCAGAAGCCAGTGCTTTGATTTCATCACGATAGAAAGAGCTTTCGCTGAGATGATAAGCTAAAGGTACAAATATCTGCCTATCAATTCTGTCTATAGAATCATATGATTCGTTTATAGTCGTCAAACAAAAGAATCTGGATATGATTTTGTTTGACTCCGTATAGCAAACCCACAATTCATGTCCGGATTATTTACTGACGCCTAGTAGAACTCTTTCTGAAAACAATAAAAGCCTATAACAAATAGGCTTTTTAGGTGGTGTGAATGTATTATGCAGGATTAGATATCCATAAGGATATGTTCTATGGAACAATCCTAAATGAAAAGGATGAAGTAGTTGTTCAGGGAGAATTTCCTAACAACACAAAAGCTCTGGAAAAATTTTTTACAGGATTTCATCCAGGGATTACAAAAGCAGCCATAGAAGCAACAGGATGTTGGAGAGGCTATTACAAAACTCTCCAGACTTTGGGGTATAAAGTTGTATTGGCAAATCCAATAAAAGCAAAAGAACGATCCAATAAAAAGAAGACAGACAAAGTTGACAGCAAAACTCTTGCAGAATTGCTGAGAACAAACTTTATTCCTCAGGTGTATATACCAACAGAAGAAATCATGAAACTCAGGGATATAGCGCGACACAGAGCAAGAATACGAAGAATGGATACAAAGATAAAACAAACTATCAAAGCATATCTGCTCAGGGATGGAATTAAATGCCCTAAGAGCATATGGAACAAAGAAGGACTTCTTTGGTTGGAAAGCCTCGGAAACCCAGATATAAAAAATCTGATTGAGCTGCACAGCTCTTTCACAAAACAGATAAATGAAGTCACTATACGAGTCACAAAAATCTCAAGAAACACAGAAACGACAAGGCTTTTGCAGACATTTCCTGGCATAGGCTATTATGGATCTGTGATGATAGCAGCTGAGATAGGAGATGTAAACAGATTTGATTCAGTAAAATCTCTTGTCATGTATGCAGGGCTTTGTCCAGGAATCTATCAATCTGCAAACACAAACAGAAATGTCAAACAGACTGCATGCAACCATTGGCTAAAATGGATTGTGTATGAGTGTTCAGGAAGAGCAGCTATGCTCAATACAAAATACACAAAACACTATTACAAACTAAAACAGAGAAAAGGAAGAATGGTTGCCAGAAGAAGCACAGCAAGAAAAATCATAGTCCTTTACTAAACATAAAGGATAGGGATTCCCCCTAGCGAACCTAGGAAATGACGTGATATCACATCACTGAATCCTCTTTTGTTGACTGGGGGTCTCTACACCACTAACGCGAATAGGACGCAACAGCGATCCTCTAGGAATGAGAGTGGTACATCCCTTATTGACCTATCCAATAAGTTTAGCAAATGAAAGAAATAAAAAGGTGATTATCTAATAATTAATAAGAGAATGAGAGAGTTCTAAGGAATGGGTTTGCTATAAAAATGTCATTTTATACACCGTCTGTAGTTGGCCTTATTAATTCAGCTATAACATAATCATAAATCTCACAGCCTCTCTGACTGCCAATAGTAAATCCTGCTGCTCTTGGATGCCCTCCTCCATCATATTTTCCTGCTAATTCTGCAAGATTTCCAGTATAAGTAGAATTCAATATACTGCATCCAAACTGGAATTTGGTTTTTGATCTATCAAGATTTGGATGATATATTCTAACAGATACGTTGCATTCTGGATGCATGGCATAGTGTAGAAATTTCCATGCTGAATCAAGATATATACTTTCTTCTGTATCACGCATATCTAAAATAATAACATTGTCTTTTACTTGTATATGTCTATAAAAATAATCACATACCGCACTAAGATTTGTTTTATAATCAAGAATCTTTAGAGATATTTGTTCGTCTTTCATCATAGAATCTATATCATACTCTTTTAACAATGAAATAACATGTCTATTAAAATCATGGTCACTTCCTATCAAAAGAGATAACAGCATACATCCGGATGGATTCAGAATATCCTCTCGTGAGAATCTTCCAGAATCAATTCTATCTGTTTCTGAGATTAATTTCGCATGATCATCAATTCCATAGTAATCAGCTATAACACTTGCGCAACTATCTGCAACAGATCTTCTTCCAGACACATCTGTTTCAAAAAAATTATTTTTATGGTGATCAAACCACATTTTAGCTCCTTCTAAGTATGGCAGATCTGCAATAACAAAAGCTTCATTAACTTGAAAACATTTTTTCTGTATATCTGTTGGATGAGCAAATCTAATTTGTGTGAAATCAATTTCAGACAAAGAAGATTCATAATATCTCAATAACATCGCTGAAACTATTCCATCAAAGTCAGCGTCTGTGATTAATAATGTCATAGGATTAATGACTCACAAACATTTAAATACTTATTTCCTATAGGTGATAATACAATCGGTATAAATTATGATAAAACTAATTCACCCTGGAAGCGAGTATTTTGTTCAATGTATAGCCAAAGAACCAAATATTCAGGATTTTCTCAGTAGACTAAAAGAACACAGTAAAGAAACATATGAACATAGCTATCGCGTTGCTTCATTGTGCGCAGATATTGGACGTGATCTTGATTTCAGTGCTTATGATCGTATATGCGCAGGCTATTCCGGACTTTTGCACGACATTGGCAAACTCCAAATTCTAAGAGATATTCTGGAAAAATCTTCATTAACAAAAGAAGAACTCTCTTCAATTAGAAAACATTCAAGATTTGGTTTTTTAATGATAAGAAAGCTTGGATATCACGATGTAATGAATGTCATTGTTGCGCATCATGAATATAAGATAGATCCTTATCCAAGAAATGGCGATGATAGACGCAATGATTTTCGAAATGCCGAGGAAAGAAGAGATAAAAGCGATCGTATTGTCAAATTGGCTCAGGTTCTTGCTGCTGCTGATATTTATGATGGACTATCTTATCAGAGATCATATAAACCACCTTTTCCCAGGCAGATGATAGAGGAATTTCTCAAGCAAGAATATGTTGGAGACAAGAAATACGCTGATCTTGTTCTGGAAAGACATTATTCTGATGAATGATTCATCCAAATAAATACTTTATGGTTGTTAGATTTATCATGGGATATGACTTGCCTATTAATAAAGAAATTGTAGAAAAACCTTATATGCCTGAATCAAGGCCTGTTTTTCATTGGCATAGAATAAAACTCTATACACTGCAATCTTATAAAGATATTATTGGCGATGTGCAGGATGCAAAAGCCCTTTTGTTTGAAATTCTCAATAAACACCCTGAAACAATAGACAATCATGCATTTTCTATTGCATTTGCATTTGGTTTCAAGAAAGAAAACAATCCAATAGAAGGAATTGATGTTTTTTCCTGCCGCATAAAAGATTGGAATAACGAACCAGTATATGCAAACTGCATTTATTAATGTTCTAAGCAACGCAGTTTACTATAATATTAATCTTATTTGTCCGGTATTTGTTATGAAAGAACCTGCAAATATTATGATTATAAACCTGCCAATTAAATCAGGCGCATAGAACAAAATGACTTTCTTCGAAAGTCATTTATCTTGTCAAGGAAAGAAATATTATACTTTCCTTAACAACAAGATAATTCAATTGTATTTTAGTGGCAAGAATTATCTGCATCATGACTATCCTGCGAAGCAGGATAGCTATTTGCTGTTTGGAAACAAAGGAGATTTTCACAACGAGATTCTCAGAAGATTTCTGCAATCAGTGAATATGCAGACAGATGAAACCCCTGAGCCAGCAGGAAAAAATTACAAAGCAGTTGGAATGGGCAGGGCTGGCATTGATCTGGACAAAAAATCCATTTTGTTCTATGGCCATAGCAGCATCTATCAGATTCTAATAAACAGGGAATTTCTAGAACATCTGATCTTCGAAGATCTCAAAGGAGCTCTGTTCCTTTGCAGATACATGGTGAAGCGAAGCTTCACCTGTACATGCAGAAGCTATGCTTCTGCATGTACTGTCGCCCACAAAACAATCCTTATTCTTTTGTGGGATGACTATAAATATAGCGCATTCTACATAATACGCTAATCAGAATGAGTATTTATATAGGGTAACAAATCTTTAAATATTAGATATAGTGATATTATACCATGAGCCTGACAAACCTGTCAAAGTTAGCAAAAAGACTAAAAGGCTGGAATACTTTAGATGATATTGCTCAGAAATTAGGCATAGCAGGATCAACAGCGCGTTTCTATGCATATGTTCTCAATAAAAACAACTTTATTGTTCAGAAGATCTATATAAGAAAGAAAATAACATTCGGTATTATAATGAAGCTATGAAAATAGTTGGAAAAATCAAAGACTGGAAATTACTATATAGATACCTAAAAGCATATGATTCCAAAGAAGCATTTGGAAAATTATATAAATCAGCTAGAAAGAATATAAGAAAGATTCCTAGAATGCCGAAAACATATAAAAGATTATTAGGTGTGTAAAATGCTCGCTGACAAAGCCTTTCTAGAAACGCTCTTGAAATTCATTGGAAAAAAACTAAAACACGAAACAGAATGCCTGATCATAGGAGGAAATGCAATGCTTTATTATGATTTGCGAGGACAGACAAAAGACATTGACATGGTCTTTTTTAAAAAACAGGATATTGGAGGTATTATGCAGATAATAAAAAGCCATCCTCTATATCGCAATATAAAACCAACAAGAAAACTGCCCTATCATGTTACGCCTGCTCTTGCAAAGAAAGGCACTCCTATATTTATAGGCGATAAAGATGTTCCCAGATTTGACCTGTTCTACAGAAACGTATTTTCTATTGACGCAGAGAAAATGTTTAATGATTCTGACAAGACTATTGTATTTGATATGCTCAAAATCAGGCTGCCAAAACCTGAGTATATAATACTAATGAAAGCTGCCACAGACAGGCCGCAGGATAAAGAGGATATTATCAGACTTGTGAAAAATCTTGACATTGACTGGAAAAAGTTTCTATCGGTGATGAAAGAGTGTAAAAGCGAAAGAGCTGTTTTCTTTGCGCTGGAGAATCTTTATTTCTTGAATAAGAAAAACGATGTTAAAGAGATTGTTCCAAAAAGTGTTCTTGATGAATGTGCTAAGATTTTTGGATTGCACTTCTAGCTAAAAGAGACGTGAAAAGCTTAAAAACATGAGATATAATATATTGTGAACTGGATTGGGATAAAAATTGAAGAATAAATAAGATTTCTTCTGATTTTTAAAACCAATAGAAATATTATAAGGTTTTAAAAATGTTCAAAATTCTAAGTGTTCATGAAAAAGTCAGGGTTACGCCAGATAAATTTGGCGCAGACATAAACGAATCCATAAAACAAAGTTTGCAGGAGCAAATGGAAGGAAAACTGGATCCAAATGTAGGCATATTCCTGGCAGCCACTGATATCTCCAACATAAGCGAAGGAGAAATATTGCCAGAAGACGGAGCAATACATTATACAGCTGATTTCAAGATACTATCCTATGTGCCTGAGCTCAATGAAGTAATTGTCGGTGAAATAGTGGACACCACAGAATTCGGAGCATTTGTGAGAATAGGTCCTTTTGATGCAATGGTTCATGTCAGCCAAATGATGGATGACAAGGTGAGCTATAATGAAAAAGCTCAGTCCTTTGTTGGCAGGAAAACAAACAAAAAACTGGAAAAAGGGGATATGATAAGGGCAAGAGTAGTTGGATTGTCATTGGGAAAAACAGGAAGAAACAAGATATCACTGACAATGCGCCAGCCATGTCTTGGAACACTGGACGAAATACAAAAAGCAAAGAAGACCAAACGGACATAATAGATTAGAAAAGAATAAACTGGTATTATAGAGAATTTGCTCTGCAAATTTTTACTATAGACTATATTTTGTTTACCAAAATAAATTGGTGTAATTATGAAAAAAGCATGCAAAATATGCAAGAAAATAATAGAAACAGGCAATATCTGCCCTAATTGCAAATCAGGAGACACTACATCAAGCTTTCAGGGCACTGTTGTGGTATTTGACATAGAATCAGAGATTGCAAAAAAGCTTGGTATAGGCACAACAGGCAAATATGCATTGAGAGTATGACAAATGAAGCGTGTGAATTTAAACTTCTCGAAGAAAGTATTAAATGAACTAGCTGAGAGCGTCAGATTATGATATAGTGAAACCACTAAATAATCTGGATATATGATTGAACATGCTGTAATTGGTGAAATAGAATGAAATTTACTATTGTTAATGAAAAGGATAATCCTCATATGAAGAGAAAGCAGCTGGTATTGGCAGTAGACCATGTAGGAGGAGCCACTCCATCCATGACAGGACTGCAGACTGTATTATCAAATGAATTCAGTATAGAGCCTGAAAGAATAGAAATAAAAAGCATATATTCATTAAAAGGACTATCCCAGTCAAAAGCATCTGTATTTATCTGGGAAGAGAACAAGGTAGAAAACCTGAGCAAACCCAAAGAAGAGTCTAAAAAAGAAGGTGAATAATATTATGCCTGACCCAAGAAATGATTATAAATTCAGTGTTGGAAACGACAGAATTATTATGTTTCGTAGAAACAATTGGCGTATAATATATGATTTATTTAACAGTGAAAAAGAAAGGGATTATAGTTAACCAAATAAATAAACCGGACATGAATTTGGTTAACTTATAGCTAGCCAACTTGTATATCATGTCTTGATTATTAAGTTGGCTAACTATAATATCTACAAAGAAGCATATAGCTTCTTTGAGATCTTCAGAGAATGAAATTCTCTGAGACGCCAAAAGATAGAATCTTTTGAGTGTGTTAAAAACCAAAGAGGGTTTTAAACATGGCAAAGATAGTAAAAAAAGAAGCAGAAAAGATAGAGCAGCAGGATGCTGCAAAAGCAGAGAAGAAGGTAGAGAAAAAGGAAAAGAAATCGCAGAAGGAAAAGCCTAAGTCAAAAAAGAAACATACCAAAGTCCAGGTATGGAAACTCTATGAAGTAAAAGACGGCAAAGCAGTCAGGAAAAAGGAGAAATGCCCTAGATGCGGGCCAGGAACATTTCTTGCAGCTTATAAAAAGAGAAAATACTGCGGCAAGTGCGGATGGGCATTGGTGCAAAAGGAATAAATAGCTGACACAAGTATCTGTTCAGTCTAAGGAAGTGGAACAGATACATGATACGGTGTATGTCTTCTAATGATGCTGAATGAGAATAAACCAACCTATCCAGAAACAGGGAATTAGAATAGTTATTGTGGATGATGATAAGGATATTGTATATATTGCAAACCGTTATTTTGGAAAGAATGGTTATGACACAATCTCATTTATAGTCATCCCACAAAAGAATAAGGATTGTTTTGTGGGCGACAGTACATGCAGAAGCATAGCTTCTGCATGTACAGGTGAAGCTTCGCTTCACCATGTATCTGCAAAGGAACAGAGCTCCTTTGAGATCTTCGAAGA
>JACRMW010000083.1 GCA_016219465.1 Candidatus Aenigmatarchaeota archaeon | reverse complement strand
TTCTGATGCGCCAAAGAACTTTTATAGCAGATTGCAATAATATTGGAACTTTTGGTTGCAATCTGCTATATGGAAAGAACATAATAAAATATTCCAAAATTACTGTTCTTTACCATTAGTTCTTTGAGCGTATGGGAGGCAACAAAAACATGTCGGTACAAGGAGGAAAATATATTTCCTCCTGTACAACAAAAGCAACCTTTTGTTTGTATTCTTTTGTTGGCTCACTATAACTGTTCATGGTAAGATGCTGTCAGGCATACAAGTCTGCAAGAGAGCTGTCCTATTCTTGAAAAGAAATTAATCATTACTTAGCCCCTCGTCTTTCCTTTGCCTTTAGCCTTAGGTGATGGCTCTTGCATTTTCTGCACTTGATAATGCCCTTTTTCACTTTTTCTGACTGAGCTCTTATCTTTGCATGGCACTTAAAGCACACATACATATTCTCAAACATTCTTTTTCCAGCTGGTCCTAGATCTTTTTTTGGCATACTAAAAACCTTATAATATTTATGCTTGTTTTATACTTATCTACAATAAAAGAGCTTAAATAAATGAATTTCTGAAAAAAATCATTTATTAGACATTTCCTTTAATCTGGCTATTCTCTCCTCTGTTGGAGGATGTGTTGAGAACAAAGAAAGCAGTGCCCTGCCTGAAAATGGATTTACTATAAACATATGAGAAGTCGGTCCGCTTTTTTTGCCGCTGACTTTTCCTGATTTTGATATCTTGTTCAATGCGCTTGCCAGATGCAATGGATTTGACAACAATCCTCCTTCATGATCTGCAAAATATTCCCTGTTTCTGGATATAGCCAGTCTTATTAGCATTGCTGCGATTGGAGCAAGAATAAACAGGAAAATAAGACCGAATATATTTCCTCCTTCATCATCAGATCCGCCAAACATAAAGATATATGCTATCCATGTTATTGCAGCTCCCATTGTAGCTGCAATTGTATTGATAGCCATGTCATAATGTTTTATATGAGATATCTCGTGCGCAAGAACACCCTCTATTTCATCATCACTCAATTCATCTATAAGCTTTTGCGTCACTGCAACAACTGAATGGCTGTGATTTCTGCCTGTTGCAAATGCATTTGGAACATTCATGTCAACAATATATGTCTTTGGTATTGGAATCCCTGCTTTCTTTGCCAATTTTTCAACCATGTGATTTATCTTTGCATTTTTCAATGGTTTTGCTCCATACATCCTAAGAACTATAGCACTGGAAAACCAATACATTGCAACATTCATTATAACTGCAATAACAAGACCTATGGTCATTCCTAAGAACCCTGCAAAAAACAAGCCTATTCCCATGACTATCAAAGTCAGAACCAGTATCATCAGGAATGTTCTCAACATATACATGCTCATGTCAACCACAAGAAATATTTGCTATGAAATTATTTATAGCTCTACCGCGAAATAAACAGTATACAAAGTGGAACAAGTTCCACTTGTACAGCAAAGACTTTTCAGGTCTTTGCGTACAGAAGGAATTACAATTCCTTCTTGTACAGATGGAACGAAGTTCCATCATGTATTATTTCGCGCTGAGCTATAAACCATCTCAAGCCTTGTTATTTCAATTGTTCCAAATGGAAAATGCAAATGGCCTGATGCGCCAAGCGCAATTCCTGCTATTTTGCCCTGGACATCATGTTCTTTATAGTGAACAAAATAAAGAATACAAACAGAAGCTTTGCTTCTGTTGTACAGGAGGAAATATATTTTCCTCCTTGTACCGATTACATCGGCTATGATATTTATTTGTTCACATACATGGTTGAACTATTGTTCAACCTGTACAGATTGAATCCTAGATTCAATCATGTATAGCAACCAATGAAATATTATACTTTCCATTACAATAAAAAAATGGAAGAAGACGGCATTATAAAGGGATACATGACAAGCGTTGATTATGAAAAACTTGGCTTCAATATATCTGCATATATTATTATAAAAGCAGATTATCCAAAGCTGAAAAAAATGAAGCTGTCTTACGGGTCTTTCTTGAATGATGTATTGAAAAACCTGTCAAATGCCTCAATAGCAAGCTTAATAACAGGCCATGAAAGAGATATGATAGTCCGTCTTAGGGCAAAGAACATAGATGAATTGAATAAATGCCTTGATACATTGAGAGGAATCACAGGAATTCTGGCAACAGACACCATGATAATACTTGGTGAAGGAAGACGCACAAGCGCAATCAGATAGAACAAACCAACTCTGGGAAATGTTATAGCTAGCCAACTTAGTAATCTCAATACAGATAGCACTTTCAGAGATGCCATTCTAATATTCAATAAAATCTCCTGAATTCTGGAATAATATTATTTAAACTCAAACTCCTTTATTCGTTTGCTATAGCGCAAAAGCCAATTGTATCTCCTTTGCTTATAGCTCCTTGGATTCTTCAGATATTTGATAATCTGATCAACTGCCTGTTCTTTGCTCAAATTAGTAACATCTATCTGACAAACGTTTTGTATTATAGCTGAACAAGGTGAAGATATTTTCTCAGCTAATTCAGCAGGAATTATATCAAGCATCTCTGCAAGAATATTCTCTTTTATTTTTCTAGCAGTCCATCCTCTTTTTTTAAGCCTTTTTTCCAGGACAAATGGATCACATCTCAATATTATAACTGAACAAGGTGAAGATATTTTTTTGAAATCGAGCATTCCACTAATTTTAACTGATGGAATGCGAATGTAAAAGGATTCGGCAGTAGTGATGTCATCAGTCTCTGACCGATGGATGTACCGAATTCTTTTCACATCAAGCAAATGAGCCATATGGCCTTCTATTATTATAACTAAATCTTTTTTTATTTTATCTGAATGCAATGAAGCTATTATAACTGAACAACGTGAAGCTAGAGATAATCTGACTGATTTATGGAATTTAGTTATTTCATTCTCAACTGCCTTTTGCAAATCTTTTATATCAACTATTCTTGTCTGTCTTTTCCTGTCTAAAGAACCAAGTTTGCGCTTTTTCACAAGCTCTGATATGGAAATAACATGCGCGCCAAGCTTCTTTGCAAGCGCTTTTGCAATCGTACTTTTGCCAACTCCAGGCGAGCCAGATATGGCAATGATTTTTAGTTTATCTGAGCAAAGCGAAGCTGTTTCTAGTTTATTTGCCATCATGTTTATTGATATGGTTGGCAGGCTTTAATAAATAGAGAGTTTTGGATAACCAATTGACAATTCAGAACTCTGATTGAGGATTTGAATATAGTGGACTTTGAATATAGTAATGGACAATACTATTCAGACTATACTTTATACATTGTCCTTATTACACTCAAACAACAAGTGTTGTTTGGTGCACCAAAGATTCTTTGACTATAACATCAAATCATGTTAGTTACTATCTTTGGCTACCAACATGTTTTAGGTAACTAACATGTTTAAATAATATTGTGTGTAAATATTATCATGCCAATAATAAAATATCGTGATGCAATTGAACAAGCAATGAAGAAGTCTGTTTTTAGCACAAGCGATCTTCATGCAGAAGGAATAACTGAGAATTATGCAAAAAAGTTATTATACATGATTTCTAAAAAGAAAAGAATAACCCGAATCGAACGAGGAAAATATACCGCTTTTGACGATCCTGTAATCATAGCATCACACATAACAGAACCGTGCTATCTTTCTTTATGGACCGCCATGAGCATAAGAAATCTAACCGCCCAGATTCCATTTGCAGTTGAAGTAATGACATCAAGAAGGAGATTTAATAGAGAGCTGGATTTTTTAGGAACTAGAATAATGTTTTATACAATAGAGCCGCAAATGATGTTTGGATATGAGAATATTGTATGGAAGGAGAATATTAGAATTGCTGTTGCAAAGACAGAAAAGATAATAATTGATGCAATACACATTGACAGTATTCCAGAAGATGAGATCAAAAGAATGATTAGCGTTTGTGATAAATCATTGCTTGAGAAATATGCAAAATTGACAGGAAATAAACAAATTATCAAAAGAGTTGGAGGATTGATAAAATGTTAACACAGGATGAATTAAAAAAATATGCGTTTGTTAGAAGGATTAAATTAATTGATCATGTGTGGAAGGATTATATGCAGGATCTTGTGCTTTATTTGCTATACAAAAAGATGCCAAAACTTGTATTCAATGGCGGAACACTAATATGGAAAACAATGAAAGGAGACAGATTTTCTGAAGATATAGATGCGTGCAATGCTTCAATTCCTTTTGATATTGATGAATATTTGGCAAAAGAACTCAGGTTTTTTGGGATAGATTGTAAAATAGAAAAGATAAAGAAAACAGAAAATATGCTTTTTCTCAAGTTATTGCTTTCACATCCTTCACATTCAAGAAACATTATTATTTCTGTGGAAATTCTTGTTGGCAGGCCAGAAGAGACAATGACTGAAACAATATTCTCACCATACCCTGATATTCCTCCTGTTGAAATCATTGCAGTTTCACCAAGAGAATTAATGGCAAATAAGATCTCTGCAATATACAGGCGAAATAAAGCCAGGGATGTTCACGATATTTATTTCTTGCTAAAAAGCGGGATAAAAATAGATATGGATTTAATCAAGAAAAAAGCTCCAACTTTCAGCATCAAAACATTTGAAAGCAAAATGCTTGAAAAACAGACAGAATGGAAGAGTTTAATGCCGTTAATTATTACAAAATTACCATCATTGAAAGAGGAGATAGGATATATTTTATCTTGTTTTGCGAGATATGGAATTGAAACAAATGACAAAGAATGATATTATGATTCTAACACAACTCCTATCCTGGCAGGCCTTTTGCTTCATCTGCCTGTACTAAAGAAAGCAATAAGATGAAAGATTGTCTTCGGGTATTTTATTTTATGTTGGTCGCTTACAGCCAACTGCCAGCCATTTTTTTCCTGCCGAGATAGATCAGAATCAGCAGCGCAACTGCAAATCCAGCTGTCATAACACCTGAGAAAACATTTAACATAATATATGGTATGCTCAATAATAGTGAAAATACAGCCATTGCAACACCCATCATACCAGCCCATTTATGCAATTTCCACAAACCATATCCTATCAGGAACTCTGCTATACCAAGACTCACTGATGTCGCGCCTATCATGAATACAGCAATATCTGCCTGCATAAGAATAGAGGAAAATGCTGTTATAAATCCGACTGAGAAATATGAAAGATAGACCATCAACAATCCGGATAGAATAGATATTAGTCCAAGAATAACATACAATGCTCCTGCTATCTTCAGGCATGCCATATCTCCTGGTAAATTAGCTGGGTGGAGCAAAGTTGATTTACGCTGGGGTTGTTGAAAAGCTATATTTTTAGACCTTTTGCCCCTCTTTGCAGCCAGGCTTCTATATTTTGCTGTTTTTCTTCTTAGCTTTGCCATGATATTTATTGTTTTCTCTGGTATAAAAGTATTTGCTGCCAAGAATTATCTGATACAATGGAGAATAACATTGCTGAAATATGGACAGAGAAATACAGGCCTAAGAAGCTTAATGATGTGGTTGGCCAGAAATCCATTGTCAGCAAGATAAAGATGCTTATTGAAAGACGATCCATACCACACTGCCTGTTCACTGGACATGCAGGTATAGGAAAAAGCACGCTTGCTTTTGTGATATGCAATGAGCTTTTTGGCGAGGACTGGAAGAACAATTTTCTTGATCTAAATGCCAGTGATACAAGGGGAATTGACACAATAAGAAGCAGAGTAAAGGACTTTGCGCGGACAATTCCAATATCAGGAGGGTTTAAAATAATATTTCTAGACGAAGCAGATGCATTGACAAAAGACGCCCAGCATGCGCTGAGAAGAATAATGGAGAACTACTCAGACAAATGCAGATTTTTTTTGAGCTGTAATTTTATTTCACGCATTATCCATCCTATCCAGTCAAGAACAGCTGTATTCAGATTTTCTCCGCTTAAAGAACAGGAAGTTATAGACCATCTTAGAATGATATCAGGAAAAGAAAATGTAAAAGCAGATGATAATGCGCTAAAGGCAATATTCAATGTTTCTGAAGGCGATCTTAGAAAAGCAATAAACATACTCCAGATGGCTTCTCTTGAAGAAAGCACAACAGAAGCGCAAATATATGATATTGTAAAGAAAGACTCTGAACAAACAAGAAAAATGCTGAATTATGCGCTGTCAGGAAACTTTCTTGAAGCAAGAAACTCATTAATAACAATGCTTGAGAGCATATCAGGAGAAGATGTTATAAAAGAAGTTCATGAACAACTGTTTCATCTGGATATGCCAGACCAGCAAAAAATCATATTGCTGGAAAAAATAGGCGAATGTGAATTCAGGCTGGTAGAGGGCAGTAATCCAAGAATACAAATAGGCGCCCTGCTTGCGCACATAGCGCTGAATGCCAAGAAATAACTTTTAATTCTATACATCAGTATTAATTGAATAAACAAATGTTCTATTAGAACATTTACTTATGCCGGGGTGGCTCAGTGGTAGAGCACCAGACTC
>JACRMW010000065.1 GCA_016219465.1 Candidatus Aenigmatarchaeota archaeon | reverse complement strand
TGCTATACAGAATTGAACATAATTCAATCTGTACAGGTAAAGCTTGCTTTACCATGTATCGGTACAAGGAGGAAAATATATTTCCTCCTGTACAACAGAAGCAAAGCTTCTGTTTGTATTCTTTTGTTGGTCCACTATAACATAGAACACGACTGCGATCAGCGGCAGAATTGATATGAGAAATATTGCCAGCAACATATTCACAACATTTGCAAGTGAAAAGACTATTATCAATGGTATGGCTGGGTTTGTAGGATAGAATATCATTGACAACATTTTCAGGATTTTCTGATTTGGCATGAGACTATTTTACAGTTTTTATGCTTATATAATAATTCTAATAAATGTTAGTATCGTGCTCCTGTAGCTCAGGTTGGATAGAGTACTGCCCTTCTAATAACTTAGAAGATTTGAGGAAGCAAATTGAAATTGCATTAGCAATTTCTAGCGATTTCCTATGAAAGATGAAAGGCAGGGGTCGCGCGTTCAAATCGCGTCAGGAGCGTTTAGAATTATAGCGATGATACTGAATGGCTTGAATACAAGAAAGTGGACTTTCTTTGAAAGTCCACTAATGTTGCAGATTGTGGTCAGCAAAGCTGGCCTGAATCTTCAGGTGAACACATGTTCACCATGAAGATAAAATCTATACTTTATCTACAAAGAAAAAGGCGGGAAATATGCTGGAATTTAGAGAGATTGAAAAAAAATGGCAGATGGAATGGGAAGCTGCAAAGGCATTTGAAACAAATATTGATGACAGGAAAAAGTTTTTTACATCTTTGGTAATAGCATATGTTAATGGAAATGCACATGTAGGACATTCATTTACATTTACAAGAAATGATGTCTATGCAAGATTCAAGAGAATGCAAGGATATAACACTCTATTGGCCCAGGGATTTCATGCTACTGGCGAGCCGATTCTAGGAACTGTTGAGAGATTAAGAAAAAATGACCAGTCGCAGATAGATACATTCAAACTATACGGAGCTGATGATGATGATTTGAAGCTGTTCAAGGAGCATGGCCCTGAATTTGTTGCAAAATACTGGATGAATAGAATAATTCTTACAATGAAATCAATGGGATATTCTATTGACTGGAGAAGACGGTTTGTAACTGCAATTGATCCTTGTTTTAACAGGTTTATAGAATGGCAGTACAACAGCCTGAGAAAAAAAGGCTATGTAATACAAGGAACACATCCTGTTGTCTGGTGTTCTCATGACCAGAGTCCTACAGGAGACCATGACAGGCTAAGAGGAGAGGGCGAGAGCCCTGTTGAATATACTGTTATAAAATTCACTTTAGAAGATGATACTGGCCATAGATTTATTTTTCCATGCGCTACTCTGCGACCAGAGACTGTGTATGGCGTAACAAATATCTGGCTAAAACCAAACACAGAATATGTTCTTGCTGAAGTAAACAATGAGATGTGGATATTGAGCAGAGAGGCCGTTGAAAAGCTCACTGACCAATTATTCCATGTTGAAGAAAGGGGTATTGTCCATTCTGAGGATTTTTTTGGAAAACTGTGCAAAAATCCTATCACAAAGCAATTTGTTCCAATACTGCCTCTAAAATATGTTGATGTGTCAACAGGAACAGGCGTTGTAATGTCTGTTCCAAGCCATGCTCCGCATGACTGGGTCGGGATAAAAGAAGTACTGGCGGATGAAGAAAAAAAGAAAAGATATAATGTAAATTCCACTATGCTAAAGCCAATAGATGTTGTTGCAGCAGAAGGTCTTGATGAGATGCCTGCTGTTGCAATGGTTGAGGCAAAAAAAATAACATCTTCAAGCGATCCAAGGCTTGAGGCTATGACAGCTGAATTGTATAAAAAGGAATTTCATACAGGCAGACTCATGAACAATTGCGGTGATTATGCAGGACAAAAGGTCTCTGAAATAAAAGAACATCTTGTGCAAAAATTCAAGAATACAGGCATTGCAGCTGGCTTATGGGAGATTACTGACAAGGTAGTGTGCAGGTGCTCTACTGAATGTCATGTCAAGATATTGGAAAACCAGTGGTTTTTGAATTACTCAAATGATAAATGGAAGAGCCAGGTAAAACAACATCTGGAAACAATGAGATTATATCCAGAGATTGTAAGAGAGCAGTTTGAAAATACAATTGACTGGCTAAAGGACAAAGCATGCGCAAGAAAATCTGGCTTAGGAACAAAGCTTCCCTGGGACAAGGAATGGATTGTAGAAACCCTGAGCGATTCAACTGTCTATATGGCTTATTACACAATTGCAAAAACAGTCAATGAAAACAATATTCCTGCAACCCAGCTCATTGATGATGTGTTTGATTTTGTATTTGCTGGCAAAGGTGCTATAGAATCTGTTGCGAAAAAATCAGGACTTGATGAAACCACATTGAAAGAAATGAAGAATGAATTTGAATATTTTTATCCTGTTGACATCAGAATGAGCGCAAAGGAGTTGGTGCAAAATCACCTGATATTCTATATCTATCATCATGTTGCGTTGTTCAAAGAACAACACTGGCCAAAAGCAATATCTATAAACGGCTATGTCAATGTGCATGGACAAAAGATGTCAAAGAGCAAGGGAAATGTCCTGCCTTTGATAGACCTGATAGAAAGGCATGGAGCTGACCTTGTAAGACTAAATATAGTGTCTTCTGCTGAGGGAATGGATGATGCTGACTGGCGAGAGGAGAATATTAATCCAATAAAAAACAGGCTTGTTTTTCTTCACAGCCTGCTTGACAAGAAATGCATTGAGAAGAATGATATGGACCAATGGCTTGAAATACAGATGCACAAAATGATAAAACAAACCACCATGGCATATGCAGAAACAAAATTCAGAACAGCTCTTTATCACTGCCTATTCAATGCAGTCAATGATATTAAATGGTATTTGAAAAGAACAGACAATCCAAGCAATGCATTGCCAAAATTTATTGAGAATACTATAAAACTGCTTGCTCCTGCTGCTCCTCATTTCTGCGAAGAGATGTGGAACAGGCTTGGCAACAAATCATTAATATCACTGGAACAATGGCCTGAGTATGAGGATGTAAAGATTATCAAAGGAGAAAGTATAGAAAAGCAGGAGGAGTTTATAAGAAAAACACTGGATGATATTGAACAGATAAAGCACCTGGCAAAGAAGCAGAAGCCATCAAAGATTATATTGATCATTGCAAAATCAGAAAAGTTTGCTGAAAAAAAGGAAAAGAAAGATCAGATGGCTTTTCTAGAAAACTCAGGATATTTTCTGAAAAAAGAGCTTGGTGCTGAGATAGAAATACTAGACAGCGATGTCATAACAGACAAGCATGATCTCATCTATCAAAAGAAGTCTGAGAGCGCAAAGCCTGAGAAGCCGGGGGTTGTGATATATTAAGACTCCTATTGTCAATCGGAAGGGTTTCAATATGTTCCGATTTGCAATAGGTAGTATGCGCTATGTTTTTGCTGCATCAGAAGTCTCTGTTTTCTCTACACCTATTTATGAGACATTTCACGTTTTACATAAATACCATTTATTTTCAGAATTTCGTTTAATGTCTTTAGTTTTTCTAACTGTTCATGTGGCACACAAACTTTATTTACAACATTGTTTGTTGCTCTTTTATATATTCCAAAAATTCTCATTCTTTTATCAAAGAATCTAAAACATCTTGTCTCTGGATCAATCTCGCCTAAATGTATCATACCATGTTGTGGTCCAGGTGCTAACATAACATATTGCACAAAGTTATCTTTATATTCCATTGGTTTAGATACATGCGCATAGAGAATAATATCTGATCTACTATCCATATAATGTCGAGCCCCATGCAATTCTAATACGTTTTCTATTTCTAATTCTTTCAGATATTTCTTCGTTTTATCCAGCATACCATCTGCAACATCTTTGATAATTGCTTCATGTATGATTGTTGTTTGTGATGATGTTTGCGATCTTTTTCATATGATTCTTCCATTTTTCATCACCTAAAACCTCTTATGGCTTTCCAGAACATCTTGCTTGTTTAATTCCAAGGAAGTTGCTCTTGAGACAAAGCCGTCCATGAGATATTCCAGCCTGCTTAATCTCTCTTTTAGATGTGTGTTTTCTTTTCTCATCTCAATAAGAGCGCACCATAGCTGGGCTATTTTTATGTCTTCTGCGACTGAATATGCCGGCCTGTGCACGCCTGTTCTTTCCAGCATTTCATTTAATCTACTCTCGTCTTCTGGAGATAGCTTTTTTTTCCAGTTGTTTTCTGTTCTTAACAGCATACTAATCAACTTGTTTATAATAATTCAATATAAGGGCATTTCATTATAACTATTCCCATTTCAATCATCTATACTATAAACAACTACTGAGTGGCAAACCTTTAAAAAGCTTTGCAAACAACACCAATTGTGTATTTATGGGCAGGTTTGGCAGAAAATTGAAGAAAAGCATGGAAAACGAATTGAGAACGGTTGTTCTTACAGATGATTTGCAGGCGATATCAGATGCTGTTGAAACTGCTGCAAGAATTTTAATGCCCAAATTTGATATTTTTCAACAATTGAATGTTCCTAAGATATTGCTTGCTAATTCATCAACAGAGAACACATATCACGCAAGCGATAATGTATTTTATCTTAAAACAATACATCCATTGATAATAGGAGAAGAGTTGGTCATTGGCTGCATAGCATTGTCAATCCTGAGATAAGCAATTATCTGAAATGCCTGGTTGCTGCACCTGATTTTTCGTGGGAGAATGAACATGTGAAGATAAAATATTTCAAAACCATTGAGGAATGTGTTGGCAGATATGCTGCGCTAGTATACTTGAATGAAATAAAAGAATATGAATTACTAGAATTGTATGCCGCAGATTTGAAAGGGCTTACTGACACATGCAAAAAAGCCATGCTGCATGAACTTGACTTGGATATCTCTTCACATCTTTGCGGCTATGCAGCTGCAACCCTCTTATTTAATTTATATAGAGACGCAAAACTTGCTGATGCTTCCATGGCAGTAACTTTTGCTGGCATTGAAAATGTTCTTGGTGGTTATAGCAAACCCACAAAAGATTCTTGATATGAATTGTGGGTTTGCTATTTGTAGAAAGCAAAGCTTTCTGAAATTCTTGAAATGTTCTGCATTTCAGAATCTCGAAGAAAGAAACTTTCTTCGAAGATCTCAAAGGAGCTCTGCTCCTTTGCAGATACGGAGTCAAACAAAATCATATCCAGATTCTTTTGTTTGACGACTATATACTCTAAAATGAAATTTGGAATGTATTAAATAAATTCACTGCAAATTCTTATTATGGTATTGGAAAATGTATCTTTATCATTGCTGACCTGGGTCATTGTGCTGGCTTTGGTGCTTATTGTAGCAGTGTCAATTGCATTTAGGACAACAAGACTCAGAAAATTCAAGATATTTCCTGTTTCTGAATTGCGATTTTTAATAAGATTTGCACGAATAGCTTCGTTTGTGCTGTTTATAGTATTGTTAATGGAGGTTATTGCAGGCGCGGTATTTGGAAAAGGGCTTATTGACACTGCGGCTGTTTCTCTAACATGGTATGTCAATAAGGCGTCGTTTCTGGGCGCATTGATTATTGTGATATTTGTTCCAAGATATCTTTTCTCAATTGTCAGGGCAAAGGAGATGATGAAGATTGAGCACAATCTAAAATTTGACAGTGCCTCAAGCGCAAAGGCAATTGATTCTGTTGACTGGGATATATTGAGTGCTATAAAAAAATATGGCGGTGATCTTGAGACAATAAAGAACAAGCTAAAATGGATAGAAGAGAATGATCTTGAATCCAGGATAAACAAACTGTATTTTCTTAATTATCTGAAAATAGATGGCTATGACATACATCTGACAGCAGACGCGCTTGATGCGCTCAATCTGCCTGCTGCGCTGTTTGCCTCTACAATCAATGACAAGCATATTATCAAGAAACTGGCAGAAATACAGATAATGCTGAAGAAAGAAGATGTGAATGGTGTTATAGTAGAGTGTTCAAAGCTTTTGGAAACGCTTTTGAAAGACATGTTTGTGAAAAAGTTTCCTGATAAGGAAAAGATAAGAAGCGGCAAGCCTGTAGAGGCTGCGACGCTCGGTGATCTTATTGGCGAATCTCGGGAATATAAATTGATAACATTGTTTGAAGATAATGTGCTGACTGCTGTCAATGACATAAGAAAATCAGTGCACAGTAAAGACAGTAAAATGTCATCAATATCGCTGGAAAAGGCATATTTTTGCCACTCGCTAACAGAAATAGCTGTCAGGTCGCTTTGTTCAAAAGAGGGCTAATGCATACAAAGGTATTTGCATGAAAATTATTAAATTAAAATACAGAAAAGTCATTGAGGTAAAGCCTAAATCGCCATACAATTTTGATGCCACTGTTTTCAAGCCGTCTAATTATCCAGACTTGCTAAAGATTTATAAAACTGGCAGGTATTGGTTTGCAATGAGGTTCTGGAACAAGATTTACGGCATCAAAATGGAGAGCCTGGGAACTATAAACAAGCCAATGATAAAGATTGTTTTCTTTTCTTCAAATAAAATAACAAAAGAAGAATCCAATAAGCTGATGAATGAATTGGATTTTAGATTTGAATTTAGCAGAGATATTTCAGAATTTTTTTGAGAAGTTCAAAAATGACAGAGTTCTTTCTCCTTTTCTTAGAAAGTGGCGCGGAATGCATAGCAGCTGTGCTCAGGATTTGTATGGTCTTCTGATGATTGGAATATTTCTGCAAAACACTGCTGTTAAAAGAACTGTTCAGATGACAAATACAATGCTGCAAAAATACGGGACAAAAGCAGAGTTTGATGGCAGGGAAGTTTTTGTATTCTGGAAACCTGAGGAAATTATCAAAGTTTCAGAAGAAGAACTTAGAAAATTGAAAATTGGCTATAGGGCAAAACTATTTATCAAACTTTCTGAAACTTTTTTTAATGAGAAAATTATAGCAACCCAAGTAAATACAAAGTGAAACATAGTTTCACTTGTACAGCAAAGACTTCTCAAGTCTTTGCGTACAGAAGGAATTGTA
>JACRMW010000064.1 GCA_016219465.1 Candidatus Aenigmatarchaeota archaeon | reverse complement strand
CTGCAAATGGACGCTCTCCTGGCGAACGTATTTTTGCGATTGTTTTATTGTATTTTTTCTCTTTTTTGGTCAGTGGTTTTCCTCTGACTGCTTTTTTCATTGTCATATCTTTGATGTGATCCAAACGATCGCCAAGACCGCGCACTTTTTTATTGTTAAGGAAAGTATAATATTTCTTTCCTTGACAAGATAAATGACTTTCGAAGAAAGTCATTTTGTTCTATTGATTTCTCATAACAAATTTTTCTAAGCTCATACAAAACACCTCACTATATATTTGTATGAGTTTGAATTTATTGTTTTCTATAAATTTTCAGAAAAGTGGGGGGTTTCAAAGTTCTCAATACTAATTATTTTTTTTAGCTATAACCCTGTAATTTGTGAAAGTTCTCAATAAGGACTTTGACTAAAACACATGTTATTCAAAGTCTTCTATTTACAAGAATCCTGCAAAGCAATTAAAACATAAGAGGATATTCTTTATTATGAAATTATTATTTCAAGGCGCAGAGGCAAAACTCTATAAAGCGGGCGGTGTTCTTGTCAAGGACAGAATTAAAAAGGCCTATCGCCTTGATGTACTGGATGAAAAACTTAGAAAAAGACGGACGAGATTGGAGATATCATTATTACAGGCAGCAGGACGCTGTGGTGTTGATGTGCCTCGTGTTATTTCTGCATCAGATACAATTGTTGAAATGGAATTTATTGATGGAAAGATTGTAAAAGACGTTGTAAATGAACAGAATGCAAAGCACTTGGCAGAAATGATAGGAACAAGCATAGCCAGACTGCATGAATATAACATCATACATGGTGATATTACTACATCAAACATGATTCTGCACAATGACAAAGTATATTTTATTGATTTTGGACTTGGTTTCCAGTCATCCAAACCAGAGGATAAAGCAACTGATTTGTATTTATTGCACAATGCAATTGAAGCAGCGCACTGGCAGATGCTTGAAAAGACATGGAAGATAATATTAAATGCATATAAAACAGGGTATAAAGACGCAGACAAAGTTATTAAAACATTGGTTCAGATAGAAAAAAGAGGGAGGTACAAGAATAGATCTTGTGAATAAAATGCAAAATATCTATTCTATGCACAGAATACTAAAACGTATTCTGTTGTGCAAAAAGAAGTCATGTGTGATTAATATTGAAGATGGAACAGGGTTCCATCTGATTTCAAACCCCCAGAAATATTATAAGGTTTTTAAAATGACAAAGCAATGGATAAAATATGAAAAGGATGAACTGGAAAAGCTGATACTAAAACTTGCAAAAGCAGGCAATACAAACACAATGATTGGAACAATTCTTAGAGACCAGTATGGCATACCACGGGCCCGCGAACTCAATCTTAAGATAAAGAAAGTTGTTGAATCGCAGGAAAAGCCTGTTGTTCCAGAGGATATGTTTAATCTCATGAAAAAGGCTGTCAATCTTCACAGGCATATGGCAGAGAACAAAGGAGATGCCAGCACAAAACATGGGCTTGAGTATGTTGAATCAAAGATAAGGCGGCTTGGAAAATACTATGTAAAGAAAAAGACATTACCAAAAGGCTGGAAATATAACATAGAAGAAGTCAAGCTATTGGTGAAGTAGAATTTTCTGGTGAGTATATTATTTATACACAAGATGGCAAATCAGAGAAGCCTTCTCATTGGTGGACAAGTAAACCAAATGACATACACTGTAAACCAGAAAATTTTTCTCGTGCAACAACAGCGATTCAAATAAAGCATTTCAAACTAGAATATTCTCCTGGTCGTTTTGAGGCTGACAAACTTTTTAAAGAAGGCTCTCCTCCTTCTTATAGTGAACCAAATAAAGAATACAAACAGAAGCTTTGCTTCTGCATGTATGTAAAGCAAGTGATATTATACCTGATTATTTACTTGCTTTACTATATATCACCTAATTATCGGGATTGTCCATATTTGCACAAGAATCTTTTTTATATTATAAAAAGATTCCCAGCTTCTTTAAATCATGGACAGGATTGACATTCTGAGATATTATTCGCAGGATTTTGTGGCTGAAATGATTGCCAAGGCCAGCCAGGACAGGGAAGTTGTTGGAGTATTTGCAGACAGCAAATATGAGAAAAGGCCAGGAATCCTGCAATATAGCTCTGATGTCATTGGCATGGCAAAAAGAGGCATTACTTCTATACACCTGTCTGCAGAGCACTGGACATATCCTATGCAGCTTATTTCTGACAATTATGATGAACTGAGAAAAGGGTTTGACATTATCCTTGATATTGATTCAAAGCTTGGACTAGACGAATCAAAAACAGCTGCAATATTAATATGCAGGCTTTTTGAAAGATATGATATAAAGAATTTTGGCCTGAAATTTTCCGGGCGCAGGGGATTTCATATATGTCTGCCTTGGAAAATGCTTCCTAAAACAATAGATTTCAAGCCAATGGAAAAAGAGTATCCAAGGATTCCAAGAATTATCTCTAATTTCATACGCCATAATATCAGAGAAGATCTTCTCAAAGAAATCTTGAAAAACAAAACAGTGGCATTTGATGGTGAAATAGATCCATTCCAGTTTGTAGAGGTTGAGAAAGACTGGGGAAACAGGCATTTGTTTAGGGCGCCGCTATCATTGAATGAAAAGACCTGGCTTGTGTCGCTTCCGCTTGATCTTGGTGATGTAAAAGAATTTTATCCTGATATGGCAAAGCCTGACAGAGTAAAAAGCGCAAAACCTTTTTTCAGACAAGCAGAGGAGAATGAGGCAGAGATGCTGGTGTCAGATGCGCTTGACTGGCATGCTGTCAACACAAAGTTTGAAAAACCAAAACAATCAAAGGAAATCAAACAGCCAATGACAAACAAGATAGATGAGGAATTCTTTCCTCCTTGTATAAAGCTTATTCTTGCTGGATTAAAGGATGGCAAGAAAAGAAGCTTGTTCACTATCATAAGCTTTCTAAAGCAGATGAACTGGTCATGGGAAGAGATTGCTGCAAGGCTGGATGAGATGAATGCAAAGAACATTCCTGCATTGCCAAGACAGGCAATAAAATCCCAGATAAACTGGGCCAGGCAGCAGAACAAACAGATAAATCCAGCAAACTGCAAAACAGAGACCTTTTACAAAGGATTGGGAATATGCCAGCCAGACGAGAGATGCAAAACAATAAAAAATCCAATGAACTATCCATTTCTTTTACTGTCACAAATAAAAAAAAGAGAGCCAAAAAAGCTAAAATGCTATTCATGCGCAAAGGAGTTTGATGACATGGACAAACTATTAAGGCATAAGAAGAGATGTAAAGGATAGGTGTATTTTTATAGTTTTCCAATTAGTTTCTACATCATGACTCGTTATATTCCTGATTCTATAAACAAACTTGGTTCTGTGTGCTGTTCACATTCTAAGACTGGCAAAGGTCCTTTCCACATATAGCTAGCCAACTTATAGCTCTCCAATGAAGTATTCACTATATTATTTCATTGGAAGCTATATGTGAACCAACTATTATCATACCTGATTATTTAGTTGGTTCACTATAATAATCAAGACACATGGTTGAGCCATGCTCAACCTGTGCAAGAAGGAATTGCAATTCCTTCTGCACGCAAAGACTTGAGAAGTCTTTGCTGTGCAGGTGAACTCTATGAGTTCACCATGCATAATATACAAGTTGGCTGCTATAAGTTATAGCTCTACCGCGAAACAAACAGGATATTATTTCGCGCTGAGCTATATGTAAAGAAAGTAGTATTATACCTGATTATTTACTTGCTTTACTATAACCAAATTTATGTCCGGTTTGTTTATTTGGTTAACTATATATGCAGACAGGGGACCTTGTAGATATGATGGAAATGTTGGTGTGCGATCCTGCTCTAGATAGCATTTAAGGATTTAACATATCTTTATCTTATGCTGACATTTGAAGCTATCAGAAATGTTGAAAGGGACGAGAGGGAGAACAAGAAGCTGCAAAAGCTGCCTGATAATTTTTTTGACACTGTCAGGGATTATCTTAAGAAAAAAGAGGAGATGAAGGACAAGAGTTCTCTTGATGCATTGGAAATTGAGAACGCAAAGAATACTGTAAAAAGACTGCTTGACATGAGGGAAAAAAAAGTGATTGAGATTGCAATCATGTCATCGCGCACAGGCCTTGCAGCAGAAAACCTGACAGATGAGGAAAAACGCTTGTTTGAACAAGCTGTCACCAGTCTAAAGGATTTTAGGGATAATATATATGCGCAGATGAAGAAAGAGCCTGCAGAAACAGTTTATAAAGTTAAGAAATCAATGCCTGATTTTGTAGGGCCTGATATGAAGAACTATAGCATCAGGGAAAATGATGTCATATCGCTTCCAAAAGACCTGGCTGATCTTCTGATCAAAGAGAATATTATAGAGAAAGCTGAATAAAATGATTGAAAAGACAGTAGATAAGAAAAAAATATGCGTATTGTTTTGTGGAGGAACAATTTCAATGGCAAGAACTCCTGAAACAGGAATTCTAGAGCCTGCCAAAACAGCAGAAGAACTGTTGTCATTGATTCCAGAAGTCAGGAAAATTGTTGATTTGGATATCATAAATCTCTTCAATATTCCTAGCTCTAACATGGCATCATTGCACTGGCAACAGATAGCCAGGACAGTGTATGATAATTATGAGAAATATGATGGCTTTGTCATAACCCATGGCACTGATACAATGACAAATACAGGCACTGCGCTATCATTTGCATTAGGCGACAAATTAAACAAGCCAATAGTTCTGACAGGGTCCCAGGCAATACCAGATGTTATTGGAACAGATGCAAAATTCAATTTAGTGAATGCCTTTCGTGCTGCTGCAAGTGATATAGCAGAGGTTATGATCTGTTTTGGCCATTATGTTCTGCGTGCAAATCGGTCAGTTAAAATAAGCGAATCTGACTACAATGCATACAAATCGCCTGCTTTTCCACCACTAAGCCTGATTCGTCCTGAAATAGAATGGTCGCATTTTGCGCGCTGTAAAAAGAATATAGACGAAAAGCTGGAATTAAACAATGAATTTGAAAAAGGTATATTCTCAACAAGCTTTAGTTCAGGCATGACACCAAATATGATTGAAGCCCTGCTTAATTCACATGATCTGAAAGGAATCGTATTTGAATCATTAGGCGCAGGCAATGTACCTGAATCATTTCTGCCAATTATAAAGAAAGCAGTTTCAAAAGGAATTCCCGTTGTTGTAACATCGCCGTTTTTAGGAGGAATAGTAGACATGAAAGGGATGGATATCACAGGTGTGACTGCTGTAAATGCTGGAGCAATTCCAACAGGAGATATGACAGATGTCGCATCTTCTATCAAACTAATGTGGGTACTGGCTCGTATAAACAAGATGATGGCAGAAGGCAAAGCCAACAACGCTGACAAGATAAAATTGGTAAAGAACATGATGCAGCACAATTATATTGGCGAAATAACACATGGAACAAAATGACTTTCTTCGAAAGTCATTTATCTTGTCAAGGAAAGAAATATTATACTTTCCTTAACAAAAACAAATATGATGTAGGTGTTCTTTCGTTTTGCTCAGAAATAACAGATTTAAATATAATATTGCTATTGTAATGAAAGGTACGTCATAAAAAATCCAGTTGTGTATAGAGATCAACTGATTTTTATCTCATTACAAGAATCCAAATCGTGATAAAATGAAAATTCCAAAGAAACAAAGAAAATACTGCCCATTTTGCAGAAAGCACACAGAGCATACATTAGAAGAGGCAAAGAGAAAGCCAAGAAGGACAATGGCTCGCGGACAAAGACGCTTTTTGAGAAAGATGACAGGCTATGGTGCTTTTCCAAAGGAAAATCCAAAAGGAAGAGAAAAGCCTACAAGAAAACTGGATTTCAGATACAAGTGCAGCGAGTGCAAGAAATCGCATTCCATAGGATTTGGCTTCAGGGTTAAAAAGATAGAAAAAGTGTGATCCAATGCTTTTATTGATTCTAGCTTCAATAGTGATATTGTTAGTCATAAATGTGTTCTACAGGATATTGATCAATCAGGATGAAGTATTGAATATAAAAGACAGGATAAAAAAACTAGAGGATGAATCCAAGGAGCATAAGGACAATCCAGACAAAACAAAAGAATATTTCTCAAAGATGATGAATGAGAACGGGAAATTGACAAAGCTGACGCTAAAGCCAATGATTGTCTCGTTCATGATTGTCCTGATAGCATTGCCATTGCTTAGCATGCTTTATGCTGATTACAATATTCCACTTGAAAACAATGCAGGCAATGCCACAATAGAGAACCAGATGTATTTTGCAGAGATCCAGAATAATTCTATAACATTGACAAAAGATGGCCAGATGGTATTTAGCGCAGATCTGCCGTTTGTTCAGGAGATTAATGGCAGACAGTATAAGATAGAGATGAAAGAGGGCCGTGTAAACATGATGAGAGTCATTGCAGTGACTCCAATAACCCTGCCATTCATAGGAAGGGAGCTTAGCTGGATATTTCTCTATATTATACTTTCAATACCATTGTCAATACTTCTGAAAAAACTGCTTGGAGTCAGGATATAATCTTTTTTAGTCATCGAAACGTTCTGTTTTTCCCAGAAGTTCAAGAACTAAAGAAATCTTTTCATCTGGATATGTAGAGAATATCCTAGTGTTTATTTCTCTTTTGTCTGAAAACAGCTCTGAATAATCGTCTTGAATTCCCATAATATTATTTGCAGCTGTTCTTCCTGACAAAACTGCATATTGTATATGCGCAGAAGGGCCTGCAACATAGACATTTTCCTGATTATAAACCAAAGGAAACACGTCAAGCATTATGCGCATTCGTCCTTTCCATTCATAATCAATATCATTTTCATTAAATATTTGAAAATTATGCATGAATTTTTTTCTCAATGTTCTTATCTTTTTTCTGGAAAACAATCCTGATAAAATTGTTAATAGATCATTTCCACCAACAAGAAGTCTATTATCATGTGTTAATCTGCCATAGAAAAATGGTTGTTTTATATCAATAAACGATGCTCCTGATTCCATTCCTATGTTTTTTATTTCGCTTTCACTGAGTTGTCTTGTTGTGAGAGCATATGTTTCTATTGATAAAATGTTTTGCAACAGGTTAAGAAGTGGATTTGTGCTTCTGTTTAATCTTTCGTAATTAAAATCATGGGGTATTTCTTGTCCTGCTAATACTATTTTAGCAGCATATATTGTATTCTTTCTCTTGTTTTTGATTACCTCAATCTCTATCTTACCATCTTCATAAAAATCATCTACTTCAGTGTTTTCAATGATAACAACCCCTCTGCTAAAGAGGTATTTTGCCAGTTCTGTGCAGAATCTTCTTGGATTTAATGCATAGTCATTTGGCATAAAAATAGCTTTTGTATAATCTGACAGCTGAATGTCTCTGAATTCTGCATCAAATCCATAGGTTCTTCTTAGAACGGCTTCTTCTGTGAGATATTCTTCGTCATTATTTCTGCCGATAAACAGACTTCCTCTTTTCTCAAATTCACAATCCATCTTTGCAGCATCAATCATTTGCTCAATATATGTTCTGCTTTCTTTATAAGAATCCATTATTTTTCTGACTTTTTCATTCTCATATATTTTTCTTAGTTCTGAACAATCATGTTCTGGTTCTATTGATACAATACCTGCGCTTCTTCCTGGTATTTCTCCTACTAGTGCTTTTTCAAGCACGACAATCTTTTTTGGATCATATCCTGATTGCAGCAAATGATAAGCAGCTGACAGGCCTGTTGGTCCTGCTCCTACTATGGCTATTTCTGCATAGTCTGGAAGGGTTGGATTTGTCTGTCGTAATTCACTGTAGAAACTTTTCAGACCATCTACCCAAGGAGAATAATTCTTTATTCTAGATTGTTTCATTCTAGAAATATAGCGCGCAAAAGTTAAAAGGGTTTAAAAACACTTTAAGTATTTTTAATGTGATTATTATTTTTGAATAATAATATATTGAGAACTTTGATTAACCCTACAACTCATCAGAGTTCACAATAAGGACTTTGACCAAAACACACATTATTCAAAGTCCTCTATTATGTGGTAATTCATGAACTGCAAGCATTCAAAATATCTGAGAGGTGCTGACATTGTTCCAATCAGACTCAAGAAAAACATGAGTGTTACAGAGTTGTTGGAATCTGCCGGAACTACTTGTTTTGAGGCAAGAAATGCGCTAAAGGCCGCGCGTCTTTATAAGAGAATGATTGATGATGGCGATGTGATATGGCTTGGAATTGCAGGTGCTGGAATTGTCGGTGGTCTTGGAGGCGTTGTTATAGATCTCATTGAAAGGGGATTTGTTGATGTAATATGCTCAACAGGCGCGCAATTATATCATGACCTGCATTTTGCTTTTGGACTGCCTGTAAAACAAATAGCTCCACAAGTTGATGACAATGATCTTAGGAAAGAAGGCGCTGTTAGGATATATGATATCGTGATTGACGAGAAAGAAACTTTGCTTGGACAGGATAATATTATAAGGAACTTTGTGATAAAGTATAAGAAAGAACTGACTGCAAAGCCATTGTCAAGCCCTGAATTCCTGCATTTGCTTGGAAAATATACATTGGAAAATGCAAAACATCCTGAAAAAAGTTTTGTTGCAATGGCTGCAAGATACAAGATTCCTATTTTCTGGGATTCGCACACAAATCATTCGCTGGGAATGGGGCTTGCGCGCTGCGCAACAGAAGGAATTGATGTAAATGTTTCTGCTCATGAAGATGTTCTGCAATCTGCTGCAATTGTCTATAAGACGCAGCAGACAAGCTTTGTAGAGCTCGGTGGTGGAGGGCCAAAGAATTTTATCCAGCAAACAGGGCCTACAATAAGCCAGATATTTAATATACAATTTGAGGGTGCTGAAAGAGGAATACAGATAACAACTGCAAATGTCAGGGAAGGCGGTCTGTCTGGCTGCACTTTTTCAGAAGGTGTTTCATGGGGAAAATACAAAGAAAGTGATGATGAGAAACTCGTGCAGATATGGGCAGAGTATAGCCTGATATTTCCAATGCTTGCAAGCTATGTTATAGACAACTGCAAAGAGCGAAAGCAGAAAGAACTCATGGATAATATTGTGCAATTTAGGGAGGATTTGGTTAATACGCGGTAATATGTGAAATGTAATATGTCTATGGGGTGTTGATTTGATGCAAAAGAAATTCTTATATCTGGATGGGTTTACAGCATATGAACTTGAAGAACAGCTGTTTCATCTAAAGTCAAAATACCAGACAATTGATGTCTGGAGACACAAGAAGTTTGGAAATATTCTTTTTATTGATGGAGATATACAGATTGCTGAATATATGGAAGAGGCTTATAGCAATGCCTTAACAGAGCCTATTTTAAAAGACGGCAAGGCAAAAAGAATTGCTATCATTGGTGGCGGTGATTGCGGGGTTCTTAGACAGGCATTGTCATTTCCTGTCAACGAAGCAATTGTTGTTGATATAGATGAAGAGGTTGTCAATGCTTCCAAGAGGTTTTTGCCAAAGGTTGTTGGCGGCTCACTTCAGGACAAACGTTCTAAGTTAGTCATAGGAGATGCGTTTAAGTTTTTGAAAAAAAATAGGGATTTTGATGTTATTATATATGACCTTACAATGGAGCCTGTTGGAATTCCCAAGAACTTTATGGAAATAATAGCAGTTGCATTAAAAAAAAGCGGCAGATTCTCTGCACAATGTGGATCTGCTTTTGACGAAGAAAGGAAAAAGAAAATAAAAGCTATGATGAACCCATTCTTCAGAAATATCAAATTTGAGGCAATCTGGGTTCCTGCTTTTGTTGAGCCGTGGATGTTTGTATATGCTGAAAAAAAGTGATTGTATGCAGAAAAAGAATAAAGTTGTGATTGGTCTTGTGCAGATGCCAGATTCGGATGATATTCAATCAAACATGAAGAAGGCTGGAGAATTGGTGAAAATTGCTGCTAAACAGGGTGCGCAGATAGTTTGTTTGCAGGAATTATACAGATCAAGGTATTTTGCACAATATGACAAAAAGGATTTTAGCAGATATGCAGAAACTATCCCAGGAGAATCAACAAGAATGTTTTCAGATATTGCAAAGGAATGTGGCATTGTTATAATCGTGCCTGTATTTGAAAAGGCCAGAGATGGACAGTTGTATAATTCTGCTGCTGTCATTAACGATGATGGCCGTCTGCTTGAGACATATAGAAAGATCCATATACCTTATGATGAATTCTATTATGAGAAATCATATTTCAAAGAGGGAAATCTTGGTTTTAGAGTATACAAGACAAGGTATGCTATATTTGCAGTGCTTATATGTTATGACCAGTGGTTTCCTGAGGCAGCCAGGATATGCGCACTCAAAGGTGCTGATATCATATTTTATCCAACTGCAATTGGATTGATCAAGGAAAATGATCAACCAAATGGCGACTGGCAAAATGCATGGGAAACAATACAGAGATCTCATGCAATAGCCAATGGCATTCATATTGCTGCTGTCAATCGTGTTGGTGTAGAAGATAATCTAGAATTCTGGGGAGGCTCGTTTGTGTGCGATTCTTTTGGGAATATCATAAAGAAAGCTGGCAAAAAGGAAGAGATATTGACAGCGCAGTTAGATCTTAGCGAGAACAAAATAACCCAGGAGTACTGGGGATTTTTCCAGAATCGCAGGCCAGACACATATGAAATCATCTCGGACAAACAAAAGAAGTGATGCAATGCCAGATAAAATCCCTAATGAATTGGGTTATCATATGCCAGCAGAATGGGAGCCTCATGATGCAATATGGCTTAGCTGGCCCCATGATCCATTAACATTCAACCAGATGGATAAGGTTGAGAAAGTTTTTATTAATATTATAGATGCTATCCACAAGAGTGAGCGGGTAAATCTTCTTGTCAAGGACAAAGAAATGATGGATAGAATAGAGCTTTTGTTGAAAAATAAGAAGATTGATATAAGACAAGTAAATCTTATTGTGCATGATTATGCAGATGTCTGGTTCAGGGATTATGGCCCTATATTTATTGTGAAACAATCTGATGGAAAAAAGAATATTGCCATGGTGCATTGGATATTCAATGCATGGGGCAGGAAATACCATGCTCTTATGAAAGACACTATTATTCCTGAAATTATAAACAGAAGAATGAAACTTTTGTGTTTCAGGCCAGGCATTGTCATGGAAGGGGGCTCGGTTGACGTGAATGGAAAAGGAACATTGATAACAACAGAACAGTGCCTTCTGAACAAGAATAGAAATCCAAATCTGACAAAGAAACAAATTGAAGAATATCTTAAGAATTATCTTAGTGTGCGCAATATTATTTGGTTGAAGAATGGGATTGCTGGCGATGATACAGACGGCCATGTTGATGATATTGCGCGGTTTGTCAATCCAACTACAATAGTATGTGTATTTGAAGAAGATAAGAATGATGAAAACTATCTTCCACTGAAAGAAAATCTTGAGATTCTTAAAAAGGCAAGGGATCAGGATGGAAATCCATTAAAAATAATAAAACTGCCTATGCCTGGATTTGTTGGAGATGGTGATGGCAGGCTTCCTGCAAGCTATGCAAACTTCTATATCGGAAATAAAATAGTGCTTGTTCCTGTTTTTGGGCATAAGAATGACAGAAAGGCAATGAATATATTAAAATCTGTTTTTCCTAACAGAGAAGTCATAGGAATAAACTGCACTGAAATGGTCTATGGCCTTGGAACAATTCACTGCGCTTCACAGCAACAGCCCAGTATCTAGACTTTTAAGGCAGAAAAACAGCAACTGCTATCACAGATGTCCATAGACCGTCTTTGTTTCCCTGCGCAGACTGAACTGTGTTTGTTGTTTTGAATACTTTTCCACTTGCCTTGAATGACTGCTCTCTTTCTTCCCATGCTATATTTGGATCGAGATCTATTCCAAGCGTTCCTGCAAGCATTGTTGCTGCCAGATCTTCTGCATATTCTCCTGCTTTTTCATCAGTTTCTCCACAGGCATGGTGTTCTGAAAGATATCCATGGGTTTCATTGTCTTTTGGAAGAGCAAGACCAATTGCAGCTGAGACTAATCTATTTGGCTCGTTTGTCTCATTTCTGGCAAGCACTACAAATGTTATCTGTCCTGGTTTTAATTGTGCCAATCCTTCATCTCTTGAAATTTGTTTGCATCCTGGCGGAAATATGCTTGAAACATTGACAAGATTGCACTTTTCAATCCCTGCTTTTCGCAGTGCCATCTCAAAGCTGCATAACCTGTCTTTATGAATGCCTACTCCTTTTGTAAAAAAGATTTTTCCTGGAATCATGTTTTTATTATATTCTCATTATAATTTAAATATTTGTTTGCAGGCAAACAAATATACTGATTGCTGTAATAGAGGACTTTGAATAATGTGTGTTTTGGTCAAAGTCCTTATTGTGAACTCTGATGAGTTGTAGGGTTAATCAAAGTTCTCAATATTGAGTTTAAATATTTTGTAAATTGAGTATTGATAATGGGAATAAGACCAGCAAAATTTCAGATTGGGTTTCAACCATCTGATTTTGCTGCTCTTTTGGTGATTGTATGGGAATAAGACCAGCAAAATT
>JACRMW010000063.1 GCA_016219465.1 Candidatus Aenigmatarchaeota archaeon | reverse complement strand
TGTACGCAAAGACTTGAGAAGTCTTTGCTGTACAAGAAGGAATTTACAATTCCTTCTGTACGCAAAGACTTGAGAAGTCTTTGCTGTACAAGTGAAACTATGTTTCACTTTGTATTTACTTGGTTCACTATATATCATGGACTGCTGATAGAAATTATCTATAGCTCTACCATGAAATAAACAAGATATTATTTCATGCTGAGCTATATGCAAACTCACATAATCATGTCCGGAATCTTTTGTGGGTTTGCTATAATGTCTTTAGAGTATAATACAACATGCCAGACACTTTACAATTGTATCACAGCAACCAGTATAATATTAGTTGCAGGGAGTTTATAGGAAATCCCAGCTGAAAAAACGTATATATATCACCAGAATCCAAAAATTATCAATAACATTGTGAATGGGGTAATATGTTGATAGATTCCTTAGAATCCTTAAGATTGCGGTGTTGTAAGAGCTGGCTTAGCAAAAGTATTCTATTTCTTATCTTTATATTTTCTATTGCAATGATCTCTTCAATTGTTATTGCAGCAAACTGCTGGCAATACACTGCGCAATCAACATGCAGCGCAGATACAGGATGCAAGTGGAAGTCAGATGGATGGGGAAGCTGGTGCGAGGAATTGAACTGCTGGTCAATATCAAATCAGACAGGATGCACTGCTAATGCTGTGCCTGCAAAAAACTGCACATGGCAAGGAGGATCAACAATATATGGATGCGAGAAAATGAGCTGCTGGAGTTTTTCAGGAACATCAGAAACACAGTGCCAGAATAATACAGCAAATCTAAGCTGCACATGGTATGGCTCTTGCTATAACACTGGCGGAGCAGCAGTTGACTGCTGGAATAGAAATACACAGTCAACTTGTCTGAATACAACAGGGTGTTCATGGGGAAGCTGCCAGGATAAAGGATGCTGGAATTATAATACTAATACAACCTGTCTTGCTGCAAAAGACTGGAGAGGAAACAATTGTACATGGGATTCTGGTTATTGCCAGGAAAGAGGATGCTGGAAAAATTATAATGAATCAAGCTGCAATGCTGCGGTTGGCATTAATTGCCAGTGGAAATGGGGTTCTTGCCAGGAACTGGATTGCTGGAACTGGGATTTTACAAACCAGTCAAGTTGCGAGAACAATACAAGGGGATTGAGCTGTACATGGAATAATAATTATTGTTCTAAAAAAGACTGCTGGCAATATACAACAAATTCAACATGTAGTGCAAAGCCAAGCTGTACATGGAGAGCTTATACAAGCAATGGATGGTGTGAAGAGGTCCAGTGCTGGTCATGGGATTCCTGGAGAAGCGGAAACAGGACAACATGCGAGAACAATAGTTATGGATTGAGCTGCGCATGGTCTGGAAACCCTTCTGGAAATCTTACAAATGGATGGTGTGGAAAAAATACTACTGCAGCGAGCTGTTCAAATCTTACAACAGAAAAAGCATGCATGGATACGTATTATTGCTGGTGGCAGTTTACTGACTGGAATAATCCAACCCTAGGAGGAACATGCAATACTCCTGGCAGTTTTGGAGGCGCAACAACAAATACAAGCTTTTTCTCAGAATGGAATCCTGGCTGCTATATATTTGACATGAATGCGACTGCATGCAATAAAATATTAGGATGCAATTATTCTACTGCTAATTCAACATGCGATGCGCTGAATAATTCATATGGACAGAATATTACTTCTGTTGGAATAAACTGTTTTAATGTAAATGATTCACAGACATGCAATTCAATACCAGCATTATCAACATGCTGCCAATGGAACAATGGCACATGCAGTGACAATAAGATGTCAACCTCCTGCATAAGCCAGATGCAGACATCGCCTGAGGGTGCATCATTTTGCGAGGATTATAATTCATTTACTGACAAATCTTTATGCGAGCAGATAGCAGGAAGTCCTTGGTACATGCCATGTCAATGGGATAATGCAACAGAACGATGCGGGTTTAAGGCAGATAGTGTATTTGGCAATGAAACACAATCACTTGTAAAAATAGATAATAAGAAGAACTGCGAAGCAGCAGGCGGAAAATGGATTATTGAAAATTATTGCGAAGGAAATGCGTCTGTTCCTGTCGGAAGATGTGAAAATAAATTTGATGAAGAATCCAGTTGTGACAAAGCTTGTTTTGCATGTGAATCAAAAGATAGCAGTGGAGGCAGTGTCAATTCAACCAATGCAAGGGATGCATGTGTTGGAAGCAAGCTTGGATATTGCGAATTTGTAAATGATACAAGCGCGTCTAATAGAATAGGTCTTTGCAAGGCAAAGGATCAGTTTAAAAAAGGAGTTGCATCAAACTGCGACAGTGAATGCGGCGACTGCACATATAAAGGAGATTCTATTAATAATGACCCAACAAAAAAGCCAAGCTATTATTGTGTAAACAGCAAGGCAAATTCTGCAAATGGCGGCTGTAAATGGATATCTGACAATGCAACATCGTCAGGAGGATATTGTGTGAAAAAAGGGGAAAAGACATGCGAGGATGCGTGCGACAGGTGCAATAGCCAGACAGACTGCACTAACAAAGGAAGAATAACTGTTGTAAACAAAACAGGAAGCTGCAAATGGCAGGGAAGTTCTATAGATGGGAGTTGTGTTGCAAATGTTGCAGGCGATGTTGAGATATGTTGGGATGGAACAGATAATACAAATGATGGCCTGGTAGATTGCGCTGATCCAAGCTGTTATGCTGATTCTTATTGTGGATTTGTTTCAGGAGATTGTTTTGGATGGACAACTAATAATATATGTGTTTCAAATGGCTGTGAATGGGTAAATGATACATGGAATCCAGCTGGATGGTGTGATTTTAAAGGAGGGCAGTGCTGGAAATTTGATACAGGACAGACAGCATGTGAAACAAATAATAATTGCAAATGGACAAATGGCACTGGAAGCAGTTGGTGTGAGCAGAATTGGACAAAGGCAGAGACTTGTATGGGAGTGTCTACAAGAAATGCATGCAATGTATTGAGCGGTTCTGGATGCAATTGGACAGCTGATACATGGTGCAATGGAACAGGTTCTGGAACAACATGGTGCCAGAATACAGGAGGATGGTGTGATCATACTTCTTTCAAAAAAGCAGACTGCTGGATATATACAGGCTCTTCAGACTGCGGCAATACATCAGGATGTAGCTGGAAATCAGATTCATATGCACTGCCTCACTGCGAAGCAAATTATACTGCAAACTGCTGGCAATATATAACAAACACAACATGCAATGCAGTGTCTAAATGTGTATGGGACACTTCTGCTGGCGGACCTGGCTGGTGCATGAATCGCGTTGACAAATGCAGTTCTTGGGATTCTCCTACACAAGCATCATGTGAAACAAAAACAGATGGAAGTGGAAACAGAATATGTTATTGGGAAAATTGGGGAGGATTTTGCCAGTCATTATGCTTTAATCAGAGCTCAAATTCACAAGCAGGATGCAATGCTAATCCATTATGCGCATGGAAAGAGCAAAGCGGGTGGTGTGAGCAGTCATCAGGATGTTCTTCAAAAAATACAACAGCATGCAATATTGATTCTAGTTGTAAATGGAAGAATTCAGGGTATTGTGATCCAAAAGGCGGAGGATTTTCAGCAGGCTCTGCAACAGCAGTAGGAGGCAAGGGTTCTGCAATTGGCGGTGATTGTTATAAATATGATGGAAATCAAACGCTTTGCACAAACAGGTCTGCTATTAATTTAAGCTGTGGATGGTTTCCAGAGCCAAGCCCAAGATGCGATGTTGACTGGAGCAGGGACTGCTGGCAATATACATCAGAGGCAGCAGGCTGTAATTCAGGAAATGGATGCTGGTGGAATGCGCAAACTAATATGTGCTCAAATCTAATGGATCAATGCTGGATGAATCAGACGCTGCAACAGAATTCAGCTGCGTGCAATGCAACATCTGTATGCAGATCAAGTCAATTTGGCTGTGAACCAGTATGTTTTTCAAATACAAGCGCAAGTTCATGCAGTGCTCAGGCTGGATGTAGGTGGATGACTGGTTATTGCAATCCAGCTGATATGACCCAGATGTTTACTGGCATGGAATCAGGAGCACCTGTTCCTTTAGGCATGGATATATGCGACAATAGCGAGACTAACCAGAGTTCTGTTGATATCTGTGGATTTGGAATGAAAGATATGGTAGATTCATATGGATTTGGCATTAATGTAAAAGATTTTAGCAATTCGTCTGTGTGCAATAAGGAAAAATTATCATCATTTGTAATGGGCATGGCTGGTTCAGGAGGAATGGGTTCTGTAGGAATTGGTGGAGGAGGATTTGGCTTTGGACAAGAGAGACAAGGCAGTGGAAACGAGACAGTTATAGTATTGATTTATCTTGATACAGATGGCTCAACATCAGGTGGATGCAGTTTAAGCCATAATTCTTCTGCAACAGGATATGAATTCAGGTTCAAGTATACATCTGAATGGAACAGCACTCTGCAAAAAGCAATTGAGACATTCAATGCATACAAGTGCGATAATTCAGACTGGAAAGCGACAGACATAAAACTCAGCGCCTGGAAAAAGAAGATGTGTTCTGAAATAGGAGGCCCTATGATAGCTGTCGCAAAAGCAGATCTTTCAAAATATCCTACATTATACAATTCAACAAAGGACATCAGGATTGCTGTTGCGACAATTGGAAATACTGGAAATATTTCATCACCAACAGACAGGGCAGGGCCTGGATGGACAACACCAGGCGCAATTGATTTCAGCATTGATGACATGTTCAAATACGGAGCATACAATGCAAAGTTTGAGGATGTGCTTAAAAAAGGATTTATACAAAACGAGGATTGCTTTAATGGCATAGATGACAATGCTGATGGAGTTGCTGACTGCAATGATTATGACTGCCAGTATGCAAAGGTCTGTGAAGGGCTTGGTGTGAATGCAGCTGGTTATAATGATACAAGGGCTCCGCAAGTATCTGGTGTGAAGATAGAAGAATATCCTGATTCAGCTCTTATATTGTATGATACAAACAAGCCTACAAACGGAACACTGCAATTTTACGGAAATGATTCACAATGCATGAGCCAGAATGCTACAATAAATGATATTGGAATAATAAGCGCAAGTGTGAGGGATTTCAAGTCATGGCACAGCGCGTCTATATTAAATGGAACAAATTCATTGAATTACCCTCTTGCAAACAGCACAATCTATTATTATAAATTAAAAGTATGTGATTCAGGTGGCAAGTGCGCTATAAGCAAATGCTCAAATTTCAAAACACCAGCAAGCATGGCAAAATGCAGTTATTGCAATTTTGTAACCAGGATAAAAACACCAGGCGACTGGAATGTTTATTATGATCTTAATCAGGATGGAACTTATGATCATTGGCAAGGCCATGTCTGCGGCCCTAATTCAGGAATGAAGACAAATTACACAGATGGAAGACGGGCAAACATAAAGCTTGTGATGAGCAATGGGACTGGCGCAATTGAATTTATCAATGTCACTCTTACAAAGACAGGCCTGAATGACAAGGTGAGAACAATCAGCAATTCAACCGCGCTTATTTATAATGGAAGCGCCAGTGATTCATCTGGAAATACAATTGGCTATGTTGGAATGATATCAGAGACACGGGATAAGATTGTGAATAATCTTTACCCAGAGCTATGCAGGATTACTATTCCAAGAGGAACAACAAGCTGCAACAGATTATATCATTGCAATGACAATGCAACAAGCTGCATTGACAGGACAAATGAATCTATTCTGGTAAGTTCAAACACAACAGCATGCACATGGCAGCTGCCTTATTGCGAGTTTTCAACATGGGGAAGCGGAGAGCCTGGAGCTTATACAGTGCCAGCGACAACTACGAGCAGTGGCAGTGGTGGAGGCGGAGGTGGCGGATCATCAACAACAAAGAAGTCAATATCATACGGATCTATCAGCGCAGGTTCAAGTGTGACAATATCTGACTTTAATATTGCTTTGGCATTGCAAACAGTGCAGGTAAAAGTAAAGACAGGTGTTAGTGCGATAACATTTACATTGGATAAAATGGGCACAAAACCTGCTGTTGCAACTGATTATTCAGCAGATGTATACAAATACCTGAATATCACAAAATCATTTGATGATTCTGCTATATCAGAAGTTGTGATTGGTTTCAGTGTTGATAAGAACTGGACAATCACAAATGGAGTTGAGGAGAGCAAGATAGCATTATATAGATGGACAACAAAATGGGACAAGCTTGATACTGTAAAGACAGGCAGCAATGCTTCTCATATTGTTTACAAAGCAACATCACCTGGGTTGTCTTATTTCATGATTGCAGAAGTCAAAGAAGAAGCAGCGCCAGTTGAAACACCAACACAGACGCCAGCAGAAACTCCTGCAGCGCCAGTTGCATTGTGCAATAATGGCATTATTGATTCAGCTGAAGAATGTGATGGATTTGAGCTTGGTGAAAACACATGTCAGACATTAGGATTTTACGATGGCGCACTCAAGTGCAGCAGCTGCAAGTATGATACAACATATTGTGAAAAGAAAGCTCCATTCTTACTAGAGCCGGAAGGCACACAAACTCCATATGATTATGTCATAATTATTCTAGTTCTGGCAGTCGTGATTGCAGGAGGATTTTTCTATTATCGCGGCATTGGAAAGAAGAAGTAATTGCAATTTTAATACTTTCTAAACTAAATTATACTAAGCGATGAATATGACAGAATCACTAACTCTTGAACATGTGCACAAAGATGTAATGGAGCTTAGAAAAGAATTAGATTTGATACGTTCTTTGCTAGAAGAAGAACTGGAGCTTAGCGATGAAACCAAGAAACTTCTAAAAGAAGCTAGAAAAGCGAATAAAAAGAATTTATAAAAATCTCAAATAAAAGGCTGATATTCTTTGAATAAAATCTTATAGTCATCCCATAAAACAATCAGGATTGTTTTATGGGCGACAGTACATGCAGAAGCATAGCTTCTGCTGTACAGGTGAAGCTTCGCTTCACCATGTATAGCAAACCCAGTATTATCATACAAGAAAGAACATAGTTCTTTCTGTACACAAAGATTCTTTGAATCTTTGTTGTATCCAGATTATTTGGTGGAATAGAGTTCCACCGATACAAGAAGGAATTTGCAATTCCTTCTGTACGCAAAGACTTGAGAAGTCTTTGCTGTACAAGTGAAGCTATGCTTCACTATGTATTTACTGGGTTTGCTATAATAGTTAGTCGTTTTTATATGTTTTCATGAAAGCATCCATCAAATCTTCTGAATTTTTTGAATCGATAAAAATTCCTTTAAGACAAATTTTGTTTAATACATCGTCTGCTTGTTGTCTTTCTGATGCTTTATCATCACTGGTTTGAAAATCCACTAGTCCGGATGGTTCATAGTTCTGTCTTAACATAACTCTAATGGCATTATTAATAGATTTAATAGATTCTGTAGAGGTATTTGTAGACGGCAGTCCTACCCATCCATACCAATTGTCTTCGATGTTCTTTCCTGTTCTTCTTCTAATATCTTCTCTTACAATTCTGTATAGTAAAGATTCTTCAAGCATTTTTTTTTGGGTTTCATGAGAAGAATATGCGTGTATTTGTCTGCCTGCGTGTGCACCTTCACTAAAAAACATTGCCGCGTTTGAGATATCATATCCTATCTGATGCCATCTCAATGCATATTGCAGTTCTCTTTGAAAGGCTCCAAAACTACCATCATCCATACATTCAATGATTGATTTTACTTTCTTATAATTAACATCATCCATGAGATTCGCCATTTTATATCTAATATATATATGAAAAGTATTTAAAGAGACTATAATACAGTGATAACAGTTCTTATTAATGTTGATAGCTGAACAGATACTTTTCTTTTAGTTTTCATAAGCTATCCCAATTCCTTAAATCTGGCTCTACCATGTCTTCTCATATATTTCTCATGTTCTTTATCAACCAATCCAGCTTCTATCAAAGCCTGATAAGGACTGCCTGAATAATAATTTACCAGCAATCCACAGAGTCGGTTGTCATAGAAATCATCTGTTGTAATATCTCTAGGATCTTTATGCAAAACTTTTTCAATTAAGAATCTGACAGCGTCTTCTTTAACTAATTCATTATCTTTCCATTTTGCTTTGGTGAGTTTTATTGTTCCATTCTTTTGTGTTTTATACCAGTCCATTTCAATCCAGAAATCTTCCATGGTTTGTCTTGATTCCTCTAATCTTATTCCCTTTAATTGCGGCTGTTGTGTTATTTCAGAAGGGCTGCAGCTAGCCAAATCTCTTTTGCCTGTATATTTTTTTACTTCCTCTTCTGAAAGACTTTTCACAGGAATTATCCTGTTTCTGCTTGATTTCTTATTATTTTTCATAGGTTACAACTCTCTAGTAGATAGCTCTGGAAGCTTATATAGGTATCTGTTCAGCCATCAGCAGTGGATTTCAGCTCATTCATGACAATTTCTGAAAAACTTTCATTTCTCAACTGGCATGTTTGCATGACTGAAGAAATAACTTCATAATCATGACGTCCGTTCGTTGATCTGTTTCCGC
>JACRMW010000069.1 GCA_016219465.1 Candidatus Aenigmatarchaeota archaeon | reverse complement strand
TCAACCATGTATGTGAACAATATGCCTCTTCTAGGAATTTGTAGAGCAGTATAATAAAGAATTATTTGACTGATTACTCCTTTTTATCGTCTTCCTTTGGCTGTTCTTTTTTGCTGTTTTCGTTTGACTCCTTGATTTCCTCTTTTAGTTTGTCTATATCCTGGCCTTGCATTTCTTTGACAGGCTCTTTGCTCTGGCGCACTGCTTCTAATCCTATTAAGTCATCAAAATCTTTTGCTATTCTGCGAGTCTTGCGGACAAAGGATTTGAAATTGACCTCTACCTTGTCAATAAGCCTGTTTACAGTGGTTCCTGAGAGCATATAGCCTTTTACAAAGCCCTGACCAACAGGCATCTTGACAAATTCAATCAAGCCTAGTGTGCGCCATTTTCTAAGCTCTTCATAAGTCTGGGATTGACTTACTCCAAGAATCTGGGCTATTTTTTCAATGGCAATAGGAATATTCTCTTTTTTGTATTTCAACATCTCAAGCATTAACATGGCATGATCTGCCCTGCTTTCTTTTCTTTTCAAGCCCAAACGCCTGACAAGCACATTAGCAAGATCCATTGGCATGAGATTTTCCTTTTCATCAGGCACACTAATTCTCTGGAATACCATATCTGATAGCTTTTTCTTGGGTATAATTATCACCAATTCTCATTAATTTGCTATATCATATTCTAGTTGGAGTAGATAATAAAGATTATTGTATCTGATTATTCTGATGAGAAACCTTGGTTTTTGAAACAAGTGGTTTGTCCATAAGAATTTTTATTTTTATTGGTTGTAATAAAAATTCTTATCAATAGTAAGAGTGATGATGTTTTTGTCTTTTACTTGTGTGTAAAATACTAAAATCGTAAGAATCTAATAAGAATGAAAATTTATGCTAGAATTTCTAACAGTCTCTGTAATTCTGCTCTTTTGTGTGCTACAATACCATTATTTCTTTACAATTAGTTTTTGCACAATTGGAATTGGCTTTAATAATTTTGCTTTTTCTGATAGTTGGGTCGGCTTTTCAAGAATAGGTGTTGGTTTTTCAAACACTGGAACTGATTTTATGACCATTTTTGAGAATTTTCTAAGTACATTCTCAAAATAGTTTGCTAATTCTTCTCCATCAGGAGTGAGTTTTATGTACTTTACCCGACCCATTTTGTCAAAGTTTACTAGGCCGAGCTGCCTGAAATTCTCAAGAAGTTTAACAGTATGTGAAAATGTACAGTCTGTTTCTTTTGACAACATTGATATGTATTTTACAGGACCTCCTATTTTCAAGGCCATTAGCAATTTAACTGGCTTTTTTCTAAGAAACATGTCTTCTAATAATGTTTTTGTAGATGGCTGCATTGTTTAACCTTTTTTATTGTTAAGGAAAGTATAATATTTCTTTCCTTGACAAGATAAATGACTTTCGAAGAAAGTCATTTTGTTCTTCTACTATTCTAGAATATATATCTTCCAGTTTAAATAGAAAACACAGCATTTGCATGTTCTGGGACTTGAGCAGGCTTATTAATGATGGTGTATTTCCTCTTGGCATTCCTCCTGTTTTTAAAAGTAATTGAAAACAAATATATATTATGGCATTTACTGTTGAGCCTTTGAGAAGGGTTATTAAGAAAGCAGGCGGCAAAAGGATAAGTGATGATGCTGCAAAGACTCTTGCTCTGGTTCTTGAGCAAAAACTGGTAAAACTACTTAGAGAGGCTGAGAAGATTGCAAAGCACTCAAACAGGCCTACTATTCTAAAGAGGGATGTCAAGCTGGCTAGAAAGGTGTTGGAGAGATAGATATGGTATTTGCAACACGCGCTTAGATCACATCATATCCTAGTTCTTTCATTAAATCTGATATGTTTTGTATTTGCGCAGGGTTTGATGAAACATTCTCAAACGCCTTTTCTATAGAAGCTTGTATATGTTCTTTTAGTGAACCCTCGTCTACTCTTGGTAGAAAACCAATAACTCCTTTGTCTTTATCATAAATTTTTGTAACTGTTTTGATGGTGGCTTTCTTTGTTGGATATAAGCTGATTTCAACTAAAATGCCATCTAAATTGATGCTTGCTCCTGTTATTTCCTTTTGTTCATTGTCGCTATTACATAGTTCTTCTGGGGTGTAGGAAACAGATAATGTCAAGTTTGCACCATCGATTTCAGCTGAATAAAATCTTTTAAAAGGAATACTAATTCTTTCTGTTTTATATCCTACATTATCAAGCGCGCTTATAACTTTTTTTAGTTCGTCCATATTACCAACAATCAACTGCATGGTCTACTTCTGGCTCTTTCATAACATATCCTATCTGTTTTAGATTTGACGCCAGCTTCTCTTTTTCATCAATACTAAGACATGTCCATCTTTTCCATGAGAATTCATGTGTAGATGCTATTTTCAGAATCGTGTCAAATTCTATCATCTCGTTTGATTTGCCATTGTGATTGGCTGGATGTGTTTTGAATAAAACAGACCTTGGAATAGGAACAACAGTTATTTCTGGAAAATTGTCTGTGATAGAGACTTGGTAGAAAACCTCTCTGGCATTTGTCATGGTGCCAGAATATTCGTGTTCTCCAATATATATTTTATAGTAAAGCAAGTAAATAATCAGGTATAATACTACTTTCTTTACATATAGCTCAGCGCGAAATAATATCCTGTTTGTTTCGCGGTAGAGCTATAAGACTGTTGGTGATAAAGTATTCTTTATCTGGGGTTAATCCTGATCTCTCAAGAGCATCATATAAGAGCATCATATAGTTGCCCAATCTGTTCCTTATGTTCTTTCTTATAACATTCATTGGAGTTTGCCATGATATTGTAATTACCTAAGAATTTTAATAGCTTTAATCAGAAGAAATATATATAATGAACCCACAAAAGATTCCGGACATGTTTTTGTGGCTTCCCATATAGCTAACCCAGTATTTGGTATGTATTATTTACTGGGTTAGCTATAACAGATTGCGGTGTTTTCAAATGGAACTGAAACGACTGAATATTGGGAATCTGATACCTGGGATGCAGAATATTGATATTGTTGGAAATGTGCTTAGGATGTCAAAGAAGGAATTCAAGAAAGATGATAATCAGGGCATAATGTGCAGCATTCTTCTTGGTGATGATACAGGCACTATCAGGCTTGTTCTCTGGAACAATGAGGTTGACAGGGTAGAGGGCTTGAAACAAGGAGACTTTATAAGAGTGACTGGCTTTGTCAAACAAGGGCCTTTTGGTTCTGAGATCAGGGTTGGCAGATTTGGCAAGCTTGAGAAATATGGACAGGGCACAAGAAGACGGGTTTCTATTAATGAGATGACTGAAGAAGGGGCGTATGAAATAAGGGCTGCTCTGCTGCAGATATTTGAAACAAGCCCTTTTTACGAGATATGCCCAAAATGCGGATTTAGCCTAAAGGAGAATGAATCTGGCTATGTTTGCAAGACCCATGGCTCTATTGAACCACAATATGCAATGAGAGTGACTGGTATAATAGATGATGGCACTGGCAATATAAGATGTGTGATGTTTAAAGAAACTGCTGAAAAGATAGTTGGCGTCACAACAAACCAGGCAAAGGACATTGTGCTTAGAGAAGGGGTTTCTGGGTTGTTTAGCAGGGCAAGATATGGAGAATATATATTTTCTGGAAAACTCAAGAAAAACACGTATTTTGACAGAATGGAGTTTGTTATAAACAGTGTTGATGAAGTGGATGTCAAGAATGAGATATTTTTACTGGCTAATTCTGGATCAGGCTAACGAGATTTATTTATAGCACATTATATGGGCATCTGGATATTTGCCGTGCCCTTTTCTCATGTCTTTTATAAATGCTATTTTTCTTGCTTCTTTCCTCAGATGCAGTGGCTCGGCGTTTTCAGGCGATATTGTTATTATATGTTTTATAGTAGTGTCATTCTCAAGCCTCTGTTTAATCACATCT
>JACRMW010000068.1 GCA_016219465.1 Candidatus Aenigmatarchaeota archaeon | reverse complement strand
TCATATCAATCAAAAACAGATTACAAAAACATATACACTAGTGCCAGTATCAGGCCAGTTATTGGTGCAGGCAAATAAAGAAGGCGTTGCAATTACAATTGGCTCTGAGACAAAAGCAGTTGATGCTGTTGGAACAGCCAGGTTTACATTAAGCCCTGGCACATATTCTGTGAAAGCAACACTAAAGAATTATGCTGATAAATCTGCAAGCGTGAATATAGAGGCAGGTAAGGAGGCAAGCACAAGGTTTGAATTTATTGATACTGATATAGCATGCACACCAGCATGGAGCACAGGAGAATGGGGAGTGTGCATTAACAAAATAAAGACAAGAACAATTACAAAGTCAAATGACTGTCCATTGAATATTAATAAGCCAATAGAAGCAGAGCAATGCTGTCTGGAAGCATGGACATGCACAGAATGGTCTGCATGCCCTGCTGATGCCAGTGGTGCAAAGAGCAAAAGAACATGCACTGTATTGACAGGATGTGAACAGTCTCAGGAACCACAGTCACAGACAGAGAAAGATTGTCCTGCTCCTACACAAGGAATGCTTAAATTATCATTAGAGCCTGCAGGAGCTGGTGTATTTATTGATGGAGTAAGCAAGAGTGGAACAGAATTTACTCTATCAGCTGGTACATATAAGATCAGCGCAAGCTTTGCAGGATATGATGATATTTCAGAAACAGCAACAATCATAGCAGGCCAGACATTGAGCAAGGAATATATATTACAGCCATTTGTTTCAAAGACATTTGATGATATTAAGAATAATAAGAATGCAGAAGGGTTTGCTATAGTTATTGGTTCAACAGCTGCACTTAGTGATAACATAGGAGGTTCTGATATTGCAGGAAAGCTTGGTGTATCAGAAGCAGCTGTTGATTTGAAGACAGATGCAAAGAATATGATATTAGTAGGAGGGCCTTGTGTAAATACAAAAGTAGCTGAATTAGCAGCTGCTGGCAAATTCCCATATACTTGCAGCAATTGGCCAGGAGAGGACTTTGTAATATTCAAGACAGTAAAGCAAAAAGGCAATAATTATTTGATTGTAGCAGGAACAACTGCAGAAGATACTAGACGCGGTGGAAGGGTTGTTGCAAAATTAGATGACTATAAAACAGCATTGAAGAAAAAAGAGGCAAGATTCTATGGAAAGGCAGGTAATATTAATGATGTTTCAGAAGTTAGCACAGTCAGTCAACAGCCACAAGAGCCTCAGCAGCCAGTATGTGCAGAAGGAGGATTAAGATGTCAGGGAACAAATCTTGAAATATGCAGTGCAAATGCATGGAACCTGAAACAAGCCTGCGCAAATGGATGTGATGCATTTACACTAGAATGCAAACAGGCTGTTGCAGCAGAACCATTGCAGTTAAGCGGCTTTACATGGACAGGAGTTCCAAAGAAAAACATTCCAATAACATTTACACCTGTTGCAAGTGGAGGAACAGGTGCTTATGCATATTCATGGACTATAACAGATGATGATACAGGTGTTGTAGAAGCAGAATATTCAGTAGAAAAGCCTGCACACACATTTTTGACAACAGATTTCTATATTGTTAAATTAACTGTAACAGATAGTTTAGGACAGGCAAAAACCATTTCAAAAGACATAAACCCAGCGCCAGCTCCTGCATAAATACCCAGCAAGCTGATTATCAATAATATATTTATAAGGCTGCTATAAATCTTGAGTGGTTGTATGGAAAAAAAATATTTATATTTGATTTCAGTTGTTTTGATAGTTATTGTAATAGCATCTTTGTTTTTTGCAGGCCCTCTTTCAACGTCCCGTGGAAAATTCACAGGAGTTGTTACAAAAGAGGTAATTCTTGAGAAAGGATATAATCTGGTTTCTGTGCCATTCACAGGAGCTAAAAAACCAGTGAGCACTGACTGCAATATAGCGGCTATTTATCACTATAATTCTGATAAACAAGATTATGATGACTCTGTTGCAAGCATAGATGATCTAAAACCAGGGTATGGATATTTTATAAAACATCGGCCAGCTTCTACAGCATCCACGACAACATGCAAAATAACTTTTATGGCAGAGAGCGGAACAGGAATCTCAACATCTAATTTAGGAGAAGATGGAGATGGTGTATTGAAAAAGGGATATAATATGATAGGAGGAACTTTTGAGCCAGCCAAGATTTTTGATATTAAAGGGGATTGCAATATAGTTGCAGTATATGGAGGATTTGATGCTGGTTCAAGGGATTATGTTTTAGTAGATTTGGCAACAGGCCAGTTAGAGCCGACAAAAGCATATTTTGTAAAACACAGACCTCTTTCAACAGCAGCTACAACAACCTGCGCATTGACGCCAGATAAAGGCGGTGAATTACCTGTGCAGCAATCTCAAGAGCCATCAACATCCACAACATCAGGAGAGTTGTCAACAAAGCCAGGCACAGAGATGCAGGTTCCTCAGGCTGTTCCTCCTGGCGATGCTGGAATTGAATCAACGCCAGTGCTGCCTGTCTAACTATTCTGCGTTGCAGAATAGTTAGTGAGATAGGAAATTATAATGAAAAGAAATACAATTTTTGCATTAATAATATCTGTTATTATAATTGTTTCTGGAACAATTGCATTTGCAGATAGTAAAATCTCTAACGAAATTTCTTATGATATTGTGTCTGAATTAGGAAAGCCATTTGAGTTAAAGCAGGGACAGACTGGGTTTGTAGAATCAGAGAATCTCTATATTAGATTAAATGGAATTAGGGATGGTAGATGCAAGTCGTCATTGCAATGTATGTGGGCTGGAGATGTTTATGCAGGCATATCATTGATTAAGGACAGTATAGAAATTGGAACATATGAGACATCAAGCGCAGGAAGTTCATCACCTGGAACAGGATTTTATAGAATTAGTATAATTGATTATAGCGCATTGGAAAATAAAGATGTTTCTGATGACAAACTTGGTTTTATTGTTGTCAAAAAAGAAATTCCAGTGTGCACAAAGGTTCTTGTCAATGCATATTCAGGAACATATGGGGAATACTGGACAGGATTTGGCAGGGATGATATTTATGACAAAGCATGCAGCGCATGCGCTGCTGTGTGCAAAAATATAGGCACAGATAAAGAAGGCTGGTATACTTCTGATGGATGTGAAAGTGATCTTGCAAAAGGCAAGTTTGCTTATCGTGAAAAAGAGCTTATTTCTCTGGAAAAATGCCAGGTTTCTGTTATTGACAAGAGTGCACAGTTGCCGTATATTAAACTGCCAGAAGATGTTATGCAGTTGGCAGGTGGATGGAACTTTGTATCAGCACCGTATTCTGATTTTACAATAGTAAAATCAGAGAGTTCTTATGATGCAAATAGTAAACCTGTTGATGCAGGTTCTTATGATACAAATAGTAAAGATTCGCAGGCCGAATCTTCTTATGATACATGCAGCATAAAAGCAATTTATCATTACAATGCAGAATCCGGAAAATGGGATGATAAGTTCACAGAGCTTGAAAAAATGAAACCAGGACTTGGATATTTTATAGGGGATGTGAGATAACGGCTGTTTATGGATATGATGCTAACAGAGGATTTTATAAAACCAATGCTGTTGAGAAAGGAAAAGGATATTGGATTTATGCTAATGAAGACTGTTGGTTAAAAATATCCCTGCCTGATCTTAGTTTTAGCGCAGCTGTTATTGTTTCTAAGAATTCTGATGATAAGGAAAACGCTGTTTATACTGAAATGCTAAAATCATTTACACCAGTTGATAAAATATCTGTTACAATTGCAGATTATAACAGTCTTATAAATTATGATACTCTTATTATTGTCCATAAATATCCAGAACTTACACAGGAAACCCTGATAAAGCTTGCAAACAATGGTGTTGCGCTGGCTCTTTTGACAGATGCAAAAGAATATGCAGATGGCGCAAATTTTGATTCAAGTGCATTGGTGAGATTATATGAATAATAAAATAATTTTTGCAACAATTGCATGTATTCTATTGATTGGAGCTGCGCCTGTCTTTGCACAGCATCCATTGGAAACTCCTAAAAAATTTGATCCTGAAGAACTAAAAGAAGCAATGACAAGAAAATTTATTGAAAATCAGATTCCAGTTTCTGAAGCAAACATAATTGGCACAAATTATGAACTAGTGAAAAATGATCCGAAGTTTGGTAAGATTATTGGAAACACTGTTCCAGATAAGAAGCAAATTATAAGAAAAGGAGGAATTTATACAGATAGCAAAGGAAACAAATTTAATAATGTGGAATGCACTGAATATAATGAATGTGGATCAGCCTTTAGTTTAGAGATTGTTAGTTTGGGTCTTGAATGGTGGCGACAGGGCACTACAATTACTTGCAAAGGCGGAGGAATACAGGGCGATGGCATCAGCGTTATTCGTGATTATAGCAATCCAAAGAAAGTAAGCTCTGCTGCTGTGGATTGGAGATATAGTCGGGCAGACGCATGTGAGTTGTCATGCGGAGCAAGCCCAAGATGTGATGGGGCTGAAAAACCAACTGATCCTAAACAACCATGTGCTATTAGATGTCTGCATCCAGATGACAAAAATAATGCCAAATATATAAATCAGCAAAAAGCAATAGAATATCAGGCAGAAAAAGCGCGGCAATAATTGCCACAGACCTATTTGGATAGAAGCTTACTAAAATCTAAAAACCCACCAGGTCCAATATAACTATCATATTTAACTAAATTTCCTTCACCATGTTCTATGCAAGCAGGCAGATCATTTGGCAATCTGAAATTAAGAGGACTGATTATAAATGCTTCTTCTGGTTTTCTTTTGCCAAGAATTTCTTTTATAGGAATTACATTAAACGGTCTGACAATAACAGTCAAGGTTTCATTTTTATGTGTTTTTATAAATTCTTCGGCTTTCTCTGCTATTCTATGATCTGTTGGATAAACATCTTTTTCATCCAAATAATATTTTTCATCAAATTCTTCCTCATATCCTGGAATACGCGTTAAAATAATCTTTATATTTCTGCCTTCTATTTTCTCTTTTTTCAATGTTTCTAGTACCCCTGGATAACGAACTCTGAATTCATCTGCCGCTTTTTCATCACCTTTTAAATATTCCTCAATATCTTTTAGTGTTGTAATAGAACTGAGAAAAAGAAATGTCATATCTTTTATCTTTCTTAGATTCAATGCCGCAGCCAAATCATTTTCTGTAAAATATCCAATTATAATAATATTTTTATCTGTCAGCTCCTTTTTTAGTTCATCATAAGAAATATCCCTTCCTTTGCCAACATTCTTTGTGAGATAATTTATTCCAACCATCCAATTGAAGACACTGTCAACTGAGCGATAATATTGCATATGCTCCATTCGTTCTCTCCATGCGTCTGTTGTGTTTAGTGCCTGTTCTTTTGTCATGTATCTAAGAAATCCATTCAGAAAATCGCTGTTAGAAAGATCAGGGACATTGTTGTCTAATTTCATTATATATTGGTCATTGTTAAATTTAGCATCCAGATATTGCAATGTATATTTTGTCATCTCCACAGCATCTTTTTCATTTATTTTATGATAATAATTAAATATCTCTTCAACCATTTGCTTATTATGATATTGATTGCAGAGCTTGTCTATTTCATTTTGTGTTTGCTCTGTTGATTGTGAATATGTTGCATTGGCATTATCTGCATAAACAGGCATTGTCATATATTTTGAATCAGAGAATACAGGCGTGGCTGGAAGCAGCATTGCTCCAAGCAAAGCAGTGGCAATTGTCTTTCCAATACCTCTTGAATGTGTCATAATTACTCCCCGTTTTTATGATACTCTATTCACATATATATAACTATCTTGAGGTAACATATATTTAAATACCAGTTGGCGTATCTGTTCAGCCATCAGCAGTAGATTTCAGCTCATTCATGACAATTTCTGAAAAACTTTCATTTCTCAACTGGCATGTTTGCATGACTGAAGAAATAACTTCATAATCATGACGTCCGTTCGTTGATCTGTTTCCGCC
>JACRMW010000073.1 GCA_016219465.1 Candidatus Aenigmatarchaeota archaeon | reverse complement strand
GCTTCTGAAAAATACCATGAGATTTAATTTTTCATTCTGCACCATTGCCTGAATCAGGACAAGGCAGGGGCTGCTTTTGTGCTTTCTCATTAATTCGTCTGCAGGATGCCAGCTCATGGCAACACACGCTTTTGAATAAGGATCTTTTTTCAGAACATCAATAATATCCTGTATTTGGTCTATTTCACAGTAGATAGCTTCGCTGCGCTCAGTTATCTTAATATTCTCTTTGTAGACAATATTTGCATCAAGCCATGGCCCCTGTTTGAATTCAAAGTCCTTATATTCTTTTGAATTCACAAGATCAAGAACCTCTTTTGCAGAAGGATAATAGTATGCCCTGAGTTTGTTTCCATATGTATAGGCTTTTCCATCTGGAAGAAGAGGCGAGAGAATCTCTTTTTTATATGCCTCTATCTTCTCTGTTGTCAATGTCACCAGGAATGGATTTAGCGACAGGTCCATGTTCTGCGGGTCGTGAATAACAACAACCATGTTGTTTATCTCTTTTACCCATCTGTCTGTGTTTGCATTCATTAGGTTTTGGCAGCCGTATCTATAGATATTATATATCATTTTTATCCATGCATCCGGGATTGTTGATCCATGGACAATAAGAGGGCCTCCTTCATATGGAAAAACATCTGAGGATTCTTCATATGAAAACACAGCAGGCTCCTGGAATGGCTGGTTTTTTGCAAGTGTTTTTGCAAGATTGTTTGCTTCTTTTATTTTCTCATCCAGTGTCGCAGAAGGCATTTTTCTATTGAGATCTATTAGTTCAACATTTTTTCTTATATTTCCAATTTCCTTTGTCGGTATGTTCTTGTCAAAGTGGACAGAGTTTTCAAATCCTTTGATTTTTCTGCTGCTGTCAATGCCGTGTTCAAAAAAAGCTCTGATTGCATTTGCGCTTGTCATCTCAGATATCTGGCTGTCTTTTGCTTTGCTTGAATATTCTTCTCCAAGAAGTATGATATATTGTATAAATGGATTTCCCAGTATATTCCTTACCATTCCTTCTAATCCAGCTGGTGTGTAGAAGTTTGTGGCTATTGCCAGATTTTCTTTTTCCAACTTTGGTAGGACAGCATCGCGCATTGTCCATAAAAATGTCAAGCCTATGCAGGATTCAGTTACTCTCAATTCTGAAAATGCTGGAAATGCTATCCTGTCCCTAACAGCAACTGGCCATCCTTTTTCGCCATTTGAGCCTGTCTGGCTTTTTATTTTTTCAATCATTTTTGTATACATTCTATCACAAATAACTATTCTGCTTCGCAGAATAGTTATGATAGAAATATACTGATTAAGTTTTAAAAGACTATGCAATAAATATTTCTCTGATAATTATGGCTAATTATACAGTTAATAATGAATATAGAGGAGATATTCATGTAGGCAATGTCATTGAAAATCTCAGAAACAGTGGGTTTCTAGAAATTGTAAAACAGGGAATAAATGTGCCTGGCATTGGATTTGTCAAATATTCTCCTGTCAACGACAAAGACAATTCTGTTTATTCTGTTTATCTCTGCGCTGCCAAGAGAGAATCAGAAGAATGCTTAATTCTTACAAATGGCGAATGTGAGAAGTTATTTGATTATCTTATGAAAGTCAGAGAAGAGAAGCAATCCATACAATGCTAGAAAAGTATTAATATACTTGGCGCAAAGGATTCTTTAGTGGTATTAATGACAGAACTAAACATACTTGAGAAGTTTGTTCAAGAGAACAGTATTCTTCCCAGTCAGTGCGCTTATCATACACGGAGAGATGCTCTGAATAAGGCAGGCAAAAAAGCAGGCAAGATGCGCATATTGGTGCTAAAAGCAGACAACATAGCCAGGGTAGAATATATCTGTCCTGAATGCAGTCACCATGGTTATCATGAGTCCCAATGGCAAAGGCCTTTTTCTTTCAAGTGCAACAAGTGCAATTCCACTATAAAGGTGCCAAAGATGAAGGAGCAATTTAAACGAGAAATGAAAGCTGTTAATAAGGCTGGAAAATAGCTTCACTCTGTTTAGATATGATAAACAGTTCCTTCTTTTCAAAATTTCTTAGAACTCTCTGAAATGGTCACAACAATTATTTCTGATATCCCTGAGATCTTTCATATTCTTCTGGAAATATTTGTGGTGCTGATGTTGGTTTGTATATTTTTAGCCCTCTTTCTCTAAGGTCTCTGAGACATTCATTTGGATCTTCGCATGTTTTCCATAACACTGATTCTATCATATATCTGGCCTCATTTGCGAGTAAGGCACTTTCCAGTGATTGATACTGGTATCTTTGTAAGCCCTTCTAGATAACATGCAAGGTTTTTTTCAATTTGTCTGATTTCTTCTTCATTTGGCGGGTTCCCATAAAGCGAAACTGAAAAATCAAGCCCATTCCATGGTTTTTGATTGCTATTAGACAAATTTGGTAAAAGCGTTAGAAAATCAGACAATTCTGAAAGCAATGCACGTGATGACAATTTATATGCAGTGGCAATGCACCTAGTCGAGAGAAGACTATCCACATAATCTCTCATTTTTTTTCCGTTTGCATAGGCAGCTCCCATTATTCTAGGATAATCAATATAGTTAGGCCTTTTTTCATATAAATAGTTTGCTGCCATTTTTCCAAATGGCATTGTACCAGATATAAGAGCCCTGTTTAGAGCATTGATATCAACAGCTGTATAATCAATATTCTTAGATAATTTATCAGGGTAGAAACTGACATTTATTGATCCAAAACATTTTGTGCTGTCTGGCATCATTGGCACAAATCTATAATTATCTGGCCTTGTTTCGTGCCCTTTTTGATATTCCATAACATCTTCCACAGATGTTTCTGCTGATGCAGGGCCTTTTTCGTGAATATATGTTCCTCCAACATTGCTTGGCATTATATTTATTTTGCAATATGTTGTTGTCATATTCTCCATCACTTTTTATTTTTATTATATTTTGACTTTTTTTGTCAAACAATACTTTTATTCTTATGGTATATAAAGATTTTGGTTTTCCCACATTTGTGGATACACGAAATCTTTTCAAACCTTATACTATTTCACACTTTTGCAAAAGATAATTATTGGCAGTATTCTTTCCATAGACAGCATTAATGCATTCATTATACAAATTTCTGAACATATCATCTGTAAGACTGCCAGACATTGCATGATAGTTCAGGCTTTGTACAGTTGCATCCAATTTCAATACATTTCCCCTATTGAAATCGGTCACCTTGTACATAGCGTCAATTTCTTCTGAAGAATATCTCTCAGATCTTGTGCCGTTTGTTTTCATCATTTCCCGCTTTCTCTCAAATGTAGGAATTCTGGTTTCATTAATTTCATTAATTACTGCGCCCAGTCCTTTTTGTTGGTATATAATGTTCAATCTTGAAAGTTCGCCAACATAGTCATTTGGTATTCCTGTTGTTTTTTCTATCAAAGATTCTATACAATTTTCTAGCATTGTTATCTACCATTTTTATTGATTTCTCTGAACATACTCAATCAAATAATGTATGTATTTTCTTGCGCCTTCTTCAGTCGGTTGTCCTAATTTGTTCTCTGCTGCCATATTTTATCACCATCATACTTTGCAGGAGCTTCGACATATTTCATTTTATTTTACCATTTGTTAATATATCACAGCCACAACAACTCCATGTATCTGGCTGAATCTGATCTTTTGCAGGTCTTCAACAGGGTTGTTGTCGCCTTTTGCAATAACATACCAACCCTGTTCATCAAAATCTGCTCTGATGACTCTGTGAATTATCAGTCCATAATCAGAATAATATGATATGATATCCCCTGCTTTGATATCTTCAATTGTTTTCGGTTTGATTATAATGGCATTTGCGCCTGCATCAAACACAGGGTCCATGGAATTTGTGTCTGTGAATGTCAGCCATGACGCCTCTTTAATATCAATTGTCACTTTATCCTGGTCTACAAAAATCTGGCTCTCTGATACATGATCCTGCGGAGAGTCTTTTTCCAAAGCCTTGTTGTCAATGCTTGAGGCAACAGCAGTTGCAGCAGGCCCTGCTGATATGTAGCTTAGTGTAAATACAGCAATCAACACCACAGCCAATACAATCTTTTTCATTAAAACACCACACCCCACAACCAGACAGCATTGATTAGCAGTCTAAGCCACTGTCTGGTAGTAGTATTACTATATAGTGCAGCCCATGATATATAAAGATTGTGTTACTCTAGAGTGGGTATATTTCATTTATATACCATAGACATGTTTAAATATGTTTAAACATATATGAGTGTATTAGTAAAGTGTGATTCTGTGTCAAAAACATTAACCATTTCAGAAGACGCGTATGAAAGACTGGCGTCTAGAAAAACAGAAGGGGAAAGTTTTAGCGAGGTTATTAAAAAATTAACTGGAAAATCTACTTTATCTGATCTTATTGGCGCAATGACTGAAAAGGAAGCTGAGGAGGTGTCCAAACATATAAATGAAAGACGCAGGGATATGCGAAATAGAATTGAAAGAATAAAAGAGGCTATAAAATGATAGTGGACACAGCATTTGTGATAGATATTATGAGAAAAGATGAAAAAGCTGTCATTAAATTAAGACAGCTTGTTTCAAGAGGAGAGCCTCAGATAATGACTACGCTTACTTTATTTGAACTTTATTCTGGAATTATGCAGTCAAATAAACCAGACGTTGAAAAGCAAAAGGTTCTACAACTTCTCTCCAATCTTATAATTTGGCATTTTGATGCAGAGAGCGCTAAGAAATCAGGCGAAATAGACGGCAGTCTTTGTAAACAAGGAAAAAAAATAGATGCTATAGATTCAATGATAGCAGGCATTGCTATTGCAAAAGGAGAAACATTGCTTGCTAGAAATATAAAAGATTTCTCAAAAATAGTTGGATTGGATGCAGAAAGTTATTAGTTTGGCAAACATCTTACGGTGTAAATAGCTCTTTTCTTTCAGAAAAGAGTCAATATTTACAAATAGTAATTTGCTTCACAAATCTTATAATACAAATAGCTATTCTTTCGGAATAATCATGATACATTGAGAACTTTGATTAACCCATATTTTGGCAAAGTTCGCAATAAGGACTTTGCGTAAAAAGCATGCTATTCAAAGTCCTCTATATTCTTTTGGTTCATGTTTGTTGTTTCTCAGGGTTTGTGAGACGCGTTCTGTAATTCGGATTTTTATGAATTTGATTATCTGGTCAGCAACCTGTTTTGCGTTTATCTTTGTGGTATCTATCCATAAATCATAATTATTCTGGTCTGTTATGTCAATGCTATAGTGTTTTTTATATCGCGACCTATCGCTTTCAATGCGCTCCTTGATAAGCTCTATTTCTTTTCTTATGTTTCTCTGAATATTCTCATTCTTTCTGTTTTCCCTGTCATGCATTATTCTTCCAGCTGCTTTGTCTAGCTCAACATCAAGATATATTTTTATAGAATGTGGTATGAAATGATAGGCTGTCCTGCCTACTGCTATAAAATTATCTTCCTTTTTTCCAAGCTCAGTTGTCTTGTTGTCTATTTCTGTGTCTATCCAGATTTCTTTTTCTCCCAATTCATTAAGTTCCTGAAGAGTAAGTTTATGCTTTGCAGCAAGTTCTCTACACAGGTTTCCCATCTGGTATAATTTCATGCCAAATTTCTTTGATATGATCTTTGCAACAGTGTCTTTTCCAGATCCGGGTGTTCCGGATATTGTTATTATCATATCTGATTATTACCCGGTGTTGCTATAAAAAGCAATTAGCTTTATTTCTTCTTGTGTTGAACGAGTATATTTATAATCTGAAACAAATAATCTTATGGCATTTGTTCCGATTCTGGTATTGGCTGCAAGCTTGATTATTCTGGTTCTTTCCAGTGAAACCCTTGTAAGCAGTGCGATAAGAATAGCGCATATTACTGGCTTTAATGAGTTTGCAATAGGCATTGTTTTTATTGCCATAGGCACATCATTGCCTGAATTTGCAGTGAGCATGCTGTCTGCGTTTGCAAATACCCAGACACTTTCAATCGGAACATTGTTCGGCTCAAGCATAGCTGACATGACTATTGTTTTTGGGATAATCTGTTTTGCAGGGTTTGTCCTGAGCAAAAAAGATGTTGAGGTTATTGAAACCCTGCTGCTCTCAAGCATGATAGTTGTATTTGCCCTGATACTAGGCAGGATAGATGTAATGTTTGGGCTGTTTTCTATATTATTGTTTGGCTTGTTTCTGCATGTGATTGTCAAAAGACATTATAAAATAGACAATGGCAAAAAGCCATGGATAGTCACCCCAGAGCTTGTAAAGCATGCTGCTATAATGATAATTTCTATTGCCGCGATTATCATGAGCGCGCATTTTACAGTCAGCTCAGCAATGGACATTGCTGATATATTTGGACTTTCTTCAATGATCATAGGCGCGCTTGTAATTGGAGTTGGTTCGGTTTTGCCAGAACTAACTGTGAGCATAATTGCTGTCAGAAAAGGAAATATCCCATTGGCAATCGGAAATGTAATAGGGTCTGTTGTTGTCAATGTAGTTCTTATACTTGGAATAGTTTCTTTGTTCAATCCAATAGTGGTAGACAGCATTACAGCCATGACAATGTATTCATTCCTTGCAATAAGCGGGGTCTTGATAGGATTTGCGCTTCATAAAAGATTCAATATGTTGGAAGGAATCTGCCTGATGTCTGCTTATGCCGGGTTTGTCGTGGTTCTTCTCAGCTATGGAGTGTTTTTGTGAATTGTGCGATTGTTTTCAAACGCTGTATGACACTGTAGAATGAAAGCAATTGAATTGAAGAATATAATTTAAATAAGAGATTGCTAATTATTACTTATAACAAATAGCTGTTCTTTCTCAAAGAACGGCTATGATAATTAGTTTCTCTTTCAGAGAAATTGACTGGTATGATGATCTATTATGGAAAATGTTCTGAATCCATGGGAAGTGAAAGGAGAGATTGATTATGAGCAGCTGATGAAGCAGTTTGGAATTGCCGGCATGGATGAATATATTGGAAAAATACCTGATCATATCTTGTTCAGGCGCGGAATTGTTTATGGCCAGAGGGATTTTTCAAGGATTGCTGATGCTATTGCTAATAAAAAACAGTTTATAATGATGACTGGACTGATGCCTTCTGGAAAATTTCATTTTGGCCACAAGCTTGTCGCTGACCAGATTCTCTATTATCAATCACTTGGCGCAAAAATCTATCTATGTGTTGCTGATCTAGAGGCTTATAATACAAGGCTTGGCGATCTGGAAGAACTGAAAAAAATAGCTATTGAGGAATATCTTGTGAATTATATTGCATTAGGACTGAAGCCAAAGAATCTTGATTTTTATTTTCAATCAAACAGATCTAAAGATTCTGAAAAATCAAATAAATATTATAAATTAGCAGCAATGGCGGCAAGACATATTACATTTAATGAAATACAGGCGATCTATGGCGATCTTAGTCCTGGAAAGATAACCTCTGCACTTATACAGGTTTCTGATATGCTTCACCCACAATTAATAGAAGGACCTGTTCCAACAATAGTGCCAGTTGGCTTTGATCAAGACCCGCATATAAGGCTTGCCAGAGATATTTCACAGCGAATGACAACTGGGCCTTCTGAAGATTCGGTTAAAATATCATCAGATAGATTACAAATACCTGAATCATCAAATGATTCAGCTAAATTATCCTTTATTCAGTTAAGTTCAACATGCCATAAATTCATTCCTGGCTTGAAAGGAGGCAAGATGTCAAGCAGTGATCCTTATTCATATGTTTCTTTGACAGATTCTGTTGAGGAGGCAAATGATAAAATTATGAAGCATGCTTTTTCAGGAGGACGCAACAGCTTGGAAGAGCATAGAAGACTTGGAGGAAATCCTGAGATAGATGTGTGTTTTCAGTGGCTTTATGCATTCGTAGAGCCAAAGGACAAAAAGATAAAAAAAATAGAAGAAGACTACAAATCCGGCAAGCTGTTAACAGGCGAATTAAAACAATATACTGTTGAATTGCTTACAAAATTCCTGGAGAAGCATCAGAAGGCGCGGGAGGCTGCGAAGAGCAAAATTGGCAGGTTTTTGAAGAATTGACAACAATATAGCAAAACCAGAGAATAAACAGCACGTGTTTCTGGTTTTGCTATTCTAGCTGCAAAAATAAATCATGAAAGAAAAGGATAGTGGGATGGAGAATGATGGATTCGCTTATATTCACAACAGCATTATCCTATAACTTTGGTATTCGGAAAACATATATTTTCCGATGCATCGAATAAACTTGTTTATTCAAAGACTTTGGCATGATTTATAAAAACTTGCTCTGCAAGTTTTTATAATTGGCAAGCTCCCCAACCACAAGATGGGCATGCTTTACAGCCGTCTTTTGGCTGGAGTGCTGTTGAACATTCAGGGCAGATTGTTATAGTCTTGACAGAGACTGTTGGCAGTGCAATAGCTATTGGCTGTGCAGATTGGGCAATTGTTGTTGCCGGATTTGGCGCTGACGATTGTTGCATATACATCTGAGATGGTTTTGACAATGGTATTGTTTGATTATCACTGGTTTTCTTGTCTTCATTCTTTTTAATCAAGTGAAGGACTTCTATGTTTCTGCTGCCTGATCTATATACAGTAAGGGACTTGCATCCAAGCTGCCATCCTAGAACATATGCTTTTCTGACATCTTCCTTTGTTGCTTCGTATGGGAAATTGCAGGTCTTTGATATGCTATTGTCAACATGCCTTTGAAAAGCAGCCTGCATTTTTATATGGCCTTCTGGATCTATATCAAGAGATGTTACAAATACTCTTTTAACATCATCAGGAAGATCCATGTTCTGAATTGATCCTTTTTTTACAATTTCATCCATAAGATTGTCTGAATACAGACCCTTTTCCTGCAGATTATTGAGAAGATATTTGTTTATATAGTGCATTGATTTTTGGCCTATTATTTGCGATTTTGAAAATGCCAATGCAAAGTGCGGCTCTATGCCGCTGGATACATCACATACCATTGATATTGTTCCAGTAGGCGCAATGCACGTGACTGCAGCATTCCTTATTCTGATTCCCTGATCAGCATAGATGCTTTTTTTCCAGTTAGGAAATACGTCTTTTTCATCTGCCAGTTCTCTGGACATTTCATGAGAACACTCTTGTATAAAGCTCATCACACTTTCAGCTGTCCTGCAACCATCTTCTGTATTATAACCAATTCCTAACTGAATTAGCATGTCTGCAAATCCCATTACACCAAGGCCTACTCTCCTGTTTGCCCTGAATGTCTTGTTTACTTTTTCAACTGGAAAATCTGTCAGGTCTATGACATTGTCAAGCATCCTTATTGCTGTTCTTGTGACTGATTTCAGCCTGTTCCAGTCTATTTTGCCATCTTTCACAAACCTATCCAAATTGATAGAGCCGAGATTGCATACATCACCATCATGGAGATATTGTTCGCCGCAGGGATTAGATGCTTCTATTCGTCCCAGCTTTGGCAGTGGATTTGTCCTGTTTATGTTGTCTGAGAACATTATGCCAGGCTCGCCATTGTTCCATGATGCATTGACTATTTCATCCATCAATTCTCTGGCTGTTATTGTCTCTTCTGTTATCTTCTCTACTATGTCATAACGGTCTCTTATTATTCTTCTTGGCTTTGTTTCAATTCCACGCCATTCGCATATCCATGGGATTGGATCATTTGTCATCACTCTTTGCATGAAGTCGTCTGTCAGTGAAACAGAGATATTAAAGTTTTTCATGTCTCCTTCACGTTCTTTGCAATGTATGAACTCAAGAATATCTGGATGCGTCACGCTCATCACAGCCATGTTTGCTCCATGCCGTCCTTGTTGTTTTATTGTGCCGAATGCCTTGTCATAAATTTTTAGGAATGAAACAGGGCCTGATGCAACGCCTCTTGATCTGACTGTTCTTGTTCCTGCCGGCCTTAGCAGGTGCCATGGAAATCCAAGTCCAGAGCCAGCCTGTTGCAAGAGCGCTGCATTTTTCAATGTTTCAAATATTCCTTCCATGCTGTCTTCTGGATGAAGGACTATGCAGTTTGACACAAGCCTTGTTGGGCCGCCTGCATTTGTCAGTGTTCTTCCGCCTGGCAGAAATTCCAGATTCATGAGAACAGAAAGAAATTCTTTCTGGAGTTTTTTTATCTGTTCATCTGACTTTTCATAATCCTTTTCCACTTCTGCCAAAGCCCGCGCAACGCGCTCAAACATTTCTTCAGGAGATTCAACTACATTGCCATCTAAGTCCTGGACAAGATAGCGGGCTGCAAGTATTTTCAGCGCATTCAGGCTTAGTTTTTTGTACATTTTTGTAAATCTTCCACCAAGAATCCTTCTTGCCTCATTTCTTATTTTTGATCGTTCCTGCCTGTAAATGATGTATGCTTTTGCTGTTTTTGCATGGCCTTGTTCCATCAAAACTTTCTCAACCAGATCCTGGACTTCTTCAACTGTAGGAATATAGTTTCTTTGCTCAGTGCTTCTTTTCTCAAGAATTCTCTCAATCTCTGCAGTAAGATCATCTGCAAGTTTTCTATCCCTGCCGCCGACCTGCTCAGCTGCCTTGAAAATAGCATCTGTTATCTTGTCTTTAGAAAATGCAGCTATTTTTCCATCTCTTTTCATGATTCTTTTTACTATCATATCTTATCCCTTTCTTCCAATTCCTGCTTTGCAGAAATTAATTGGATTTCAATGTTTTTACTGTCTTCTCAAATTGTGATATGCTGTCAAAATTCTTATAAACAGATGCAAATCTGACATAAGCAATCTTGTCAAGCTTTTCTAGTTTCTGCATTACAATATCGCCTATTTTCTTGCTTGTTACTTCTTCGCCAATACTCATCAATTCTATCTCTATCTCGTCTGCTATGCTTTCTATTACTTCCTCTGGAATAGGCCGTTTTTCGCACGCTTTTTGAAGACCTGTTATCAATTTTTGCCTGTCAAACTTTTCCTGTTCATTGTTTTTCTTGACTACTGTGAGAGTGACATGGGCTTTTTCATAAGTTGTGAAGCGTTTGCTGCATGACAGGCATTCGCGCCTCCTGCGTATGATATTCTCAGCATCTCGTTTGTCAATTACTTTGGTATCATTAGCACAGTAAATGCATTTCATACGCCATACACCAACAGCCTGTACAATCAATAGAGGACTTTGAATATAGTAATAGATTGTTTATAGGCATATTTAACAATTGTGTTTTGCCACTGTAAAAAACCCCAATATGTTGTAGTTTTCTGCACTATATATAGATTGTTATAATGCAGGATAGAAGACAGGCATTATTTCATAGTGAACAAAACTGCTATTAAATTTTCTGCAATAGATGTCTGGCAAAGCAAGGAATCTGATAGCAGATTGCGCTACTAGTTTGTTGTATACCTGGGGTTGATGTTGTTTTACAGCTTCATTCGGAAAAAGGATAAAACAGACTAATTAAAATACTTTACTGGTAAAGATATTAGAATAAATTGTGGTTTGAATGGCATTATTGACACAAGGATTGTTTGAAATAAAAGATTCTTTAGGCAGGTTTGAAACGTTTTATGCAGATCCTAAAATTGGCAATCATGAAGGAATGGAATTTGGAACAGATTATTATATATTGATGAAGAATCCAGAAAACGCCGAACTCTGGCAAGAATATGCTGTGCTTGCCCATGTTCCAGAAGCAATGAGATTTTGCATTGATAGAAATCCAAGATCAGATGTTGTTGTAAGTGAAGGAGTGATGTATGGTGAAAAAGGAATCACGCTTGTAAAACAGCCTGTTTTTGACCCAAAAAAACATATCATTGATGCTAGTAAATATATTTATGGAGCAGAAAACATGGTTTATGATGAAAACCTAGGCATTTACAGAGTAGATACAGAGCAATTTTCTAAAGACAGTTCAAAACCAGGATTATATGTTTCAAATGATGGAAAACAGATGAGAGTTTTCTTTAGTGCTGATACTGCTGGTCTTAGAAGAAAATTAAAAAAACAGCTTGGCCTTGATGATGTTGATATGTTTTTGTTTCCTGCTTATAAGGATAATGAAAAATTGGCAATGCCGTACACAGACAAGGAAAATACATTGTTAGCTTTGTTTGATCCTGAAAATCATGGATGGCCAATAAAATTTACAAATGATCCTGAAAAAGTAAAAAAAGCATGCAAGGAATTGGGTATTTATGATAGTCTGTCTAAAGAAGGATTTACTGAGGAAGATATTAACAGATTTGTGCTCATTAAATTCTACAGACTTGGTAATTGTAATTATGGTTTGAGGAGTGGCCGCCGTGGGCTTGGAGACGATGATTCGGGGCTCTTTGCCTTCAGGTATCCTGGCGGCGGGAACGACTACACTGGCGGTCGTCTTGTCAGTGGGTTGTTGCAAGTTGCGGAGCAACTTACTGGATAACTATTTAGCGATTCAGGATTACGGGTATCTGTTCAGCTTCTAGTAAAAATATACTTCTTGAAATAAAGTTCTGTTTCAAAATTACCTCTAGAAATCATATTATTGCTTCAAAACAGCTAAACAGATACGTAGTTTTACAAAATCAATTTATACCATGCGATTCCAAATCTTAGCATGGAGAACAGGTATTGGAGAGATATAGGCCTTGGATTTGTCATACTAATGGCAGCAGTTATTCTGCTCGTCATTTTCTATAAGCCAGTTATTCCAGATGGATTTAATGAACAAAGATGCATGGCAAACTTTGACAATTATGCTGATGTGAGTAGAATAGAGCTGCAGTCTATAAGGAATGGTGCTATTCTTGACAAACAGGCCATGGCTGCAGGAAATAATGGGAGCATTTTCATCAGTCTTAAATCAAACAGATATGAGGGATTTTTAGAAAGCTGTGAGATGACTTTAGTTACTCAAAAGCCTGTTTTGACGCAAAGGCCTGATATAGTTTTATTATGCGATCTAGGCGACATCAGGATGAGCTATGATGCTGGGGACAACAGCATTATACAGGAAATAAAGCTCAGCAGCAGCAAAAGAGCAGGCTTTTTAAAAGAATTCATGAATTTCACTGTTTTGTCAAATTTGAGCAATAACTATTCTGCTTCGCAGAATAGTTATAATACCCAGCAAGCTGGTTATGATACAGACGATGCGCTTGGAGAAGATATACACCAGACATATGTTCTTTATGTAAATCCAGAGCTTGATGATGTCTATGCAGAAAAAGCTGACGCATTCATAGACAGCGCAAGAATACTGAGGTGTAGTGGCGAGATTCCACAGGATTTCATAGAATTGAGCAGATATAGGGCTGTGATTGACATTGGGTAAATAACTGCCGAAGACAGACTATATATTGGGAGTAATTGGGAGTGGACGTGTTTCAGTAATCTATATTAAGTTTCTTTAAGATTCTTTTTTGATCTATTTTTTCTTGGCTTCTTACAACCGCTTCCTCAACAAAAAACTTAGTCGCAAATTTTAGGGCATCTTTTGTTATTTCAATATGCTCTTTGTTTTTAGTTGAAAAATAACTTAATAATGACATAGCACAGGCAAGCTGTAAAGCTCTTCTTTCTAATCTAGAGCTAAATGGAATTAATTTAAACTTTTCTTGTATTTCCTCGAGGATCAACTCTCTCGCTTTCTCTATTTCTTTGTAAAGTTCTTCGGTTAGAAGCACATTTTTTTGCGGGAATTTTTCTTTGAGTAATTCATGTCTTGTCATTATAGCATAGACTAAAGTTGCATGGTCTCTTATTTTTAGAGCATATTCCATCTTTATCTTACCCAATGCCAGACTTTTTTGGCTCTGAACAATTGCATTAAATCTTTCTTTAGTCATTTTATGCAAACTGCAAAGCATCCTGTCTTCTATGGCATTAAAGTTGGGGTCAGAAACAGTTACCTTATAACCTTTGTCTAAAGTTTTTGTATTATAGTTTGTTGCGAAAAAAGAGTTAAACTTGTAAGGGCCAACAGTTCCGCCCATTTTTTCATATCTTATTTCTCTTTGTTCCATCGCTAATTTTAATGGCTCTACCATTCCTTTATACTTAAACCAGTCATTAAATTCAGGGATAATAAAATTAAATTTTCTGCCTTGGTATGCTTCGCCAATAGAAATAAATCTTACTGGAGTTATACCACCACAATATCTGTTTCTTCCAGGTAGACCATGGGGCGCAACTCCTTTTCTGGGGTCACCCCTTATCATATCATCAACAGCAAATGTTTTTCCTGTTCCTGGCGCGCCAAAAAATGCAAGATTAAAACCTGTTTTCATAGCAATTGTTCCTTCAGCATTAAAGACAGTTGCATCAGATAATGCGTATTGGTGGGTAATCCCAAGAACGCTATCAAAATACAGAACATTCCCAAACATTTTTTTAATATAATCAGCTATGAAATTTACAGTTAGATATTCTCCAAACTTTATAGTTTCTTCAAGCCGGTTTTCAACTAAATCTTTCAGGTAAGTTTCAAACTCCATATCCATTTTTTTGATTTCTTCCAATTCTTCAGCAGCAGCATCACTACTTAATGCAACTGGCGATTTAGATTTTACATACTCGGAATTAATTATTTCTTTTATCAAAGGAATAGTTTCTTCATAAAAAGAATAAGCTATTGCTCCGCTTTTGTCAATCCTCTCAATTATGTTATATCCAATTAATCTATCTAGCGGATTTCTAACCTTGGGGAATCTTGCTTTTAGAACAGTAAAGTCAATCGGCAGCTCTCCTGTATTTGATTTTTCAATAAAGAATTCAATAAGGTCTTTTATCATAACCCCTTGGTCGCTGTAAATACATTCTAAAACATTTTTCTTAAATTTATTCCATGAGCTGTCTGTGGTGAGTTTGCCGTTGAGAATAGTATAATATCTTCCAAAGAAATTTTTATTAACACCTTTTCCGTTTTTCTCAAATATATTTTTTGCTCCTTCAAAGATTTCAACCAAGTCCTCTTCTGTTTTTATTTTAGCCACAATGCGTTTAGTCTGTCCAATATCATAACCAAAAAATTTTCTGAATATCAATTCAATTTCCTTTATTTTTTCATTAACTAATGTCATGTTCATACCACTTCTTTGGCCTTTTCTTCAACTTTTATACCTTTTTTAATTTTGATGCCAGAGAACATTAGATATTTTATTTTTTTATGAAGGTTGTCTTTTCTATTCGCCAAAGAGCCGATTTTGTTTTTTGTTTCTTTTTCTCTATTGTCAGGAATAACTATATACGCTGAAATATTTTGGTTGGGTGTCGCTGCAAAAAGATTTCTAAACCTGTTTATTCCGCTGTCTATTGTCGTGCTTTTTTCTATTTCAAAAGCCGCAACTATTGTATCGCCCTTCAACCACAACAAATCAATCTCTCGTATAATATCAAACGCCTGCCTATTCAGGCCATATTGAACATTATTGCCCATTGGTATGCTCATTTTTCTAAACTCAACATATTTTCTTTGCTCAGTTTGGCCGATATGCGAAGAGTATCCTTCATCTTCTCCAAGAGCAACCAACTGCTTTATCATCAGGTCATGGATTGATTCTTCTGTTGTAAGTTTTTCGCCTGTTATGTGCGGCTGCGCAATTTTTGGTTTTTCTCTTTTCTCTATGAATTGTAAAATCTGCTGTTGTGCCTGTGAGCCAATTTCTTTTAGCTGCCAATTTCTATCGTCCTTCTTTTCTGCTATTCTATTAAGAACTCTTGATATTTCTTCATATTCAGCAGCATTCCCATTTATAAGGTTACTAAATATTGCGCTAAGTATATCATCCATTGTCGCTTGTTTTCTCTCATAAAGCAAAGAACGAATTAAGTATTCAATTCTTGCTTCAACAGGGACATATTCTATTGGCTTAACCTCTCCATTTTCATCAATATTTTCCTTAAAATACCATTTACCTTCTTTTTCAACAAAATCTTTCTTTAAAAAAGGAGTTATGTCCTTCTCTCCAAACTTATGCAGAAGGCCATTATTCAAAAGGAAGGGAACCAATCTCATATAAATTGTTGAAAGTTTTGCCCCACCATGATATTCAATAGTCTCTCCTGCAATCTTTCTGACTTTATTACCAATCTCAATTTCTTCAATCATCTTTATTGCTGGTTTCTTTTCTGCTTTTTGGAAAGATAAAACAAAGTCACCGAGCATTGAGCCGCTTGTTCTTGTGTGTAGTGTTTGGGTATAGTTTTGTATAGGTGGCTGGTATATCATGCCATCTTCTTCAGAAAGTATAAATCCTGCATCGTGAGCTGCTAAATGTAAGGCATTCCATACTGCAAAATCTTTATTGTGGAAAGTCATTACCATCCATCTGTTTGGTTTGAGAATACGATAACATTCTTTGAAAATTTTGAACATCAAATTTCGATAGATTTGATTTGTTTTTCTTTCATGCTTATTTACTATCGCTTCTTCCTTCCTATTAATTTCTCCGTTAAGCCAAACATGCCAAAATTTAGATAAATCAATATAATTAACATTGCCCCCATAGGGAGGATCTGTGATTATAATATCAATAGATTTATCTGGCAAAGATATATTAGTTGATGAACAATTAATAATTAAACAAGTTTTATCTTTTCTAACAAGTTCTTCAAAATTTTTTGCTTCTTTATAGAACCCATTAATTTCAGAATGTGAATATCTCTTTCCTTTCATTAAAGAACTATTTCCCGCAATAAAATTTTTGTTAAACATGTGCCAAACATTATTTTCATAAGGAGTATCTGGCAACCAATATCCATGATGTTGCCAACCGTGTCCTGCGTCGTTACTCATTTTGCTTGTCCAACAAAGAACTTCAGTAAACAAAAAGAGCATTAATTCTTTAATTTCTTTATTTTTGATTTTATCAATTTCTTTAAAAATGGTGCATAATGCAATTAAGTTTCTCTCACTAAACAATTGATGATAGCATTGAATATCTTTTTTTAAAATCCTATTCATTTCTGGCTTCCAATTCTTTAGTATGTCTTTAATTTTTATCTTTGGATGCCAAAGTTTCTTCTTTTTTATAATCTCTTCAAACTTATTTTGATAAAATTGTGCTTTCTTTATGTCATAATCCGTCGCTTCTTTCTCTATTTCTTTCTTGCAAAAGATACAGTTTCCTTCAATTTTAACTGGGATAAATCCTATTTTTTTACTTTTAGAAGATGAAAATGGGTATTTACATTTTTTACATTGATAAATGCCGTTTTTTGTTTTTTTGAGTTCTGATATAGCTGCCTTGTTTTTGCATTTAGTACATTCAACAACATAACTTCTGATTATTGATTTAATAGGCGTTTCCTTCTTACATCTTGAGCAAGTTGTTAAATACATCTTATTTATTTCATCTTTAACATTTTTTTCAATCTCTTTAAACGCTTTTTCCAGCTCATTTAAATCAACATCAATAACTTCCATTTTTGTAATAAACGTTGCCATTGGATTCAAGTCAACACCGATAACTTTTCTTCTTAATCTCAAAGCTTCAACAACGGTGACTCCGCCGCCGCAAAAAGGGTCAAGAATTATGCTTCCAGGATTAGAATAATGTTTTATCAATTCATTGAAAACAGAAAAAGGTCTTCTTGCAAAATACCTGTGCATTTTGTAAACTGCTGTATGGGGTTTTGCCAGTGTTCCATGATCAATTGGCTTCAAGCTATCCAAGTCTTTAATACCCTCTTCTTTTATCTGCTTTTTGATGAATTCTTCAGTGGTTTTAGGCTTGTCATTATTTAGACTCATTCTTTTCACCGACTTTTTTAAGCTCCTGCTCCATAAACAGTTCTACTTGTTTAGATAAAATAATCCCTTTTTTATTGTAATGGAAAGTATAATATTTCTTTCCTTGACAAGATAAATGACTTTCGAAGAAAGTCATTTTGTTCTCACAGTAGGCTTTGTATTTATCATAAACAGAATCTTCGACACTTAGCGCAACAGTTTTTTTAGCCATTTTAACACCTTCATATAATCATATATGGATTTATATATATAGTCGTCCAACAAATTTATAGTCAGCATAGCTGACTTAGATTTTCAGGTCGAATTATATTCGATCATGAAAAAGAATGTGGACATTCTTTTGTTTCCATTCTTATCTGCAAAGGAGCAAAGCTCCTTTGAGATCTTCGAAGAAAGTTTCTTTCTTCGAGATTCTGAAATGCAAAGCATTTCAAGAATTTCAAAAAGCTATGCTTTCTGCAAGCAGCAAACCCACATAATCATGCATGGTGAACTCATAGAGTTCACCTGCACAGCAAAGACTTCTCAAGTCTTTGCTGTGCAGAAGGAATTGCAATTCCTTCTTGCACAGGTTGAGCATAGCTCAACCATGTGTCCAGAATCTTTTGTGGGTTTGTTATAAATCTTGCGCCCGCTTATCCATTGGTTTGTGAAAGACACCCCTCGTTTTTCGTTCGTCGTCAGCTTCCTCTGTCGTCAGTAAGAAAAAAATTTGACAAATGAAATGAGCTAGTTATTTTATGTCTTTTATTTCCAGTCTTTTCATTGTCTTTTTTATCAGCAATGGCATATTTAGTTTCTTTTCTTGTTCCATTACTTTTTCCAAATCCGGGCTTGTTGCAGGATATCTTGATACAATTGAACAGCAATCCTTGTAAGGTTCAATAGATGTTTTGTATGTTCCAATCTTTTGGCCAATATCTATTATTTCCTGTTTTGAATAGGTTATGAGAGGTCTGAATACAGGAAGGGCTGCATCATGGTCAAGTATAAGAATATTGTCAAGGGTTTGCGAAGCAACCTGTCCAAGATTGTCGCCAAGCACAATTGCCTTGCATTTTTCAAGGTTTGCTATCTCATGAGCAGTCTTTAGCATATATCTTCTGAATAATATCATTTCAAGATTCTGAAATACGCCAGCAGCCCTGACATGGAATTCATTGAATGGAATTAAATACACTCTTGAATTTAGCTGATAGTTGTTCAGTAATTTTATCAAGTTTATTATTTTCTTTGTGTTCTTGCTGTTGTAAAAATGGACAAACACAATGCGGCATCCGCGTTTCATCATAAGCCATGCTGCTACAGGCGAGTCTATTCCTCCTGACAACAGGCACAACACTTTTCCAGATGAACCAAGAGGCAGGTTTCCAAGGCCGTGTATTTTTTCAGTATACAAATAAACTCTATCTGCAATGTCTATATAGACTGTGGTCTCAGGATTCTTCATATCGCCTTTTGTCTTGAATTTATTATACAATACTTCGCCGATTATCCTGCCTATTTCCATTGAATTTATTGGAAAGGACTTGTCTTGTCTTGATGCATCTACTTTGAAGCTCTTGCTTTTTTTCAGATTTACTTTAGCCAGAACAAGTTTTTTTATCTTTTCAATATCCTTGTCGCATGTATATGCAAATGCAAAGTTTGCAATGCCAAACACTCTTTCCAGCACACTTCTTATTTCTTCCTCCTTTTCTTTTGTTTCAATTGCAACATCAATAGCAATATGATTCCTGTGCCTCTTTACCTGCCTGAATTTTATTTTTCCGCGCTTAAACATCTGCTTTATGTTCTCTGCAAGTTTTTTTGAGAAATATCCTCTATTGTCTCCTTTCAAGGATATCTCAGCATATTTTATCAATATAGTGTCGTACATAACCTAGAAATGGAAAGAAAAGATTATATACTATAGCATCTTAATCAAAGTTATGCCTCAGTAGCTCAGTTGGTAGAGCGTTAAAGCAATTGATTCTTCAATTGTTTCGCTATACCTTGGTAACAGCCCTTTTAAAAAAAGTGCTGGCGAAAAAACTGCATATAGCGAAACCACTAAAGATTCAGGATATGAATATGTGGGTTCGTATACATGGAGAAACAAAGTTTCTCCTGTACAAGAAGGAATCTGCAATTCCTTCTGTACGCAAAGACTTGATAAGTCTTTGCTGTACAGGTTGAATTGTCTTAGAATTCAACCATGTATAGCTCAGCATGAAATAATATCTTGTTTATTTCGCGGTGAGCTATAAATCCAAACAGGTAAAGGCCGCGAGTTCAACTCTCGCCTGGGGCTTGTGAATGAAATCTTTAAGATGTCTGGAGATAAAGTAATATTCTGTGATTTTATGTCATCATCTTATTCAGGACAATCAGTAAAATTTATCTATAGAAATCATATGGTAACTGTATATGACGCAGTTGGACAAGAATTGTATACATATGCTACATTCAAAGAACCAACATCAAAAGAAGTAAATGAGAGAGTTGCACTGCATCAGGCTGTAATGAATAAATCTGAAAAAGTATATTCATTGCAATGCTAGGACAGGTCTCTGCAATTTCTATTATTCTTATAAAGAATATAGAAATAAATTATCTATGAATTCTACTCAGGAAAGCTTGTGGTATTCTGCTGGATTGAGGGCACTGGAATATGTGCCTGAAGATGCAGGGGTTGTTGCATTTGGAGCAGGCCGGACAGTATTGCAGGCTCTAAAGGCTTTCTATGACAGAGGTATGCATAAGAACAGGAAAATTATCTGCGGTTCAATTGGCACTGAAAAATATGCAAGTGAATTTGGAATAGAAACACTAAGGCCTGATAAATTTTCTGATAAGCTTCCTATTTACATAGATGGTGCTGATCAAATTGATCCTAACAAAAATCTGATAAAAGGAGGGCTAAAAGTAAATCTTGACAGCAGTTTTTCATGTGGAGGAGATCCTGGCAAAGAAGGATGCATGCACAAAGAAAAAGAGCTTGCAAAAAGAGCAAACAGATTTGTAGTTGTTGCTGATTCTGCAAAATATGCGCCATATCTTGGCTTTAGTAATTATCCTGTTCCAATTGAATTTAATCCAAACAAATTTATTGATGTCACGATGTTTTTAAAGAATAAGTCTAATATTTTTCCAGAATTGAGGAGAACAGCAAATGGTTCTGAGTTTGAAACAGAAAATTCTGTTGATGGCAGAAGATGCCAGATATTTGACATTGTTTTTGATGGAAGATCCTATGATCTAGAACAGCTTGAAAAGGAATTGGATTCTTATGATGGAATATATTCATCAGGTCTTTTTGCTGTCAGAAAGCCTGAGATTTTGATTATTGCTGATTCTGGCTCAGGAGATGTGAATATATATTGAGGCTTTGCACCGAATCTGACTTTATGAAAATCCAATGGTCAGATTCGGGTTTATAAAGATTTTCTATGTAGTTTTCTTTGATGGTTATGGATTACATAAAAGGTTTATTGCTTGAATTGAAAGTCAATAGAATTAACAGGATTGTCAATGGCATCAGAAGAGCTCCTGATAAGGATGAATTAGAAAACGCTAGTGATTATGCTGCTGGTATATTTGGATATGATACTCTTATTGAAAAAGATGTATCTTGGAGATATCATTTTTCATTGGAAATACTAGATAAATATTTTGATGCAGCCAGGGAAATGATATCAAAAAAAATCAATTATGGCACGTACTGGAACAAATGGGAGCGATTACACAGCGAGCTGCGAGGTATTTTAATAAAAAAAGGATATAGAGAGATTCTTGAGATAATGACACCACAAGAACATATTCTTTCTGGACATGGGAAGATTGATTTTATACATACAGGAGAACCATATAAACCATTTGGTCTGAAATCAGAGAGATTAACATTAGGAGAAGCCAGAACAGCCAGAAGACTGGCTGGCTGTATAGAATGTTCTGATGAATATTATGAAATCAATCATAATGGCAGTGCTGTAAAAGTATTTGCAATAAAGTTTGAGGATTTGGATAACAGAGGCAGGACTGTTGATGATCCCACACCTATGGATTCTATTGATTATAATAAATCTTATGATCAGTATAGCTGCAAGCCTAATTTTCCATGGCTGAGAAGAAAATAGATTTCAGAGCAATGATATTAGAGAACTTTTATTAACCCATAATTTTTATCAGATTCTATTATCATGGCATCAAACATATATTTTTAGCGTTTCAATCGCCTATTGTTTTGCATTTCTCTTCCATTTTTCTTATTTTTACCGAATTTTTATGCAGCTATC
>JACRMW010000072.1 GCA_016219465.1 Candidatus Aenigmatarchaeota archaeon | reverse complement strand
TGTGCCATCGGTCTATCGACCGATGGATTCATGGTTGACAGAAGTCAACCTGAATCTTCAAGATGATTTATATCATCTTAGAAGATACACGAAATCTTTTCACAATATGTATACTGAAAAAGAACAAGAGGAAATTGCTTACAATGTTGGCTTGGCAGATGCCGTGAATTGCCACTGTCATTTGAAAAATATGTTGGAATCCTGAGGGCAATGGAAACTGGATTTGACATAGAACCTGGAACACTACAAGCTTATTTTCTTAGGCGTGTTGGAGAAAGTGTGCAAGGTTCTAAGAAATCCAAAAAAATAACAAAGAGCACTGATTCAGAGATGGAAAAATATCTCAAAGCTGCATTTGCTTTTCAGAGAAAAGAATACGAAACATCATTGGAGCAGACTGTAAGCAGAAGATCAAAGATGTTTCTTGGTCTTTATGAAGAACTTGGTATTTCATGTGATGCGGCAACAGAAGGAAGAATCAAAGATGAGTTAGAATTAAATGCAAAAACAAAGAAAACAATTCATAATATGTCACTAGCGCTAATAGAAAGTTTTGTTGGATATATAGCTCTCCAATGAAGTATTCACTATATTATTTCACTGGTAGCTATACATGGTTGAACCATGTTCAACCTGTACAGATGAACTCTCTAAGTTCATCATGTATGTGAACCAACTGTTATCATACCTGATTATTTAGTTGCTTCACTATAAAAAAGGGTTTTAAACAGTCTTTTCTTAATTTAAATTATTAAAAAAGGAATTGAGAATAAGATATATTCTACATTTGCTTCCATTGCTTCGTCTATTGGATATAGCGAGGTTCATGGCAAGATTATTGTTGCTCTGCTTGTATCCAGAAAGCCGTTGTCATTGAATGAGATTGCAAAAAAAAACAGGCTATTCACTTGCTGCTAATTCCATATCCCTTGATCTGCTGGAGATTGTTGGCATGGTCAAGAAGATAAAAAATCCAAAAGACAGAAAGGTTTATGCAAGGCTTGAGGGAGATATTATAATTGGATTAAAGAATGCAATGCTGTTCAAGCTGCAGAAAGAGATATACACAACGCTTGCAGAGCTTGAAAAATATAAAAAACAAGAGATCTCAAAAGAATCAAGATTTGCTATTGGGAGAATTGAAAAAGAGGTAAAGAGGCTTGACAAGTATATCAATGATCTTGCATCTATCAGGGTTCCTAAATAGCTAAATCCTTGTTGGTTTGTTATATAGCAAACCCATAAAAGATTCAAGACATGAATCTATGGGTTTGCTACTTGCAAAGGAGCAGAGCTTTTTGAAGTCTCAAAGGAGCTCTGCTCCTTTGCAGATACTGTCACCCACAAAACAATCCTTATTGTTTTGTGGGATGACTATAAATAGTAAAAATCCTGATGGATTTTCTTATGATACAAATAGCTAAATTCTAAAGAGTTTGGTTAGGTGGATTAGCCAGGACAAGAACAGGCTCTCCAGCATGCATCTGCATCTGAGAAGCCAAGGGATTTGCAGACATCTAGCAGAGATCCCTGGTCTTTGAGTATAATCTCTTTCAATGCTGCTTCTTTTGTTTTGTCGTCAGAATATGCGCATTTGTAATATGTTCCCAGTCTTGCGCAGCCCTCTCCAAAAGCAGCATTCTTGTCAATCTTGTCTATTTCCTTTCCACTTCCTTCTATGAAAAATGCCACAAGAACAACCATGACCAGCACAACAACTGCAATAATAACCATTACTTCCATTGGCAGGGACATTCCTTTCATTTTCTGTTTCATAATATTCACAAATAGCTCTTTTCTTTCAGAAAAGAGTCATGATATATAGCCAAATCCTTCTGGATTTAGTCATGATACAAATAGCAAATAACTAAAACTCTTTTCTATAGAATTCAATCATATAATCAAGGACATCCGCAGGCTTTTTTACAACTATTGGCACTATCTAATTTTGAAAGCCTTTCACATGCTAATTTTAGAGATTGATCAGATGATTCTCCTGTAGGTCTATAATTTTTGACAATTATCCCAGATCCATCAACAGTACCAGAACAGCCAGTTGCTCTCCATTGCTGGCATCCTTGCCCAAATGCAGTCAGATCATCAACAGTGCTTAGCTTTCCTGCGCCGCCTATGAAAAATGCACCAATGACTACAAGAACCAGGACTGCTATTGCAATTATTACCATCATTTCGATTGGCAGTGAGATACCTTTTAATTTCATAGATTATATTTCTCCATGGCTCATATATATAGTTGATGGTTTAGTTTGGTCGGTTTTTACACGTCTGAAAAACAGTTTTAGTAGAATAGAGGACTTTGAATGACATGTGTTTTGGTCAAAGTCCTTATTATGGACTTTGATAAATTATAGGGTTGATCAAAGTTCACAATATCATGACTGACAACGAGTCTATTTATTTGGACAGATTCAATTATAGATATGGTTTGTGAATATGAGTATAATGAGGAGACCCAGCGCATGCGAGTAGCATGTGTTGGATGTGTCTATGGAAAGAGCATAGAAGATTATCCAATATGCATGGCTACTACTATTGATAAACTTATTGAATTGCGCAGAATACCAAGGGTTGCGCTTGCTGGAACCCGGGAATATGAATATGATTTTGATCAGGTGCGATTGCTGTATGAGATTGCAAATGCCATCATACGGATAAATGAGGAAAAATTAGTAAGCGCAAGCAGTGTGTTTATTGGAGAGAAATGCGACAGGTGTGTGGCAGGAAGGCTTGAGATTCTTAGAAAGATTCTGACTGATCTGAAATATGATCCTATAGATGCATACAGAAGGCTTGTAAGAGAGATGAGGCATGTTGGGATAAAACTTAGCAAGACTGGTCAGGACAATAGTAAAAATCCTGATGAATTTTCTCATGATACAAATAGCTATTCTGCTTCGCAGGATAGTCAAAATAGCCAGCAAGCTGTTGGTGAAAATAGTAAACGTTCTGAAGAACGTTCTTATGATACAAATAGTAATTTGCTTAGCAAATCTTATGATACAGAGCAGATATATGAGATGCTTTATCCTGATGAGGAGATTGTAGAAGAGCCTGCTGTTGAATCATGTGCAGACTGTTATAGCCATTATCTTGGCACAATGGCCATGATAAAGGAGATCCTTGACAAGTGCTCTATTATTCAGAGATATGTTCATCTAAAAGAAAAAGGAGAGCTCAAGGAAAAAACAGGAGACAGGGGTTTTTACAGGAAAATCTTTCATCCGACAACAAAGCCAAATTTCATGTACACAAGATTCATGATATCTCCTCCTGCAAAGTCAGAGCTGATTGAGAGATATAAAGTAGGAGATGCTGATGTTGGAATATACAAGATTCCTGGAAAAGACAGGAAACTGTATCATATAATTCCTCCTGAATTCAATCTCACAGAACAAGAATATGCTATTCTAGAGAAAGGCAGGAAATATCTTGGAACCCATGCTCCCAGAGAAGGAGAGGCAACTATAGAATCAGAAAGATTCAGGGAAAATATGTTTACACTCAGTCTTGATATGGTAAAGGATATTGCAAAAGTTGATGAACTTGAAATCAGTGAAGAAAGGCTGAAAGAGCTTGCAAACATATTGGCAAGATATACAGCAGGGCTGGGAATATTAGAGCTTTTTCTTAAGGATGAGAAAATACAGGATATTGTTGTTAATTCTCCTATTGAAAGAATACCTGTATATATTGTGCACAGTGATTATTTTGAATGTGAAACAAACATCATTCCGAGTTATGAAGATGCAGAAAGCTGGGCAACAAGATTTAAATTAGAAAGCGGCAGGCCATTGGACGAGGCAAATCCTGTGCTTGATACTGAGCTGATAGTCAAAGGTGGAAGAGCAAGAGTTGCTGCTATCTCAAGGCCTTTATCGCCAGACGGTCTTGCATTTGCATTCAGAAGGCACAGGGACAGGCCATGGACATATCCTTTGTTTATAAAAAACAGGATGATGGATGCTTTTTCAGCGGGATTGATATGGTTTTTGATAGACGGGTCTCGGTCAATGCTTATTGGAGGAACCAGGTCATCTGGAAAAAGCTCTTTCTTGGGCGCGTCGCTTGTGCAGATAATGCCAAAAACAAGAATATTGACGAGCGAAGACACGCTTGAACTCCCGGTTGTCCAGTTAAGAGAGCTTGGATATAATATTGCGCGATTGAAATCCCGCAGTGTGATAACAAAGGTTGAGACAGAACTGCCTGCTGAAGAGGCATTGAGAACAGCTCTGCGTCTTGGAGATTCTGCACTGATATTGGGTGAGGTCAGATCATTGGAAGCTATATCGCTTTTTGAGGCAATGCGGATTGGCGCATTGGCAAATGTTGTTGCAGGCACTATTCATGGCGAATCTGCATATGGTGTCTTTGACAGAGTAGTGAATGATCTTCATGTTCCAAAGACGTCGTTCAAGGCAATGGATATTGTCATGATATGCAATAATCTCAGGTCTCCTGATGGCATGAGATCATACAGAAGGCTTGTTGAATTAACAGAGATCAGAAAACACTGGACAGACGATCCTATGAGAGAAGGAGGGTTTGTAAATCTACTAGAATATTCTGCAAAAGATGACATGCTAAAGCCAAGCAATACATTGCTTGTTGGCGAGTCAGAGGTGTTGAATGATATTGCTTCCAGGGTAAGGGAGTGGAAAGGAAGATGGGACAATGTCTGGAGCAACATAATCCTGAGGCAGGATATTCTTGCAAAGTTGACTGAGTATGGCAGGCATAAGCCAGAATTGATAGAGTCTGATTTTGTTGTGAAATCAAACATGGCATTTCATCTGATTTCTGCAGATGCCATGAAAGAGGTTGGTGCAATGGATTCAAAATTAATATTTGAAAGATGGCTTGAGTGGCTGAAGAAATGGGTATAATGTTATTAGAATATTTGAAATTTGTGATGACTTGGAGCTTGCTGGTTACTATACTAGTTCTGAAACAATTCCTTCTGTAAACAAATAGCTCGCAAGCGAGTCATGATACAAAAAGCGCAAGAATTATAGTTAGCTGCAATACTAATCAGAGTGTCATAGGTTGCAGCTAACTATACTGGAGCAATCATTTATTCTAGTTTGTTATGATTGCAACTATATTTTTACTAAAACGTTAACTTCTTTTGTTTAAACCTTTTTCTATTGAAATAATCACATGAGAGCATTTATTTTAATATCATTGAGAGAGCCAAAAGAAAAAGACATTCTCAAAAAGCTTAACAGCATGAAAGAAGTTGTTAGAACAATTGTGCTGTTTGGAGAATGGGACATGATGGCAGAGGTTGATGTTGAGAATACTGACAAGCTTGGAAATTTTGTAATTGAGAAAGTCCGCTCAATTCCAGAGATTAATCTGACCAGTACCTTGATAGCTGCATAACTAAATCCTGAAAAGATTTAGTTATTGCCAGTTCTCCAACCTTTTTTATAGAGGAATGCAAATAAATTCATGGCAGAAGATTTCAGATCAAGGGAGTATAAGCTGTTTCTTGAGGCAAGAGAGAGGAAGCCAGAGACATTTTATGAAAAAACCTGTGCTTTTTCAGAAAAACTGCTTGGCAAGGTCGTGGATGAAAAATCCGGGAAAAAGATGCAAAAGGCGATTGATTTTAGCCATCTTAAGTTGACTCCAAATGGAGTGATGGCTTTTACAATATTATTTACACTAGTCATAGCTATTCCAGCTACAATATTATTTGTCTTGAGATCGTTGTTCTCATATACAATTGCAGCAGCAGGAGAGTCAAGCCTGAATTCATGCATAAAGGGAACATATGATGCTGTCTCAAGAACATGCAATGCCGCTTATCCAGGCCTTGATGTTGGGATGTATATCTTTGTTATTGCAGTGACTATTCCTATTGCATTCTATATATATATCTATCCATATCATCTGAGGAAAAAGTATGAGATGGATGCTGGTTCTGAGATAGTGAATGCCATTCTTTACATGGTCTCTTATATGAGAAATACACCGAGCCTTGAAGGTGCTGTTGATTTTGCAGCAAGAAATCTTACCGGGCCTTTAGTAGAAGACCTGAGAAAGCTTATGTGGGATGTTAGGATAGGAAATTATCTATCTATAAATGAAGCGCTTCTAGACTATGCTGAAAAATGGGAAAGAAACAAAGAATTTGTAGAGTCTCTGGAGTTGTTGATATCTTCATTAAAGCAGACAGGAACAAGGAGAACAAAGACACTGGACGAAGCAATCAGGATTGTTCTTGACGGCAATAGAGAAAGTGCAAGGGGTTATGTGCAGCAGCTCAAGATGCCTATAACAATAATCCATGCAATGGGTATAATACTTCCTGTGATGGGGCTTGTGCTGTTTCCTATCATAGCTATATTCCTAAAAGTAGATCCAATAATGCTATTCCTGGTTTATGATGTTATGCTGCCATTAATATTGTTTTTTGTTATTTCAAACACTCTTGAGAAAAGGCCTGCTACATTTAGCAGAATAGACATATCTGATCATCCAGGTCTTCCGCCTGAAGGACGCATATTTATTAGCAAAAAAACAGTCAATCCATTTTACATTGGCCTGATAATTGGCATTGTTATAATAATTCTTGGATTGTTTATGTATGTTGGAGAAACCAGTTCTGTTGGCGCAGGCGAGTTCAGGCAGGCAGAAGGTGTTGTTCCTGCAATCGTGGTCATATTTGGAATTGCGATAATACCAGCTATCCAGAATATTCTGTTGTCCATGAAAAGAACAGAGATAAGGGATCATGTGAGGACAATTGAATCAGAATTCAGAGAAGCATTATTTCAGTTAGGCAATGTCATTGGAACAGGAGTTCCTATTGAAAGAGCTGTTGACGAGTCCTTGAAAAGGATTGAAGGACTGAAGATTAAAAAATTGTTTGAGAACATTTCCCAGAACATGAAGAGATTTGGAATGACGTTTGAGAATGCAATATTCAACGACAAGTCAGGTGCTATAATATACTTTCCTTCAAGAATGATAAAATCAATTCTAAAGGCTGTTTCAGAGTCATCAAGAAGAGGGGTTGGCGTTGCTGCCAGTTCTATGATCAGCATATCAAGGTATTTGAGAGGCATACACAGGACACAGGAGCAGGTAAAGGATTCATTGAACGAGGTTGCAAGTTCATTGAGGTTTCAGGCATATATGCTCTCTCCTCTTATAGCAGGCATCATATCCACAATGGCTATAATAATGATAGATATTCTAAAGAGCCTTGCTATAAAAGCTCCTAGCATGGGCGCTGCTGTAGGCACTGGATTCTTTGGCATCAGTTCAGAGAACATGGGCGTGTCGCCATTCCAGTTTATACTGATTGTTGGAGTCTATCTAATAGAGTCATTGATATTATTATCTTATCTAATGAATGGAATTGAGAATGGAGAAGACCCTATTGGCAGGCAGCAGCTTACAGGCTATGTACTGATAATAGGAGTGGTTGTATTCACTGCCACGGTGTTCATAACAATGACAATGTTTACGCCATTGATATCAAGCGTGGTGTAATGTTATTTCAATAGCTATTTCTTTTCAAGAAATAGTCATATACAAATAGCTTGATTGCATCAAGTCATTTATTAGAGCAGAGAACAAATAGATAATATGGATGATTATACAACAATCACACTTGTAATATTATTAATTGTGCTTGTTATGGTGCTGTTCATGGCAGGCTATTTTTTTACTGATTTGTTTGGCGCAAAGATTATAACTGTGAAATAACTGAAGTGTCAGACAAAAAAACCAGAAGCAATTCAGTTATTTATGAGGGTTTAATATGACAAGAAAAATGAAAGGGGCTATACCTTGGATCATGCTATCTCTGCTGATAATAATATTGCTGGCACTGATAACATTTCCAATCATGTATCAATTAGTTATGGGCACTGCTGGAACTGCAAAAAGCGCAGGAGGCGGAATTTTATCTGATTTAGGCGGCATTGCAGGAGCGTTTTTCTATATAGGATAGCTATATTACATTTGCATGCCTTGGCGCGATTTGGCTATTATTAAAATTCTTTTATACTTGATAAAATCCAATATCTTACTAATAGCTGTTCTGTTAAGCAGACTGAAAGGCAGAATAGTCATAATAGCTGTTCTGATTCTCAGAACAGTCATGATACAAATACCCAGCAAGCTGGTTATGATACAAGCAAGCTGGTCGTGATACAAATACCCAGCAAGCTGGTTATGATACAAGCAACTGGTCATGATACAAATAACCAATTCTGAAAGGATTGGTTAGAATAATAACTAAATTTCTTTTAGAAATTTAGTTATAGGTGATTATTATTGGATACAGGGTTACTTTGGATGCTGCAATTGCTATTATTCTAGTTGTTATTGTTGTTGGCATTGCCATGCTAATGAGCACGCAGTCTGTCGCTAGTGTTCAGTCAGAGGACAGGTACAAGGCGTTTATGGCACGGCCTGGAACTGTTGAAATATTGAACAAGCCAGTCTTTGAATTAAAGACAGAATGCAAAGATAGCGGAGATATGAACAAGTGCGAATATTTCAAATACACTCTTGATACAAAGGAGCTTGGCATAAAATACAATAATCTTGTTGACATGATTGTTATGGTTGGTTTGAAAGGCCAGGCAATGCCTGTTAGTTATGTGTATAAAGGAGAGGATAGGAAGTCTCATACAATTGAGGCTGGCGCAGGAGCAGTGATATCATTTCAACAGGTTCTTTATAGTTCACGGCCTCCTTTATTGAATTTCTCAGGATCTCTTCAATATACAGGGCCTTTGTGGAACAGGCAGTTTATCAAGGTCGGTGAGTATACAATATTTCCAAGCACCTGGCTGATTGCTGGATTTTTCAGGGAAAAACAGGACATTACAGAAAAGTTTGCAAATTTAGCAGGATTCAGGTCAAAATATATCATCAGCTGCGGCAAAGATGGAATAAATCCTGGCGAATTCACAACAATTGATCTTTCAAATGGCGGGACAAAGAAGATAACATTGTGCAATGGAAATATTGAGATAGCTGTTGGGCCAGATGCGATTGACAATGCGCACAGCTTTCCTATTGTTCCTGGCAGTGTGTATGAAGAATTCAAGGACTGTCATGGAATTGATTATACTGATTTTGGATATAGCGCTTATAATGGAATACAGATATATGGATATTCAGCTGTTTCTGACACACTTGGCTCTAATCCTGAGCTTGGAAAAATATGCTGCATAAAAATAAAGGCGGGTGAAACTGACAGGAAAACAGAATATGGCGAGCCTGTTATAGTAAGTTTTTATAGGCTTGGCTATGATGATGATGGTGATGGACGCATATCTAATGCTGAGAAGAATTTTGATGAGTTTGAGAAAAAGTGCTCTGGAAAAAATTGGAACCAGGATGATTATTGCACTAACAGAGGACTTGGCACCCAGACATTTTTTGCAGAGATTGGCCAGACCACGTACTCAGAGATTCCTAAAGGGTGCTAGCAATGGCGAGATGATAGATGACATAGATTGTCTGGCAGCAGGCATTCTTTTGACAAATGGCTGCAATACTATAATTACAAGGAATGCAAAACATTTTGAAAAAATAAAAGAGATGAAAGTTGAAAAATATTGACAATTGAATTTATTTAATTCATGCATACAATTAATCATATGCCTGACAGAGTGCCGCAAGCCGGAGCTGATATGATTATATTAGTTGTTCTCGTAGCAGTTATTCTTGTTATCTTTACTATCATTGGAGTGCAATCAGCTAGTGTTGGTGGAAAAGCTGGTGTTGCAGGAGCTCCTGGTGTTGTGAAATCAGCAGCCCCTGCTATTGAGTATGCTGACAAGGACGGCGCAAGATATTATTTGCTCAAGATAATGAAAATAGAGCATGAAGAAGGAAAAGTTATGAATGTTGTGCCTGTTATAAATGCAGCTGATTTTGTTTACAGGCCGTCTGGCTTGAATAATGAATATCCTGTGTTTTCAGTTCCAGGCGATATAGAGGCTGTGTTTAATGGCATTCCTAATCTTGATGTTGTTCCTGATGGCACTGTTGTGCATGTGTCATTATGGGAAACAGGCTGTCTTGATGATATTGGTTTTGTGTCAAACAATGCCGCAAGCATCAATGACATTAGTTATTCAACGCTTGTCAGAAAATGCTCAGGCTCATATCTTACAGCATATGATGTAATGATTGCCAGGGCTGTTGGGAAAGAGGCAAAAGAATGATTCCTGTTACATATAGCATAAAGGATATTATAGAAAGCTCTGGATTTGCTGTTTTGATATTGTTTGTTATACTGGTTACTCTAATGGTGCTGCTTGGTTTTCACCAGCCCATTGTAAAGATGATTGCTGACAATGCAGGACAGATATCCAGGATGCTCTATTCATAAATACATTAATAGCTATTGCTTGCGCAACAGTCGTGATACAAATAGCTCGCAAGCGAGTCATGATACAAATAACTAAATCTCTTCTAAAATGTTTGCAAAGAGATTTTTATAGCCATTATTGAGAACTTTGATTATAGCAAACCAAGTAAATACAAAGTGAAACATAGTTTCACTTGTATAGCAAAGACTTCTCAAGTCTTTGCGTACAGAAGGAATTGTAAATTCCTTCTTGTATAGCAAAGACTTCTCAAGTCTTTGCGTACAGAAGGAATTGTAAATT
>JACRMW010000071.1 GCA_016219465.1 Candidatus Aenigmatarchaeota archaeon | reverse complement strand
GATAGCTGCATAAAAATTCGGTAAAAATAAGAAAAATGGAAGAGAAATGCAAAACAATAGGCGATTGAAACGCTAAAAATATATGTTTGATGCCATGATAATAGAATCTGATAAAAATTATGGGTTAATAAAAGTTCTCTATTATTAATAACTGTTCTATTAACAGATATGATACAAATAGCTGATTCTTCCCAGAATCAGTCATGATAAATAGCTAATCCTTTAGGATAAGGTATTATATATTGCAGATTTCCAAGTAATATCATGGATGCGTATAATACAATAAAGACCATGAAGATTCAGGGTGCTAGCGAGACTGCTATTCTTGCGCTTGAACATCTTAAGAAATACAGCAAACTGCATGGATTTGGCTCTGGTTTTGAGAAAGAATGCCATAGATTTATCAGGGTCAGGCCTACTGCTGTTGTGATGCATAATATCTTATCTATGGTTCTAAGGAACAGGAATGAGAAAGAAATTGATAGACTGATTAAAGAGTTAACTAATGCCAGAAAGAGAATAGCAATGAATGGAAAAAGCCTGTTCAAAGGCAGGAAAAAGACAATAATGACGCACTGCCATAGCCATGAAGTTATAGAGTTCCTTAAGGCAAATAAATCCAGAATAAAATATGTTTATGTCACAGAAACCAGACCCAGGATGCAGGGCGTGCTGACTGCAAAGGATCTTGCAAATGCCAGGATAGTTGTTAGATTTATTACAGACAGTGCTGCTGGCAGTTATATAGAAGACATTGATATGATTGTTGTTGGCGCAGATGCATTGCGCACTGATGGAGTTGTAAACAAGACAGGCACGTTTGAATTATGCATTCTTGCCAAGGAGTTTCACAAGCCTGTCTATGTTATTGCAGATACATTCAAGCTGGATAGAAGGAAACGATTTATTATAGAGCAGAGACCTGCCGGAGAACTTGGACAAATAGCTGAATCTTCTCAGGATTCAGTCAAAATAGCCTCGCTTCATTCTCTGAGACAGATAGCTTCACTGCGTTCAGTTAACATAATGAACCCGGCTTTTGATATCACGCCATGGAAATATATTCATGAAATTGTGACAGAGAAAGGAATCTTTAAACCAGATAAAATCAAGAGGTGATTAGATGAAAATAAATTACTATTTAGCTGGTTTTTCTGGGGAGGAGAGATGCTGGTTGTAAAAAGGCGATAAAATGAAAATACATATTATATCAGATATTAGGGCAGGGCTTATATTTCTGGCTGTTATGTTAGTTTGTCCTGTGCAGACAGCAAGTGGCTGGAGCATTTTAGCTCTTCATTTGATTGACATTCCTGTAATAAGTGCAAATTATGTGATATTGGCTGTTGTTTTTGTCATTGCATTTGCATTGGCTACTGGAATAACAATGTTGATTGACAAAAAGAATAATACAGCAAAGAAGAATGTATCAGAGAAGAAGACAAAGAAATGATTATTATGAAACTGCGTGTGAGATGCCTGGGATTGGATGCTGGCGGAAAGACCATAGCTATTATTAATTCAGAGAACAGCCGCGAGCTTGGAGTGCGATCTCTGGAAAGGATTGTTCTGAAAAGTGGCAGCAAGAAACTAACCGTTGTTGTGAATGTTTCCGACGATTTTGTCATGGAAGGTGATATTGTTGTCTATAATGAGGTCAAAGATTTGCTAAAACTCAGGAATGGCGACTTTGTTCATGTTGCTGCAAGACCTGATCTTGAATCAAAGATGTATATTGGCAAGAAAATTTCTGGACAAGAGCTTAGCGAGAAAGAGATAAATGTCATCATAAATGATGTTCTTAGCCATAATCTAAATGATCTGGAGCTGGCTTCGTTTGTTACAGCTCTTCATATCAATGGTCTTAGTATGAATGAGGATTATTATTTTGCAAAGGCATTTATTGGTTCTTCTTCGGAAAGAATAAGATTTCCCGGGGTTGTGGTTGACAAACATAGTTGTGGCGGTGTTTGTGGCGATAAAACCACGATGATATTGGTTCCTATAATTGCTGCAGCTGGATTAACGATTCCAAAGACAAGTTCCAGGGCAATAACTGCTCCTGCTGGAACAGCTGACAGGGTAGAAGCTGTTGCACCTGTTATTCATGATGTCAAAAGAATACATGATATTGTAAAGAAGACAAATGGATGCATGGTTTGGGGAGGGTCTCTTGATCTTGCGCCTGCTGATGATTTGTTGATACAGATAGAAAAACCGCTTGAAATAGATCCTTTGATAATTCCTTCTGTCCTGGCTAAGAAAAAGACAGTCGGCTCAAGATATGTTGTTATAGATATTCCTACTGGACCTGATGCAAAGATAAAGACAAAAGAGGATGCTGAGAGGATTGCAAACCGTTTTATTTCTGTTGGAAAAAAGGTTGGCATGCATGTTGAGTGTGTTGTTACAAAGGCTGATCAACCAATTGGTTTTGCAATAGGTCCTGCTCTTGAAGCAAAAGAGGCATTGCATGCATTAATGAATCCAAACAATGCGCCAAAAGATTTGGTTGATAAGGCCACTTCATTGGCAGGGGTCTTGTTAAGAATGGTTGGAAAAGGAGACAAAAGAACAGCTGAGAAGATATTGTTCAGTGGAAAGGCTGAGAAAAAGTTCAGGGAGATTGTCAAAGCACAGGGCGGCAACTATAATATTAAACCAGGGGATTTGGATAAAAAAATCATTGTTATAAATGTAAAATCAAAGAAGAGTGGCTATGTTTCGTACATTAATAATAAGATATTGATAAGATTGGCAAAATTGGCAGGAGCTCCAAAGGATAAGTATGCTGGCATTCTTCTGAAAAGCAAATTGGGGCACAAAGCCAGGAAAGGAGAGGTTGTTTATGAAATTCATGTTGAGAATCCTGCCAAGATAGGAATGGTCAAGAAGCATCTTAAGCAAGGAGATGGGATTCTGATAACAGGCAAGGCAATGAAGATGGTCATTGAAGAGATTGATCATATTAGAAAGAAGTGATTGATGCGCTGCAATGAAAAAAACTATTTCATGTCTGATGACATTCAGGATTTTTTTTCATAAACGATTGGTGAAGCAATGAAAAAAACTATTTCATGTCTGATGACATTCAGGATTTTTTTTCATAAACGATTGGTGAAGCAATGAAAAAAACATTGATGATAATACTAGATGGCATGGCAGATGTTGGCAACAGGACTCCATTGATGATGGCTAGGAAGCCGAATATTAACTGGCTTGCCAGTCATAGCGAGTGCGGTCTGTGGAGACCAAGTGTTCCTAAGAATTATTCACTGGCTAATTTTTCTGAGATAGGAACGCTTGAACTATTGGGATGTTTTCAGTGTCCTGGCAGGGGTTATCTAGAGGCATTAGGAATTGGATTGAAGATTGACAAGAACGCAGTTTATTTCAGGACAAATTTTGCAACTGTAAAGAAAATCGCTTCGCGATTTTCTTTAATTAACAGACGAGCTGGCAGGGATGAGAAAGGATTGGATGAATTAACAAAGGCTGTTAACAAGATAAAGATTGATGGCGCTGATATTAAATTTTATAGAAGCAGCGAGCATAGAGGGGTCTTGGTTATAAAACTGAAGAAATTAGGAAATAGTAAAAGATTGCAAAACAATCTTTCTTATAATATATCTGATGCTGATCGTGGTAAAAATATTTCCTATGTAAAACCATTTGACAAAAACTCAAAAAAAATGGCAGAAGTTCTGAATGTGTTTATGGACAGGAGTTATGATATTCTTAGCAAACATCCTATAAACAGGAAAAGAAAATTAGCAGCTAATTTTCTTTTATTGAGAGGAGCAGGGCATTATCTCAAGCCAAGATTATTTAGGCGCACGACTGGATTAAGAGGCGCAATTGTGTCTGATGCAAGGATAATAGACGGCATTGCAAAGTTTCTTGATATTGATTTGTATCATGTCAAGGGTGCTGATGGCAGTTATGACTCAGACATAGTTGGACAGGTTGACAAAACAATAGAATTGCTTGGAGCGTCTAGCTATTTCCCTTCGGAAAATAGACATGATAATAGTAAAAAATCCATTAAGGATTTTTCTCATAATAAATATAGTTTTATTCTTCTTCATGTGAAAGGCACTGACATTGCCAGCCATGACAGGAATCCTGCCAAGAAAAAAGAAATCATAGAAAGATTTGACAAGGAGTTTGGCAGGCTGCTTAAATTAAAGAATATTAATATAATACTGACAGCTGATCACATAACATCATCAAGGACAGGAATGCATGAAAATGGAAACGTACCATTTTTGTTTTATAATTCTGATGAGCAAATACATCATCCAAGAAAGTTTGATGAAGAGAGCTGCAAGGATTTTGTTACAAAGAATCCAGCTAAATTGCTACTGGGGAAATAGCTATTGCTTGCGCAATAGTCATAATACAAATAGTAATTTGCTTCGCAAATATTATATTATACAAATAACTAAAATTCTTTCAGAATTTTAGTCATGATATAGTCATCCCATTAAATAATCCGGATTATTTACTGGGTTTGCGATAAATAACTAATTTTTGTTTTGTAAAAATTAGTCACCATGGGTTTTAGAATATGCTAAGAAATGTGATAAAGGCAAGCGGTATACAGGAGAGATTTGACAAAGAAAAGCTCGTGCAAACAATGCTAAGAGCAGGTGCTAGAAAAGATATGGCGCTTGATATTGCGGGGCTTGTTGAAAAAACCCTTTCCAACAATTCAACAACACACAGCATTTATGCTTTTGCAATGGACGAGCTTGAAAAGAGATCTTCCAGGATAGCTGCTGTGTTTGGTCTTAGAGAAGCGATTGCTGATCTTGATTCTGTTAGCTTTGAAAAATATGCAGCAAAGGTTCTTGAAGCAGACGGTTATAAATGCATATGGAATAGGATCATTGACGGCAGATGCATTGATCATCAGATTGATATAATTGCAGAGAAGAATGGGGAGTTTTTTTATATTGAGTGCAAGAGGCATTATAATCCGCACAGGTTTTGTGGGTTAGAGGTTCCTTTGGAAGTATGGGCAAGATTGATTGATCTTCAGGAAGGTTTTGGCGATGGAAAAAACAAATACAATTTTTCAAAAGCATGGATATTTACAAATTCAAAATTCTCAGAGCATGCAATGAAGTATGCAACTGCAAAAGGCGTTATGATGACTGGCTGGTCTATTGGTCTGCAGGATTTGATTGAAGCGAGAAAAATATACCCTGTTACAATTCTGAACATTGATCTGGTTGCAAAGGCAGAGCTGCTAAGGAAAGATATAATAACTTTGCAGGATGTTCTTGGCGCGAAAAAAGCAAAGATGCCAAATTGGGATAATGTTATTGAGATGGCGCATAGTGTGCTTGGAAAGAGACAGTTGTAATAAAAATTTGCAGAGCAAATTTTTATTTTATATGCAGTGCGCCGTCCAGTGGCACTAGGTTCCATTGACTTTGTGAGAGTGTCTGCAGGTTATTCATTTCATATTGTTCCCTAGCTGTGTTGTAATAGTCATAGAAGCCATTGTCTACTTGATAGACCTCGCCTGTATCTGGGGTATAGACACGTTCTCTTCCTAGTGTTGCATCACTGTATTTTTCAAATATTGTGTCATCTGATGCTGATTTTGATCTGTAATTTGAAAATATTATATCATTTGTCTGCTGGATTGTTTTAAAATTCTGCTTTATGGTTTCTGCCCGCATTTGCTGGACTTTTTCACATTCTGACAGAAAAGAGTCTGTGTATTTTAATGAATCTATTGATTCTAGCAGAGTTGGCGCAATATCTGCAAATTCATCTGGCTTTGCACTGTATGCTGCAATATAGAAATACCATTTCTGGTCAATACTGACTGGATATGTTCCTACAAGGCTAACTCCTAGGCCAGGATAGTTGCCTGATTCTGTGAATGAAAATATCATGCCAGCAGAGTCACCGCCTATTGCGCTGAATAAAGAGGTTATTTCTGCGTTTGCAGGCTCTTCATGCAGTATTTCCACGTTATCCAAATTAGAAAACCATGGAAAATATGTCTTCACAAGAGTTGTTTCATAATACTCTGGCAGAGCTTGTTCCAAAACTGCTCTAGGTATGGCATATGGCACGACAGGATTATCTGCATATGTTAACTGGGACCAGCCATATACATCTCTATAATATCTGTCAAAATCCCGAGCTTCATTTGTTGTGTAGAATGGCCCCAGCATTGGATAGATGAATATCTGGTTAGCTGGATTGTTATTGTCATATATTCTTATAGAGCGGGTTTCGCATTGGCTGATTAGTTTTGCTGTCCAGTCTTTTGGTATTCTTCCTGTCATAGAGCCTTCTGGATCAGACCAATCCACCAGCTCTATTTTTTTAATATCTGTCTTTAGCTCTGGTTCTATCATTTTGTAAGATGATATTATTTTTCGCATGACCGGCTCGTTTTCTGTGAAATCGCCCTTGGAAGAAGAATAACTGCTCATGAATGCAGCACTATTTTTCACAATCACTGTGTAAACAGCTTGTTTTTTAATGCTGTTTTCTTCAATGGTTGCTATTATTTCTATAAATAAGTTGTCATTTGATTTATGGATTTCTTTTATTGAAAAATCAGCATAATCTTCTTTTATCTGGCCAATCAAGTAATTTGCCATATCTATTGCATTTGCTTTTGTATAATTTCCTGATAATACCACAGGCCATATTATTGCCTTGTTTGTCTTGTCGGCTATTTCAATATATTTGTTGTCTTTTATGCCTGAGAACCACCCAATGGGTTTGTTTATAATATAACCATTGGCACTGTCTATAACTTGCACGAATTCTATTGTTTTGCCTGATTCAGTCGTTTGTGTATATTGCGAGGGTTCTGTTGTTTGCATGTTTACAGGCTGCTCGCTATTTGATGACAGCCTCTGGCTAGTGCATCCAGATACAGAAATGACAATAAGCATTGAAATCAGGATTATGATTGGAACTTTCATGCTAATACTTATTCTGATGTGTTTTTATATTTCTGGTAGTAAATCATTCTAAATAACTGCTTGTTTTGCAATCAGTTATAGTAATGGACAAAACCAATTAGACTAAATATTTTTGTCCTTACAATAGCTAGAAATCCTTTCAGGATTTTAGCCAAGATATCTAGCTATTTTCCTTCGGAAAATAGTTATGATAAAGCCGGCTTGGCAGAATGCAGATAAACTGCCTGTAATCTGGCAAATGCGTCCGCCTTGAGTTAATGTAAATAGCTTGCTTCGCAAGTTATGATAGAAAGCGGATGAGGTTTTCCTCACGCAGGTTCAAAAACAAATCCTTTCTTTTCAAAAAAGAAAGTTTTTGTATGTGCAACAAAGCTTTGCTTTGTTGACATCCCAGAAACAAACGTTTCTGAGGATTTTCAAAGAAAAATACAAAAAACAAGTTTCATACGTCATACCACCAGTCTTTGACTGGTGGTTGGCGTGTAAAAGACTTCGAAGTAAGATGCAAAGAGAAACAAAGTTTCTCTTGCACAGCAAAGACTGGTAAGTCTTTGCGTGCAGAAGGAGTTATAACTCCTTCTTGCACAGCAGAACGCATGTTCTGCTTGTGCCATCGGTCTTTCAAAGATGACAGCAGTCATCTTGGAAATTCAG
>JACRMW010000009.1 GCA_016219465.1 Candidatus Aenigmatarchaeota archaeon | reverse complement strand
ATAGATGAAGAAATAGCAAAGAAAATAGAGGAGCAGATAAGAAACGCAGATGATGCTGTTGTTTTAGAGCAATTAAAGAATCTAAAAAAGAAAACAGAAGACAGTATAGCAATGTCAATGACTGAAAAAACCAATGCGCTGAATGAGATATTAGGATTTGAATCAGATATAATTAAGAATATCAATGAAAGAACTGTTCTTGAAGCAGAAGCTCTTGCAGGCTATGACAAATCAAAATCAGATGGTGTGTATGAAAAGCAAGAAACCCTGAACAGTGTTCTAAAACAGGCTGTGTTAAGGTCAAATACAAAGCCAAAAGATTGGCAAAGGAGCAAGTATGTGTATAATGCTGCAATGAAAACAGTCAGTTATGACAATTACAGGGATTTGACAGACAATATTTTATTGGAAGAAGTTAGATCTGATAGAATTGCTTCTGATTTGAGAAGAGGAACAAGGAGCGCAGATGGTTTCAGAAACAGCCTTGTGGATGATCCTAATGGCGAGTTAAAAATATTTTTTGAAAAGCTCGATGCAGGCGTTCTGCATGATGCGATGAATGAAGCTATTGACAATGCAGGCGTTGACAGATCAACAATAACATCTGCATCTATTTCTGCAGAGCAGTTGGGAAGAGGAGAGTCTGCGACTGTGTTTAGCGTGGATATTGGAGAACAAGGGGTTGTTATTAAGAAAGCATTCATTGATACGATCCCTGATAAAGATTCTAGTATGACTATATTTGATATAGTTAAAAAAGCAGGTGAAAGAGGGATAATGCCTGAAACACTCAATGAAAAACCTGTGCTAATAAATGAAGCTAGCAATGATTATGTGGAATATCTTAGAATCCAGGATCCGAATTCTCAGCGCGCAGCAAGAATAGAACAATCCAGTGGAAAGGAATATGTATATGTGCAGAGACGCGTTGATGGCGTGAGTATGCAAGAAGCTTGGACAAAAGGACTCTATACAGAAGAGCAATTTTTCAAGATATATGGAAGACAGAGGGCTGAATATTTAATAGAAATGACTGAGAAAATAGAGAATTCAGACGACCTATTAAATATACATTGGGATTCTGACTGGAACTTTGCAGATAATATTATGATTGATAAAAAAGGAAACCCAATACAGATTGATCTTGAGATTTCAGATGATGGGATAATTATAAGCAAGTTAGGACAGACAAATGCTTTCACAATTCTATGGGGACTGAGGTCTATTGATAAAATGAGTCAGTTGGGAAAAATAATTCCAAGTGATGCGGCAAAGGCAAAAGAATGGTATTTGGATGGGGTTATTGAAAGGTTAGGCGAGAAATCCAATATAAAAGATGCAGATATTGCATTTGTTAGCAGAACAGAATATGCAACAGGACTTGCTCCTGGTTCAGGAGATGTTGTTGCAAATTATTTCCAGAAAAAAGGAATAGACCCATCAAGTATTGAGTTATCTGATGCTGAAATAATTAATGCTTTGTTTAAACATACTGCATCAAATATAGTAGAGTAGATATGGTCTCTTGGCTGCAGTGTTATAAGCCATGACATAGTCATTTAGCCAATCACTTATAGGATCGATATTTCCATCAAGAAAGTTTGGATCGTTTACAATCCTTTCACATATATTTTTATCTTTAAGCATTTCACCAAAAGTAATGCTTGGACATTTTTCATTATAGAAATTAATAAACTCAACAATACACGGGAATGTATTCCAGAAGCTTTCCAGCTCCTTTGCAATTCTATCCTTATTTGGATCTGATTCATATACATTTTCATTGGCTTTATATGAATTAGTTATTCGTTTGATTCTTGTCTTTAACGCGCGTCCCCATTGTATTATTTTAGATAATGCTTTGCCATCCATTGCTCTATATTCATCAGGAGTGGTTTTTATTCTTTTCTGTTCTCTTGTTTCACTAAGAATATCTATTATATAGTTTTCTGGATATACAATGTCTTTTCCCTGAAAATGCTTATAAGAGTTAAAAATAGCCACCATATTCGTATGAATATGACCTTTAATTCTTCTTAGCGCAGGCTCTGTTTCTGTATTATGCAACCAATTAATATTTCTTTCTTCTTGAAAAGGCTCTACAAACATATTATATTCTCTTATAGCTTGCGCAATTATTCTTTTTGCTTCTTTTATGCTATCTTTTTGTTCATTTATTTCTCTTATAGTTAAACCAGCACCAGCACAGAGAGCGTTGTCTTTTATCCATTTCTCAAGCCAATTATCAATATATATGTATTTTTCTTCAAAATACTTTATTTTTGCATAAAGCTCATTCTTTGTGTATGGCGGAAATATTTGCGCCTTATAATCAACAACAATTCTTGATGCTAAATCTATCGGGTCCATTATACCAACCTTTTTATAGCAAACCAAGTAAATACAAAGTGAAACATAGTTTCACTTGTACAGCAAAGATTTCTCAAGTCTTTGCGTACAGAAGGAATTGCAAATTCCTTCTTGTATCGGTGGAACTCTGTTCCACCAGATAATCAGGTATGATACATGGTGGACTCGTTGAGTCCACCTGTACAGGTAAAGCTTGCTTTACCATGTATCGGTACAAGGAGGAAAATATATTTCCTCCTGTACAACAGAAGCAAAGCTTCTGTTTGTATTATTTTGTTGGTCCACTATAATGGTATATAAAGTATAGCAATTTAAAGTATAGCAATTCGCTAGAAGCAGATTCTGTGTTATATACCACATTAGTGGAATTGTGAAGCAATTCCACTTTCTTGTTGTTTAGAAATTAGAGTGTCTAAATTGCAAAGTCAGGCTTGACAAGATATAATAAAACAAAAGGATCAGTTTCTTTCAATCTTTGCCATAGAAGGCGCTATTATCAGCCAGTCTCCTGCAACACCAACAATGTCGCCGTTTACTGCTGTACAAACTGTCTTTATCTTTGACAATGTTCGCTTGAACTCATCTACATTGACATTTTTGAATTCACCTACTCTTGCAAAGGTAACTTTTCCTTCTCTTACATGTCTGATTACTCTATCAGCGCATGCAAAGCTTTCTATTTTTTCCACCACAATTGGCAGATTCTGTGTTAATTGCTCATTGTCCATGACAAGCTCTGTGTAATCCTGATCTTCCGAGCCTCTTAGCATGGTCTTCAGGTTTGTTAATTATCACCTTTATTATATTTTTTAAGAGGTGAGAAAATTAGAAGGAATTAGTATTCCTTCTTCTATTTTATCACCTTTATTATATTTTTTAAGAGGTGAGAAAATTAGAAGGAATTAGTATTCCTTCTTCTATTTTATCACCTTTATTATATTTTTTAACAAATAGATTGGAAAATTAGATAATCACCATACCACTTTTTAATCAGCGCCAAGATGATTATCCTTTCCAGTTTTTCCTCTCATGTGTTTACTGTGAAAACAGTTGGTTTTGAGGAACATGAAATTGATGAAATCATCCGACCCCCAAATTCGCTAGGATCGGAATGAATATAAGTATCTGACCCCCAAATTCGCTAGGGTCAAATATTATGAACTACATAGTTGTTACTATGTAGCATGCCAGTTGTTGATCACTGAACCATAGCTGGTCTACATCAGGTATTTCCTTGGTCGTAAACCAGTCATTTGGTTTGCAAAGACAAAATAAATTTTTGCTGTCCTGCTTTCAGAGAGCCAGATTTCGAAAAACCTGGTTATTTGTGTTTACAATTGATTCTGAAAGAATCACTTGTTCTGCATTCTAGCTATATTTTATTGTCTATCATGCCTTGTTTGAGCTAATGATTGTTGCACTATGTGCTGTAAATCTGCTTCTGTGTCTGCCCAGTACTGCTGCCAACATCCCTTTTAACAAGCCATGCTTAAGTTAGATGCAATGCATCTCAGGATGACTGATAGCCATCAACAAACTGGTATCCATATAACTGGTTTCGCTGTTTAAATACCATTTCTGTAAAGGAACAACTAGAAAGAATTATAGAAATAGAAGAATAGAAATGTTTATATATAGTGGGAAACCAATAATATCTCTTTATTCTGAAGGTCCATTGAGCATAGCGAAAATGAAGTCCTCTTGGACTCTATGGAAGGACTTCTTTCCAAATTGTCTTCAATTTGTAAATTATGCATTTTTTGGCAGCCATTTTTTCACAGATTGTCACAATAAAAAGGGCATGCTATGCAGATATGCTTGAGTGAAACGAAACATATCTTTTTTGGCAGCCATTTTTTC
>JACRMW010000077.1 GCA_016219465.1 Candidatus Aenigmatarchaeota archaeon | reverse complement strand
TTGTAGATAAAGTATAGACTTTATCTTCATGGTGAACATGTGTTCACCTGAAGATTCAGGTCAGCTTTGCTGACCACAATCTGCAGCATTAGTGGACTTTCGAAGAAAGTCCACTTTCTAGCATATTTTTCCAGAAGTCTCTGCGCCTCGTTTATTGTAATTCTATTCATCATGGTTAGAGTATAGATTTCTAACAGATTTAAGCATTCATGATTCTAGTGATTTATGGAATTAGAAGAATTAAAAAAATATGACAAGAATGATATGCTTGGCGCGTTGAAAATCTTTCCAATGCAAATAGAAGAAGCAGCAAAGCTAAGAGCAGACCTGCCTGGAATAACACAAGAAAACATAAGCAACATTATTATTGCCGGAGTAGGAGGTTCTGGAATAGGGGGCATGCTGTTGAAAAACTATCTTGCTGACAAGCTGGAAATGCCAGTAATCTGCCTAAGGGATTATTCTGTTCCTTTGTTTGCAGGAAAAAACACACTTGCGTTCATAGTGAGCTATTCAGGAGACACAGAAGAGGCGCTTGCAGTGCTCCAGCAGCTCAGATTAATGGGCGCTTACACCATAACATTATCAAAAGGAGGCCAGCTTGAAAAAGAGAGCTCAGAATATTATATAAAATTGCCAGAAATAAAACAGCCAAGAATGGCAATAGGGTATCTCATAATCCCAATCCTGATAAGTCTGCGCAAGGCAGGCCTGCTGAAAAATAACTTAGACACTGAAATAAAAGAGTGCGCTGAGACATTAGCCCAGCTGAGTGAATATCTTGCAGATGATGATAATATTGCCATGAAGATTGCGCAAGCCCTGCATAACAAGATTCCTTTGATATATTCATCAGAGAAATTTAGCAGCACTGCCTATAGATTCGTGACCCAGATAAACGAAAACGCAAAGCAATTTGCATTTTTTCATACAATTCCAGAGCAAAATCATAATGAGATAAATGCAATAGATGCTAATAAGAGAAATGACCTGTCTGCAGTATTTATTAGGGATTTAGGAGACCATGCGAGAATAAAAAAACGCATAGAATACTTCATGTCTCTGATGATAAAGAAAGGCATAGCTGTCCATGAAGTTCATGCAAGAGGAACTGGACTATTGGCAAGAATGTTCTCAACAATCTATATCTGCGATTTCATTTCATATTATCTTGCTCTTTTGAACAATGTTGACCCAATGCCTGTTGATGCTATTACAAAGCTAAAACAACATATGGCAGAATAAGATACAAACAGCCGGAAAAATGCGTATAAAAGTATTGTGTTCTAATTGGATTATGGACATTATACTTGATCCTGGCCAAGAAGCAATACACTGGGATAAATATATTGTTGATTCTCTACTGCTCTTGAACAAAGCATATCCTAACAGGACAATTCCAGAAGATGTCATGCCTGTTGTTCTCATGCGCGAACTTTACCAGTTTTTTCTTCATGAAGAATTTGGTATTCCAGCTGAAAGATTCCATGTTGTTCAGGGATTTTCATATGGTCTTGATGACAGGAGAATGAATATAGAATATAGAGGAGTTGGAAATCTTGCAGAAAAACTGAGAACCAGAAGAAAATTATATCTGTTTGATGATATAAGAGAATCTGGCCAGACTTTTGGAAAGTTTGGAGAGATTAAGGAGATAAGTGATATGCTGAAAAACATTGATATTGAATATTATGCAAAATATGAAAAAGCAGCTGGAAATGAGTGGGATATCAAGCTATCTGCATGTATTAAGGACAAGATTGAAGAATGGCTTATCAGACCATTTGACAAACAGGTGCCAATAATAGAGGTCTACAGAATGCTTAGTGAGTCAATTTCACCTGAGCATAGCGCCTTTGGTGAAGTTCTGGGAAAATGGAGAGATAGAATAAGAAAAAGCTATGATCTCGCAGAACAAGTTATGGCGCAAACAAAGCCTGATATGATAATATCAACACTCTATGGTTCAATGGAAATGATTGCATTATGCCACATTCTTGAAAGAAGATCTTATGAAATGCCAGATGATAACCAGAGAAGCAATCCCCCAGAACATGATTATTATTATATTAATGATGAAAGCAATTTCCCTGAATTAGAAGAATTGATAAAGGAGAAAAGAAAAAATGGAATAAAAAACATTATTCTGCTGAGAGGGGCTGATGAGCCTCGTATTGAGGATAAGCTGGCAACTGTCATAGGAGATTTTTTCATTCCAGAATCAGGCAATCTTCGCAGAATAACATCTGTTAATAGAAAGATTTTCGCCAGGCTGTAATACAATAGCAAATTTAATTCTTTTCAACACCATATCTTGTGGCACATGTTTGTTTCAAACACAATATGTAGATTGTATATCACATTCTCTTACAGCCTGTCGCCTAGTTTCTCAGCAATCAGCATTTAAAAGTTTTCATACAATGTAACTGTTATCAATTAAGGAAAAGAAAAGGATTAGTATCTACAAAGAAACAGAGTTTCTTTGAGATATCAAAAACCAGAGGGTTTTTGCATATGGCAATTAAAAAACAATGGTATGATATTGTAGCGCCAATAATGTTTGGCGAGGTTGTTGTAGGAGAGACAATGGCATTTGATCCAAAGAATCTTGTCGGCAGGAAGATCAAGGTAAACCTTACAGAGCTTGGCAAGGACTATCAGAAATTCTTCATGAAGATGATATTCAAGATAGAAGCAGTGGACAAGTCAAGGGCGCTGACAAAATTTGTAGGCCATGATGTAACAGCAGAGAGAATATACAGGATGGTCCAGAGAAGGGCAAGACGAGTTGACTGTGTCACAGATGTCAAAACCAGCGATGGCATTCAAGTCAGGTTAAAGGCTATAGTTATTCTAACACAAAGGGTAGGAACATCTGTAAAAAATGCTGCCAGGGAAAAGGCAAAAAAGGTGATTGAGAATTTTGTCAGTGGAATCACCCTGGAAGTCCTTATAAAATCTATAATAGACGACCAGCTCCAGAAGATGATAAGGGAAGAATGCAAAAAGATATATCCAGTCGGGGCAGTTGAGATAAGAAAATCAGAGCTGTTATAAAAGCTTCTATAAATCAATTTCCAATACCAGCAATTCAACAGGCAATCTTGTTTCTACTGGTTCTTTTGATTTCTCGCGAATATACTCTTCTCTTGTCCTGGAAAAATATCTTTTCCATATCTCAGGATTAAATGCCTTGATATACCTGCTCTCAATCTTTTCATTATAATCATAGCCCTCAACAAGAACAACCCCTTTCTTCAAACCAGCATGCTTGCATTCATCCTTCTCAAAATCAAGCCAGCCATCATCATCCATCTGAACATTTTCTCTCATTATTGAGGCTTCAAATGCGCCCTCATTGATAATCTCGGCATAATAAAGAGTTAAAGAAGGAAAAATAAAAGGACTTCCAGATTCATCTCTTGTAATCTCCCAGGTTCTCGCCAATGTATATGACGCAAAAGTATCCCGTATCTCAGCTGGCATCAGAATCCTTCCATCATCAATCTTTGAACTATATATTGGCATATTAATCACTTATTCTGTTCTTGTTAAGGAAAGTATAATATTTCTTTCCTTGACAAGATAAATGACTTTCGAAGAAAGTCATTTTGTTCTTGTAGATCTTGATGCAAGATCACTAAAACGT
>JACRMW010000067.1 GCA_016219465.1 Candidatus Aenigmatarchaeota archaeon | reverse complement strand
CATTAAGCTTTTCACAAGTTCTATGAGTTCTTTCCTGCTTAGCTGTTCAATGTCAATTACCATAACACAAGAAATGGATTATCTAACATTTATTGATTTTGGTAGTCCAGAAGCTACTTCCTTAGGCTGAACAGATACATTATTTGAACAATAACAGAGTTTCGCAGAAGCTGTCATAACAACAGTCTTTCCGTCATATCTATCATTTAGAACAAAAAGTCGTCTTATAGCTTCTTTGGCTAATTCACTGTATTCTTCACCTCTGTGCCATCCATCAATAAAGAGATATGATTTTGGCTCAAATCCAAATTCTTCTCTAAAAAATTCATCATTAGCACTCAGACTCGGATACCAAAAAGTTTTAGAGTCTTTAGGAGCTCTTTCATCATCTTTAAGAGGAAATGGATATACCTTTTCTCTAGAACCTTTGTCAACAAATGCATCAATTAATCCAACTGGCAGGGTAGAAACTACATAGAAGGATTCTTTATAATCAGTTATAGCTAACCCAGTATTTAGTCTATATTCATCTACTGGGTCAGCTATATGGGAAGCCACAAAAACATGTCCGGAATCTTTTGTGGGTTTACTATGATTCGTCAATCGGCATTTTTTTTGTTCTGCTGTTTTCATAGAAATATTTAGGGAGAAGTCTTTATAAAACTATGTGCTTTGCTCACACAGCTCGCTTGTCTATTTGACTTTGAAGGATTCTGCATCAAAAAAGCGCTTTACAAATTCTTCCATTATTTTTATTCTATAGCCTGCCTTGCCTATTACTTTTGCCCTGTCAGAGGCAGCTACACGGACTTCTATCTTTCCATCCTGCTTGACTATTTCTCTTGTCTGCGGTATCATGCTCCTGATAAATATGTCAATATCAGGAGAATATTCCACTATCCTTATAGGCTTCTTGAAAACATGCTCTGCTTTCCTGATATTCTTGCCATCTTTGCCAATAGCAAGGCCATATTCATTTTCAGCAACAACAAAGTAAATCTCTTCGTTTGTTATCATATCCAAAGCATGAGCACCTGTTATTTGCTGGAATAGAGAAATCTGACGAATTGTTTCAGTATTAAGCTGTACTTTCATTGTTTATCCTCTTCATAATATTTCTGACGCGCTCAGCTATGCTCGCTGGCGAATTTGTTTCACAAATTCTTGCTGCGCTGCTTCGCTTGTCTCAGTATTAAGCTGTACTTTCATTGTTTATCCTCTTTATATATTTCTGACACTCTTCTGCTCACTGGATTCGCTTGAATAGTCTCTCCTACTAATGCAACAGGAAATGGCTTTCCTATTCGAGTTCCAAGCTCTTTCTGATCACCATCAAATGGTTTGACACCAATCCCTTCTTTCTTGATGTCTTCTATCAACTTCACTGGGCAATTTTTTGCAGCCATGACTGAGACCACACTGCCTGCTTTTATTGCTTTCTTAATTTCTCTCGGACCTATAATGAATTCTGCCATGATTATCACAATATTTCTATTATATAACTTTCGCGTTCACACGGCTCGCTGCTAAAATTCTTCGCTTTCAGCTCAAATTTTTATTGCTCGCCTAGTTCACTTGAACCTATTGAGGACTTTGAATAACATGTATTTTAGTCAAAGTCCTTATTGAGAACTTTCACAAATTACAGGGTTAATCAAAGTTCTCTATAATGAATTCTGCCATGATTATCACAATATCATTCTTCTGATTTCGGCTTGCTCGTGCGCTTAGCTTGAATCATTTTTTCCACATCTACTTTCAAGCTGACACCGCCTGTACCTACTGGAATCACCTGAACTATGAGAACGTTTTCTATCACACCTGCTAATTTATCCTTTTCACCGCCAAAACTTGCATTTACCAAATGCTTCTTTGTCTCTTCAAAATTAGCTCTAGCCAGAACAGATGCCTTTGCTCCTGAAATACCATATCTTCCGATTGCCTTTACCTCACCATCAACTGTCATTATATCGGCCAATAAAGAAATATGCCTTAAATCAACCTCAAGACCCTGTTCATCCAATGTCTCCTGTGTTTCCCTGGCTATGACTGCCCTTGCAGCTTCTATTCCAAGCACTTCATGCATCTGGAACAGGTCATTTGTTGTTGTCCTTGCGATGTCTACACCAGGCACCCTGAGAATCTTTTTCAGGTTTGTTCCTGCTGTCTGTATGACCCAGTCATCTCCTTCTTTTACAACAACAACCTCTTCTATGTTCTTTATTCCATCAACATGGGCATCCAGCAGTTTTGACCTTAATTTCCTTAGCACCTTGACATCACTTTTCTTTGGCTTGATAATAATCTTCCTGCCTCTTGCGCTGACTTCTATGTTTGCTTTTTTCACAAGATTCATTATATTGTCTTTTTCATTCTCGTCAACATCCAATTCAATTTTCATGTCCACTAAATCAATAGAATCTGTTGTTATAACATCTTTTACTTTTTTTGACTTGATAAAATCAGCAATCTCCTTTGCCTTTTCCTTGGTATTATATTCTTTTGTGAGCCAGATTCTCATCTGTTTTTGCAGTGATTTTTTTGCATCAAATATCTCCATTAATCTAGGAAGACCTTGTGTAACTTTACTTAATCTATCTTTCTGAGTAGCAAGTGTGTAAGTACGCATTGTATTATGAGTAATGATACCATCGAATGTGGTGAATGTCTCTAGTCCTGGAACAGAAAAATCATAGACATGTTTTTGATCATAGTCAACATATTCTATATTTACAATTTCATCCCAAATGACATCAGAATATGCCATCTGTCTCATGATAGTAATCTCTTTGCTGATATCAATGTTTTTTTTCTTAGCAATATCTTCAAATAATCTAATATATCTGAACAAGGCTGTTCTTCCTATTCGTTGTCTTTTTGTAAAATTGTTTATGTATCGCGTAGGATGTCCTAGTCTCTTTGCAACATTATATAATATATCATCAAATCCACTTATCATGTCTGTAAAGTCTTGTGATTTAACATCCCAAAAGCGCTTGGCTTTTTCTGCCAGTGATTCTAATGCCTGCTTTTTATGATTGATATCAGAGCCAATCCTGAGCAAGAATAATGGCGCATATTTGTATGGTATCAGTAACCAGTTTTGTCCTTTATTGTCTTTTGTTTTGAATGAAAATATTTTGAATCTTGATAACAACAAAGCTATTCCATTCACTAATTCTTCTGAATTTGATGAAACCCTTATCATCTTTCTGTCTACATGAAAATTGCCATCGCCATCAAAATACCCTCTTAGTAAACCAGAAACAAACTCATCACTTGCATTATAAGCAAAATCAGGGACATGTTTATGGCTAGATCCTGTGTTGCAAGAAGCTGTGACAAATCTTGATAATATAGCAGAGCTTACTACCATATCTCTGCCAGATGAGAATTCTCTGTGATGAAAATATTCTTTATAACCCAATCCTAATCTATCAACAAATACCTTAGCATTCTCAATATATTCATCATTCATATTGGATATACCTAACTGGGATATTGTGCACGATCCTTCCGCAAGATATGCTCCAAAAAACCATCCAGTCTGCCAATCAAGTGTTATAGAATTTTTAACTGGTTTGGAAGATTTTGTGCTAAACACAACATCTTGTTCTGGATCAATATTCACATTCTCCAGAAAATCGCTTACTTTTATTTCCTTCAATACAGAATCTGCAACAAAGTTATTCAATACAGGAATTCTGTCTCCTATATTAAGCTCTTTTCCTGTTATAGGCATGACTGAATTGTTTCTTCTTGTTACATATGAATGGCTGTCAGTAGATCTTATCTCTCTTCCTGATGCTGTTGTTAGTTTCATTATTTTATTTCCTGTTGTGTGCCTACTACATTCAACCATTCTTTTCCACTCTATTTTTTCAGTTTGATTCAGGCTTGGAGCATATATCTCAAAATCGTTTAATGGCAGAACTTCAGAATTGTTTATATTGTAAAATCCTTTCATTTCCATTAGATTATCTACAAACTTTCCTATTTCCACTATTTTTATTTTATTATTCACTTTGACAATAACTCTTTCATCATGTGCAATACACATCTGAGTAGCTGGTTCAGATATGCTATGGGCTGCTATAATTCCTATTGCTTCAAGAGGATCATACTCAGATTTCTGGATCAATTCAATGAACTTCTGGAATTTTTCTTCTTTCTCCTTTCCGCTGATCTTGTTCTTTTCACAATATTTCTCAAACATCTCCATCATTTTTTCTGATATTTCCATAGTATACACCACCCATTCTTCAGTCAATTTTATAGCAAACCCACAAAAGATTCTGGACACATGGTTGAGCTATGCTCAACCTGTGCAAGAAGGAATTGCAATTCCTTCTGCACAGCAAAGACTTGAGAAGTCTTTGCTGTGCAGGTGAACTCTATGAGTTCACCATGCATGATTTTATGGGTTTGCTACTTGCAAAAAGCAGAGCTTTTTGAAATTCTTGAAATGCT
>JACRMW010000008.1 GCA_016219465.1 Candidatus Aenigmatarchaeota archaeon | reverse complement strand
TGCGGGCATACCTACTAAATACAGGAACCATGCCTGTCTTTATATCAGGCATCAGGCTGAACAGGAATATGTATGCTTGTTTGACTGCGGCGAGGGCGCGCAAAAGCAGATATTCTCAGCAGGATTGAATTTCATGCGGATAAGCGATATATTTATCACACATTGGCATGCAGATCATTTTGCAGGACTGCTTGGCATGATGGAAACAATGAATCTTGAAAAAAGAAAAGAACCCTTAAACATATATGGGCCAGAAGCAAGAAAATTCGTGCCAGTGCTTCTCTCATTAGGATATGGATCAAAGAACTTTCCTATAAAAGCAATAGAAGTGGAGCACGAGGGAACAGAGGTACAGACCCTTATTGACAGCGAGGAATTCTGCATACAGGCAATTCCAATGAAGCACGGGGTGCCTGCTGTTGCATATGCTTTTGTTGAAAAAGACAGGGTAAAGATAAACAAGGAAAAGGCAATGGCAATGGGCCTGCCTGCAACAGGACCTGTTTACAAACAATTGAAAGAAAATGGCTCTGTTATATACAATGACAAGGAGATATTGCTGGAAGATGTCTCTTTCATGGAACTGGGAAGAAAAGTTGTATATTCAGGAGATACACAGCCGAATAAGAATATGTTGAAATTCGCAACGGTGATTTTGTCTGGCATCATGGTGTTGTTGATGAGGTTGCCAAGATTGCGCAGCAGGCAGATGTGAAACAGCTTATACTAACACACATATCAAGAAGATATGCAGATCTTAATGAGCTTGAAAAGATTGCAAAAAGCTTTCCAAACACGTCTGTTGCCAAGGATTTTATGAGGGTTATTGTTTAAAGCAATTGCAGCACGCTTTATTTTCTTTGATTGCTGATACAAAGGCTTATAGCAAACCCAGTAAATACATAGTGAAGCATAGCTTCACTTGTATCGGTGGAACTCTGTTCCACCAGATAATCCGGACATGAAAACTGGGTTTGCTACTTGCAGAAAGCAGGGCTTTCTGAAGTGCCAAAGAACATCAAGATATACACCAAAGATCTCAAGACAAAGGCGGCATGTGAGAGATATGCTGAAGTGATTGCAGAAGCAATTGCTGATTATAATGCACAGAAACTTTACTATGGGATTGTATAGTAAAAATACTATGTGTTATGGAAGAAAACGGATAATAGGCTCGGAAACAAAGTTTCCGAATTCTAAGGAAGCCATTGATTACAGCTGTATAATCTCACGCCCTATTATTACGGCACCAGTCTCTCAGGTGTTCTTGGAAACAAGACAGCTTCCTTGATATTATCCAATCCGAGCATTTTCATGACAATCCTCTCTATTCCTATGCAGAATCCTCCGTGTGGAGGAACGCCGTATTTGAAATGGTCTGTGAACCATTTCACGCTTTCCAGTGTCATCTGCTTTTCTTTAGCCTGCTTTAGAATTCTGTCATATCTGTGTTCTCTTTGTCCGCCTGAACTCAGTTCTGTTCCTCTGCATATCATGTCAGTGCTTCTTGCCCATTCTGGTTCATCATCATAGCGCATTACATAGAACGGCTTTTTTGAAAATGGAAACCTGTTCAAAAAAAGAAAATCATGCTTGAATTTATTTTTTACATATTCTCCCAGTAGCATTTCTGCTTCTCTGTCAATATCATCTCCATACTCTACTTGTTTGCCCATTTCAGCCAATATCTCATATACTTTTGGAAATTCCAGCACAGGAAAAGGAATCTTTGGAATTGTTATCTGTTTTTCTAATACTCCCAATTCATGGCTGCATTCTTTCTGCGCTTTTTCAAATCCTGCTGCAACAACTTTTTCTTCTATTCTCATTACATCATATTCATCGCTGATGAAGCCGATTTCAACAGCACATCCCCTATGTTCGCAAAGATGCCTTGAGGTATGGGAAGGATCTGCGCGCCAGTTTGATCCAATATCATACATCCGGTCTATTCCACCAGCAACAACCAGCTGCCTGTGCAATTGCGGATCCTGCCTCAGAAAAGCTTCTTTCATGAAATAAATCACTGGAAAGACATCTGCTCTTCCTTCTGATGTAACACCCATTATGCATGGAGTGAAGCATTTTACAAAGTCATTGTTGTGCATCCATTCTTCCATTCCCTGTACAACAGCAGACTCTATCTTGAATATTGCCATTATTTCAGGTTTTCTCAAATCCAGCGAGCGCCAGTCAAGCCTTTTGTCAATGCCTGCTTTTACTTTGAAATCCAATGGCAATGGCGAGGCTGCTTTGCTCAATGTGGCAAAATTCTCAGGGATTATTTCTGCTCCTCTGGAAGCTTTTTCATTCTTTTTAACCCTGCCTTCAATTGTTATAACATCTTCTTTGCCAAAGCTGTTTATTTTTGCAAATATTTCTTCACTAACATCTCCTTTTTTTGCAGTTATCTGGCATTCGCCATGCATGTCTGCAATAATTATAAATTTCAAAGAACCTAGTTCGCGCACAGCCCTTACCCAGCCAGCCAAAACAACCTTTTCGCCGTCTAATTCAGGACCTATGTCTTTTGTGTAATGTGTGCGAAGCATAATCAACAACTCGTGATTATTGAATTTCTATAGCTAGCCAACTTATAGCTCTCCAATGAAGTATTCACTATATTATTTCATTGGAAGCTATACATGGTTGAACCATGTTCAACCTGTACAGATGAACTCTCTAAGTTCATCATGTATGTGAACCAACTATTATCATACCTGATTATTTACTTGGTTCACTATATATTTGCAACAATAACTAAATCATTGAGAGAATGCAGGATGATTTAGTTATAGGCATAATGTATTATAGATGCTGCAGGATGTGTGGAATACTGTCCATGCCATAAACCAGAAGAATATGTAGACAATGAATTTGCTGAACCACCATCCTTTGCCTTCTTTCAGGTTCTGTGTTTTCTGGAACAACAGGGCAGCTCCTATAAATACAACCAGAGCAATTATGCCTGATTTCAGAGGAACATTTATAACATATCCTACAAAGCCCATTATAACTCCTAGCGCAAAGAATATCAGGCTGAATTTCAGATCCGTGTTCCACCATCTTTTCCTGTCGTCTTTTGTATTATGTTTTGTTTCCTTTGATTTATTTTCTTCGCTTGTCTCTTTTTCAGTCATCTTAATCACTTATTATAAAATCGTTAATTGCTTTTTGTTTCTTTTCATCCATTATTTCTTTTGCAGTGAGCCAGGACTGTCTTACAAAGCCTGGGTAGTTCTTATTCTTTTCTATCCAATCCTTTAAAAACTTAATAGTCACTGGATCTGACGAGTATCCAGAGCCAATATTGCCGTATTCTTTCTTAAATTCATCTATTTCCTTGTCTCTGTTTACTTTTGCTATGATAGAGGCTGCTGCGACAACAGGATATTTCTTGTCTGCAAAATTCTCACATATAACATCCATGTTCTTTTGGTTTATTCTCCTTTTCAATCCAACTGATAATCCGGCTATTATTTCTCTCTTGAACTTATCTGTATTTGCTTCAACAGAGTCTATGAATACTTTATCAGAATCAAGCGAATTTATTATGTCCTTCATCTTCCGCGCTTCTATCCTATTAAGATTGGTTTCGATGCGCATTTTGTCAATCTCTTCTGCGCTAAGTTTTAGAACTACAACCGTTTCTGCCATTTTCATGAGCATTTTCTCAAGCATCTCTCTTTTTACAGGAGAAAGCTCTTTTGAATCCCTGACCCCTATTTTCTGCAGATCCTTTATCCGTGATTCATCAATAACATATCCTGCCATTACTAATGGACCGATAACAGCGCCTAACGGCAATCATAAACATTTGATATTTATGATTTCTGCCGGCTTCATCAATCCCTAAAAATCTTGCCATGATATGCCATTCTATTGATAGAATAAATAGATTGTATTTCTTTGGTATTGAGGATTTGAATAACCCCATTATTTACATAGTATATTCAAATCCTCAATTAGAGTTTTGAGCTGCCAATGGGTTATTCAAAACTCTCTATTACAAAAGCAATGTAGCCAATTCTGCCAAAGGGCTTCTAACAACATCTATGAATCCTATGTTAGCATATAATGAATTATCATGAGCGCTGTTTGGCTCTCCTTTCATTTTGCCAATGACGTGCGAAAGACCATTTGTCTGCATATCCAAATTATATCTGTCTATTTGCATAATATCTCCTGTAAGCACTATCTTTGTGCCATTGCCTGCGCGGCTTATAATTGTCTTTATTTCATGCGGAGTCAGATTCTGGGATTCGTCTATGATGATATATTGACCAGGTATGCTCCTGCCACGTATATAGGTAAGAGCTTTTATATCAATCAATCTTTTTGCTTTCATGTATTCTAATATAGCATTTTCCTTGTTGCTCTCTTCATAACTTTCTTCTGGTTCGGTCTCTCTATTCTTCTGTTTTTGCCCTCTTCCACGATGTTTTTTTCTACATTCTGTTTCTTCGGCTTGTTCATCAAACTTGGTTTTTTGAGTTCCTTCTGAAAGAAAAGCAAGATTATCAAATATTGGATCCATCCATGGCCCTAATTTCATTTCTTCTGAACCAGGAAGATAACCAATGTCTCTTCCCATAGGAACAATTGGTCTTGCTACATATAATTTCTTATAGCTTCCGTATTTGCCATCCTTTTCCAGTACCTGCTTGATTCCAGCATCTAATGCAAGCAGTGTTTTGCCTGTTCCTGCCTCTCCAAACAATGTAACTAACTGTATATTTGGATCAAGCAATGCATCCATTGCACATTTCTGTTCAATATTTTTCGGCGTAATTTTATATCCTTTTGGCACAGGAATCTTTACAATCTTTCCATTCTTTTCCCTGAAAACTTCAATTACATCGCCATCCATGGTATAGAAATATTGGTTTCTATAAACTGATTCTGCAGAATGTAATTTATCAATACTATCTCCATCTTTTATCACTCCTTTTTCAATCAAGCGCAGACCAGAATATATATCTTCTTTTTTAATCCTTTCTGCTCTATAATCTTCTGCAGTAATGCCAAGACGCTGGGCAACAATGCGCATGTTTATATCTCTGGAAACTAAAATAACTGGAGTATTTCTCTTATCTTTTAAAGATTTTGCAAGTGCTATGATATCTTTATCTACATTGCTGTCCAGAAAAGATTCTTCTCTTGAAAGCTCTTTTGGCATTTCATACTCTGACTGAGGTCTGATATTTATGCTTCCTCCATCATAAGGATGAATAGTTCCTTCAGAGAATTTTCCTCTGCTTTTTCTAATACTTTCTTCAAGCCATTTTGAAAATTCCATTGCAGCATCTCCTGTATATCCTTTTTCTTTTTTTAGTTTGTCAATTTCAAATAAAACGCTTGGAGAAATATATACGCTATTTGGATGATCTTTCTTAAGAAATTCATTTATAGCAAGCGGGCTGTATATCAATACAGAAGTGTCAATAACATATATTTTTCTGTCTTTTTTTGCCATGTATCTAGAGATGTCAAGAAAGTTTATATTGTTGAGGCAATTGCGCAGAACAGCAAAAATGTGTATTTAAAAACAAGATTAACATTAGATTATACACAATAGCGGAGTAGAGCAAAGTTTTGAGAACATTAATAACTCAAGACTCTCAAAGCCTGGAGTGCTCGCGAACTTGGTTATACAAGGCGAATGGCCCATAACCTCGAGGTATTTTATCAAGAAATCTTGTAAAACTCGAACAGTGGTTCAAAATAGGTCTTCTGGACCGAAGACAAATGAAACTCCACTCTCCGCTATTTCTATTTTTTCATGGTATATAAAGTATAGCAATTCGCTAGAAGCGAATTCTGTGTTATATACCACATTAGTGGAATTGCGAAGCAATTCCACTTTCTT
>JACRMW010000066.1 GCA_016219465.1 Candidatus Aenigmatarchaeota archaeon | reverse complement strand
TTGAGCTATGCTCAACCTATGCAAGAAGGAATTGCAATTCCTTCTGCACGCAAAGACTTGAGAAGTCTTTGCTGTGCAGGTGAACTCTATGAGTTCACCATGCATGCTTATGTGGGTCTGCTGCTTGCAAAAAAAAACATAACCAAATCCTGAAAAAATATAGTTATTTATATCATGATTATTTCTTGAAAAGAATAGCTATTTGTATCATAAGATTTGCTTAGCAAATTACTATTCTAGATGCAACCTTTCCCTGACTATCTCCATGGCTGCTTTTCTCACTGATATGTGCTCTTTCTCTGATTTTTCCAGCGCAAGTATTGTATTCTCGCTAACCCTTGTCTTTACCTCTCTGAACATCTTCTCAATAACATTTCTAGGAGTTGGTTTTTTATCATAAGAATCGCGAAGCGATTTACTATTTTCATATTCAACCCATGATGATATCACGCCTCCTGCATTTGCGACAAAATCAGGTATTGCAAGAATGCCTTTTCTGAAAAACCCCTCTTCCAAGGATTCTGACATCGGTATATTTCCTGCCTCTATTATTATATCTGCCTTTACAAGATGAAAATTGTTTTCATTGATAGAATCAGGCCTTGCGCCTGGTATGAGAACATCAACATCCAATGAGAATAAGTCCTTTGTCTCTAGTTTTTGGCAGTCATCATAATTTGCAACAGCGCCTGTTTTTTCCTTTACACTAATCAGCTTTTCAACATCAATTCCTTTTTTATTGTAAATAGTTCCTTTGCTGTCGCTGACCGCAGCTATCTTCACTCCATATTCTGATAAGAATTTGGCAGTGAATACACCAACATTGCCAAACCCTTCTATTGCAACGCCTGTTCCCTTTGGATCCTTTTTCAGGTGTTCTAGTGTTGAAAGCAATGACCATGCAACACCATAGCCAGTTGATCCAAGTTCATGAGGAAGCCCGCCATTTTTCAACGACTTTCCAGTTGCTGCATCTGGAATTCCGACAGCCTCTGTGATAATATCCATTTCTTTTTCTCCTGTGCTCATGTCAGGACCTGCTACATAATGCTCAGGAATAAACATTTTAATCTGGTTTGCAAACCACTTTACTGCATCTGCTTTTGGCACAGATTTTGGCACAAGCAAACCTGATTTTGCGCCTCCAAATGGAAGATTTGCCATTGTGCATTTGTACGTCATTGCCTGCGCAAGCCTGAACACTTCTTCCATTGAAACTCCTTCTGCAATTCGCAGACCGCCTTTTCCAGGTCCATGCATTGTATTGTCAATCACAAGAAACCCATGCAGCCCTGTCTTTGGATCATAAACCTCTATCTGCTTCTCAGGTCCGAATTCATTGTATATTGCCATAATCTCATCCATCAATGCAAACAAACTAGTATTATTAACTAGTATTATTGTTATGATTAAAACTATAAATCTTATAGCAAACCCAGTAAACAATCTGGATATTAATAAACTGGGTTTGTATATAGCTCAGCATGAAATAATATCTTGTTTATTTCATGGTAGAGCTATAAATCTCTTCAATATCCATTTGTTTTAAAAAGAATTAAGCGTAAATAATTTGTGTGATATCATGGTCATGATTGCTGTAACAGGAGGAACTGGATTTTCTGATAAAGCAATAGAAAAAATAAAAGTTGAAACAGATTTTGGTGATGCCTATATAGGTGTTCTTGAGATTGCTGGAAAACAGGTTTATCTTATTGAAAGACATTATCTATTAGATGTTCCGCATAGAGTAAATTACAAAGCAAACATTCAGGCTTTGAAAATATTAAATGGTGATACAGATCCAAAGAAATATAACACAGAACCAATAGTATTATATGAAATAACAGCAGCAAGCAGACTTCATGAATCTGTTTTACCAGGTCATTTAGTAATATTAGATGATGTTGATTGGGATGATCTAAACAGACCAATGTCATATACAGACGACGGCCATGTTCTATTGCATGTTTCAATGACCCCGACATTTAGTGAAGGATTGCGAAATATATTGAAATGCTCTTGGAAGCAGGTTGAAAGTGAAATAGGAAATCTCTATCATAATAGTGGATTTGAGCCAAAATACCATGAAAATGGAACATATTTTAATATTCAAGGTCCTGCTTTTAGCACAAACGCGCGTGAATACAGGCTTCGTAAAACAGTTTATAATCCAAAATTAATAGGTCAGACAGAAGTTCCTGCTGTCCAATTAGCAAGAGAAATGGAAATAGCAATTGCTGTTGTTGGTATGTGTGTTGATCACTCAAACTTTCCAGGAGCCTCAAAAGTAACACATACTGGTATAATGAAAGCAGTGGAAACAACAGCATTAGCATCATATAAACTTGTTGAAAAAGCCATAGAAAACACACCAGATGATTTTTTTGATCCTGATTTTCATAGATCATTAGATACCGGACTAGTTGAAACTCAGATTAATCTAGAAGAACTAAAAGAAATCCGACCTCATTTAGCAGCTATTCTAGAAAATACAATTGATAAGAGAACACTGGACACTATCTAATTCAAAACCAATTTCTCAAGCTCTTTTCTCAATTCATCCCCTTTTTCAAGAGCCATGTCAGCCATTTGCTCTATTTCTTCAACTGTCAAACCAACAGAACCTCCTTTCTGCATTGAGCAGAGTTTTCCATCAAGCGTTCCTATTGACAGCCTTGCATCCATTGCGCTGATTTCTGTCAATCCAGGATCAGCAACAATAACATTGCCTATTTTTACAAATGTTGTTGTGACAGCAATGCCTGTCAATGGTATTCTGTCTGCTCTTTCTTCCTTGCTTGCAACAGGCTTGTCATTGATCATCTCAAGCTTAGGCATTTTTGCAGTCATCAATGCAGCTGCTGCTGCAAGCGATGCAGCATCTATCAGATTGCCGTCATCGCTAAGAATATCTATGTCAATATTGACCATCCATACATGCTCGTTCTCTTTTATGCATAATTTTTCAAATGCAACCATCTTTGACTCTCTTATTGCCCTGTCAACTACCCTGGCTAATTCAATTGATTCTTCACTAGGAGGGCCTGAATCAAATTCAGGCGATGCAAAAGGAACAAATTCTGCTGAAACAGACATCACTCCTTTGTCAATTGAATCAGAATATGGTGTTCCTATGCTCATCTTGATTCCTGCAACAACATGAGTATTGCCTAATCTCACTTCTGCGCTTCCCTCTGCCTGCTGGACAATCTCTGGTTTTATAGAAATTTCCCTGTATTCATCAGATTTCCTGTTGTCAATTCTTTTTCCATTTCTCAGCATGGCTTTTATCAGATTCGCATCTATCTCAATCATTTCTATCACCTTTCTTATAGCAAAGGAGCTTTGCTCCTTTGCAGATATGGAGTCAAACAAAATCATATCCAGATTCTTTTGTTTGACGACTATAATTTGTTTGGCAGGTGATAGAAATTAGATGAAATTTTATTTCATCTTCAATTTTATCACCTACAATAAAAAAAGTTTTCCTGAATTTTTCCTGGAACTTCTTTTTTTATTGGTTTAGCTCTGCCTGGTATTTCTGCCTAAGGGCTTTTTTCTGCTCCTCGTATATTTTTTCAGCTCCGCTCACTGCAAGATGCAGTATTTTTTTGAATTGCTCATTTGTTGCAATGCCGTCCATCTGCAGCAGTGTTATATGCTTTTTCTTTGGATAATATGCAATTGGAAAATCCAGCTCACCATGACAATCCTCTTGTCCAGCTATATCCAGAACAATTTGGCCTTCTATTATACCAGCAGAGCATGATGATACCAGATCTTTCATTGGAATTCCTGCATCTGCTAAAGCAAGCGCAGCTGCATTTATTCCAGCGCATCTTGTTGAAGCATCTGCCTGCAATATTTCTATATAGACATTTATAGCTGTTTTTGGAAATTCTTCTAAAAAGATCACTGGCTCCAATGCCTTTCTTGTCACCATAGATATTTCATGCGCCCTTCTGTTTGGCCCTGGCCTTGATCTTTCCCAGGTAGAGAAAGGAGCCATTCTGTATTCTGTCCTAAGAATAGCCCTGTCAGCCTTTTCCATGTGTTTTGGGTGGACTTTTCTAGGGCCCATGACACCTGCTATTGCAATTGTATTTCCTATCCTAAAATATGCAGAGCCGTCTGCTCTCTTCAGCACACCGACCTTTGCTTCCAACGGCCTTAAGTCTGTGAATTTTCTTCCATCAATTCTTTTATTATTCTTTATCAATTTTATTTCTTCTTTCATTTTTAAAACACCTCATAAACCTCTGTTTTGAAAATCAGAAGAAATTTTATTTCTTCTTTCATTTTTAAAACACCTCATAAACCTCTGTTTTGAAAATCAGAAGAAATTTTATTTCTTCTTTCATTTATCATCAACCTCTTCTTGCACAAATTCCTCATCAAGCATTTCACTTGGCTGTCCTCTTTGCTTTTCCTTTTCTAAATCAAACTCAGCAGACTCTACCCTCTTAGGAGAGCTTTCTAGCATGTTTTTTATAAAATCTGTCAATCCGTGCATGTGAGATTTTTCTTCAATTGTCAGGATTGCTTCTGTCGCCAGGTCTTCGCCTTCTCCCTTTACCCAGACCAGTCCATTCTGTCCAACAACAATCTGTGTGCCTGTGTTATTTTTTATCATCTCTACCATGCTGCCTGACCTGCCGATTATTCTTGGAACCTTTGATGGAGTGACATTGATTAAACGGCCGCCCCTGAGTTTTCTGCATTTTCTTGAGCGCATTGATAAATTTATTTGTTTTGAATTTGAAACAGAAAGAATCTCTGCAAACACCAACTCGCCTGGTTCAAAGATTCTTGTCAAATCTGTCTTTGTCAGATCAACAAATTCCTCTGTAGCATCGCTTAGTGTCAAAGCAGCCTGATAAGGAGAGTTTATGTCAACAATCCATTTTGAAAAGATAACCTCTTCTATCCTTCCAATAACTCCATCTCCTTTTTTTGGATTATAAACTCCGCTCAATGGTATTACAATGTGCAGGCCGCTTCTCTCTTCTGCAAGACCAACGCATTTTGAAAACACCTGGCCTGATTCAGCATATGTGCCATGTCCTGGCCTTCCTGTGCCTAGAAAATCTCCTGGTATAACAATCTTTCTTTCTCTCCTATCATCCATTTGTTCCATGTTTTCTTCCGTAACATATCACCATATTTTATCTAGTTGCAAAGCAAATAACTATTTCCTAGTTTTCCTTCTTGTTTTCTAACTTCTTCGTACATTCTCCAAAGACGATCACTGATTATAGTGAAACCACTAAAGATTCTGGTATGATAATAGTGGTTTCACACACACAGAAAACAGAGCTTTCTGGTGCACCAAACAACGCATGTTGTTTGTGTGTATAGCTCAGCACGAAATATTATACTGTTTATTTCGTGGTAGAGCTATAATCCTCTATAAGATTTATCATTGTTTTCATCAGGAATTATTATCTTTTGACATCATCATATTTATTTTTCATATGTATCACAAATTTACGATACTCTTGCATTTCCCTCTGTAAGCCCGTTTATTCTCCTGAAAAAAGACTCTTTTACAGCAGCAGGAATTTTTATTTTTATTATCATCCTGTCTCCAAGCCATTGTTCCTGGAACGAGCCAAACTCTTTTTGTATCACGCCATATATCTGGTTTGAGTATTTTGCAGGTATTTCTGCTGTTATTTCTATTTCCTCAAATGACAATGGAATCACAGACTTTATCTGCTTGACAACATCTGACAATTGTGATTCAGCTGGCCTGAATGGATCAATATTTACCCTTGCCTCATTCATTGCATTCTCTATCCTTTCTGGAGGATGAGGCAGTTTTGTTCTTGGATCAACAGCGCCTTTTGATATCTGTGTTATTATCTGCTTTCTCTTTTCCTCAACTTTTTTTCGCCTGAAATCAGTGGTAAGCTGCAAATCGCCGTCCTTTATTATTACAGGAACTATTTTTTCAACATCCTGTGTCTTGAAAACAACATCAAGATCGCTGGTGCCTGTTTTCATTCCTTTCTTGGCATCAGTAAAAATTTGGTTAGCAGCCAGCATCTTGCCTATGGAGACAATCTTCCCCTCTTTGAGTGCATAGGCCATCTCAGAATCAACTAGAATTTCAAAATGTTTTCCATCCCTGTCCAATCTTGCAACAATAGCCTTGTCAACTGTAACCATCTGATCGCCGTGTAATAAGAAATCCCTTATCAATATATCATTTCTGATTCAAAGAACCAGACTGTAATCAGGGGATCTCGTTGTATCTCAATATTTTATGGATGCAAATGTTTATATACTAACTATTTTGCCATTTAAAATAGTTATAGCAAAATCTGCATTGTTGCATCTACGGGTGTTTTAGGTGTTGTTGAAAGTCTCGGTCTTGCTGCTATGCACCGCTTAAGCTTGTGTCTTTTCTAGCCTTAAAGGTTAGCCCAGTCAGGAGTTCAGTTGTAGCGCATAGTTACATTTTCAACAAACCCGGTGTTTTAGATAACTTTTTAAGTTAGTTATTCATACTTTAAAATATGGGAATTAAAAAGGGTGTGTTCAAATGGGATATCGCGGAAATAGCGAAAGCATTGAAGATAAAACAAACCGATGTTCGTTTATATTTCACTGATGGTCGTCGTATTTCTTTTATGTTAGAAAGAAGATTAGCTTATGAAATATTAAAGGGTCGGCTTGCTCCAAGTGAAGGAGCAGGCTATGATTTAATAGACACCAAAGGCGGAAAATGGGAGGTTAGAAGTATAAGCAAAGGAGGCATATACTTTTCTCCAAGCTACATGGTAGGTTCTGGACGTTCTTTTAATAAAAAAGGATTTCTCAAAAAACTTAAAGAAATAAAGGGATATATTATATCTGACATAGAGTCTTTTCCAAAAATTCCTTTTTGGATAATTCCAGTAGAATTGGTTATTCAATGGTGGAAAGAAGGCAAATTAGGAACTACAACTAAAATATCACGTCAAACAGCTTTAAATCTCATAGATACTATTTCAAATAATGGCTAATCTGCCTTGAGATAATTTCTCTTTTGATATTTCTGCGTATTTAGAGTCTGTTTCAAATCCTATCCATTTACAACCTAATTCTTTGGCAACTACACAAGTAGTTCCCGAGCCAAGAAAGGGGTCTAAAACAATTGTGTTTTTATTAAAACCATGTAATTTGATACACATTTCTGGAAGTTTTTTAGGGAATGATGCTGGGTGGTCTTTCTCTGATTGAACAGTATCATAGGGGATGTACCATATATTCCCTCTATCCCTTTTATCGCCATTGCTTTTTCCATGTTTCCATCTATTAATATTAGATTTGTCTGCATAAGGAACACCTATTGATAATCTATCAATTTTTACTTTCTTAGTTTTTGTGAAATGAAATATAAATTCATGTAGATTATTCAGAAATCTATCGCTATTTATTGGCTTGTAATGTCCTATGTTTATGTTATGTTCAGGAACTGCAACAGATTTAATCCAATGAATAGTATTCTGTAGTTTAAGTGATTTTGCTATTCTTTGTGCAACTTCAAAAGACCTAAATTCGTCACTTGCCTTATCACCTATGTTAAAAAATAAAGAACCATTTTCTTTTAAGACTCTTGCACACATTTTACCAAATTCTTCCATCCAGTCAAGATATTTGTCAAAGGGCATATTGTCTTTATGAGAATTGTATTTAATGCCAATATTGTAAGGGGGTGAAGTGATGATTATGTCAACGCTATTTGACTCAATCTCTGTTTTCATACCTTCTACACAATCCATCAAATAAATTTTGTTCGTTTCCATTTTATCACTTTTTATTATTTAGCGGTTTATCCCAATAAGGACTTTTGCATTTAGGGCAGACAACAGGAGCTTCTTCTGTTCTTGTTATCCACTCATGCCTACATCTTTCGCATTTGCACTCGTAAACCTTGATTTCTTTCTTACTCATAAATATTTAATGAATGTCCTACTTTAAATACTTTACTATAGTCATAGAGCATAACCGTAAGGTTTAAATAGATGTATACCTATAGTATATTAGCGTAGGTATACAACATGAAACAAGAAATACTCTGTGAAAAATGCAATGGAAATAACATTAAGAAAGATGGAGTTAGAGAAACTAAAAATAGAGGCAATGTTCAAAGGTATAAATGTAAAGATTGTTCTCATAGATTTTCAATAGATGATGGTTTCTGGAAGATGAAAAATCACGAAGATAAGATAACCTCTTGTATGAATATGTATTATGCTGGAATGTCGTTAAGGAAAATACAAGAGCATTTGCAGATGTTTGCTCCTAAAAATTCTCATTATTCTACCATCTATAGATGGATTGTGAAATATGCAAATATGATAAGCACATTAACAAACAATTTACAAATAGAAAGTGGAATAGAGTTAATGTCTGATGAGATGGAATATCATAGATTAGGAGAGCAGAATTGGTTTGTAGATGTTATGGATACAGAAACTCGTTTTATGGTTGCTTCTGATTACATGAAAAGCAGAACAATAGAAAATTTAACCAGAGTTCTCAAAAAAAGTAAATTTGCAACGGGTGATAATGTAAAGATAGTTACGACAGATGGTTTGCAAGGTTATCCAAGAGTTTTAAGAAAAGCATTTGGAGTTAATAATAAATTCAAGATTAATCCTAAAGTCCAGCACAATATTGTTATAGCTTCTGAAAGAGGATTTAACCACAAGATAGAAAGGTTGCATAACACAATAAGAGACAGGACAAAAATAATGCGTGGCTTTCATGGAAGTTTGGAAAGTGCTAAATCTATCATGAAAGGAATGGAAATCTACTATAATTTTGTTAGAAAACATCAAGGAATAGATAACAAGACACCATCAGAAGAAGCCATACCAGAATTAGCTTTAAGCACGAATAAGTGGTTAAGTTTGATTAAAATGAGCAAAACTTAATTTTTTTATTCAATCCAGCACCCGACAACGCAACAATGCAAGCAAAACCATAAAATATAGGAAACCACAAAAGCATGCCTGGTTTCTTTTGTGGGGTCATTATATAGTGAAACAAGTAAACAATCAGGATACAACAAAGATTCTTTGAATCTTTGTGTACAGAAAGAACTATGTTCTTTCTTGTATGATATACTTGTTTCACATACATGCAGAAGCAAAGCTTCTGCTGTACAGGTGAAGTGAAACTTCACCTTGTATAGCAAACAAGGAAATATTATATATGGTGAAGCACAGCTTCACCTATACAGGTGGAACTATGTTCCACCATGTACCAGATTACTTCCTTGTATTGCTATAAAGCATTTATTCAGCCATTGGCAGTGATTTTAGTTCATTTTAATTCTTCTAATGCATAAATCTAATAGCTAAATTCTCTTTCAGAGAATAGCTAGAATAAATAGCTAAATTCTCTTTTCAAGAATTTAGTCAAATTACAAATAGTTGAATCCTTTCTGGATTTAGTCAAATTATAGATAGGTGATTTGTAGAATGACGCTGAGATTGTATAATACATTGACCAGAAAGAAAGAGGCATTTAAGCCAATTCATGATATGAATATTGGGCTGTATACATGCGGGCCCACAGTTTACGACTATGCGCATATTGGAAATCTTAGATCCTATATATTTGCAGATCTTCTCAAAAGATGGCTTATGATAAAAGGGTTTTCTGTAAAACATGTGATGAATATCACTGATGTAGGCCATCTGACAAGCGATGCTGACACTGGTGAAGACAAGATGGAACTTGGCGCAAAGCGAGAACACAAGACAGCATGGCAGGTTGCTGAGATGTATACAAAAGAGTTTATGAATGATCTGGAAAAACTCAGGATAGTAAAGGCAGATATTATTTGCAAGGCAACTGATCATATTCAGGAGATGATTGCGCTTGTCAAGAAATTAGAAGAAAATGGATTTACATATAAAACAGAAGATGGAATATATTTTGATACTTCTAAATTAGATAACTACGGAGAACTTGCTCTTTTAGATGTGTCTGGTATAAAAGCAGGCGCAAGAGTAGAAATGGGTGATAAGAAAAACCCGACTGACTTTGCTTTGTGGAAATTTTCGTCTGCTGGCAAGAAAAGGGACATGGAATGGGATTCTCCATGGGGAGTCGGATTTCCTGGCTGGCATATTGAGTGCAGCGCCATGTCAATGAAATATCTTGGAGAGCATTTTGACATACATACAGGCGGCATTGATCATATTTATGTGCATCACTCGAATGAGATTGCCCAGTCAGAGGCTGCAACTGGAAAAAAGTTTGTCAATTACTGGCTTCATCATGAGCATATTCTGGTAAATGGTGAAAAGCTGTCAAAATCATTGAAAAACTTTATCTTGCTAAAAGAGCTTGAGGCAAAGGGATATGAGCCATTACTGCTAAGATATTTCTATCTCTCAGGACATTATAAGAGCCAGATTAATTTTACATATGAATCAATGGACCAGGCAAAGGAAGCAGTGGAGGGAATAAGGGATTTTGCATCAAAAATAATTTTCTTGCTGGAAAATTATTTTTCAAATAACTCGCAAGCGAGTCATGATACAAATAGCTATTTCTTTTCAAGAAATAGTCATAATAATAATTCTTTTCTTTCAGAAAAGAATTATGACAACTATTTTACAAAGCAAAAATATTATGATGATAGCATTGGAGAAATAACTGATTCATTTCATGAATCAGTTAATTTATTGATAGAAAAACATAAAACAGATTTTAAACAAGCTATGGATGATGATCTTAATTCAAGCAATGCATTGGCTGGTTTTCATGAAATGATGAATGGCGTCAATAAGGCAATAGATGGAAAAAGAATTGACAGGCAGGTTCTGGAAAAGGCACTACATTTTACTGAACTGTTTAACAAGGTCTTTGATATTATTGATTTTTCTGATATTAGGGAAAGAAACAAGATATCTGACAAGGACTTGGAGCTTGTGAATGAAAGAGAAGAGCTGCGAAAGCAAAAAAGATTCAATGAAGCTGATGAGATTAGGAATGTTCTTAATGCACATGGCATCTTGCTGGAAGACACCCCATATGGCGCAAGGTGGTTTATAGTAAAGCAAGCAAGTAGTCAGGTATAATATCACTTGCTTTACTATAGATTTTTGAATTTTCAATTGGTTATTCAAACTCTCTATATATATTAAATTATGCAAATATCATTATGAAAATTATATTCAGACCAATAATTATTGTTCTTGCGCTTATATCTATTCTTTTGATAGCGCAGCCTATAGAAGCAAAGTTTATTACAACAAGCTGCACATCTTTCAAAGACAGCTCTAAGACTGCTTATCTAGACGCTCCATTAAGGGATGTTCAAGGCCAGAGTGCTCAAAACAGACCTGATGCAAATAAATATTACGTGGATAATACAGGAGCTCCTATAAGATATTATGATATCTATGTTTATTCAAACATAGGTGATGATGACGATCCATTTAACAATAATTATGATGACAATCCATATGACAGCAAACCATTTGGCGAGCCTGACGAGATTCGCAGAATATTGACTACAGAAGAAAATGTTGCCAGGCCTGTTTGGTATATCATATTG
>JACRMW010000061.1 GCA_016219465.1 Candidatus Aenigmatarchaeota archaeon | reverse complement strand
TGTTTCGTGGAGGATGCACACGCGTTAAAAATATACAGCGCGTGGCTGTGCAAGAAGCATTTGACTGCATCGCATACAATCTATATCAATTGTTTACGCTCAAAAAACAACAGAGATGGTAGCGATAGCTGCATAAAAATTTGTTCTGCAATTTTTTAGTAGAGTTATACTTTCCTTAACAACAAGAAATCCAATAAGATTTATTTCTTCCCAGACCTTGATTTCATTTTCCTAGAGCCAGTCTTTGCTTTATTAACAGTCCTCTCTTTCCTGACTATCGCAGTCTTTGCCTTCATCTGTTTTACTTTTGGTTCAGCAACACGCGCAGACAGCCCAAACTTCTGCCTAATCCACTTTATTGTCTTTTCTCTTGGATTGTTTGCATTGCTATTCATGTCAAGTGGTTTTTCCTCTGTCCCTTTTCCAGGAAAAGAATCCTCTGGTTTTGACAGCTCTGGCTCTGGTGTGATGATAAGATGGCTCTCCTTTTCATCGTCTTCCTTGAATACTAACTCTGCAAAATCATGTCCTTCTTTCATTATTGGCTTGACAAGTTTTTCCTTCACACCACCAAGAAACGACGTAGAAACAGCTTCTCTATCAGCCATCATTTTCTTGAGCATAAGATTTTCTTCCTTGAGAACAGCATTCTCCTCACTGACCTTCATTATAACGCTGTGTATCGTTGACATTGAATCCTCAAACTGCGAGAATTTTACATTCATCTTTCTTTCAAGAACCTCAAACTTCTCTTCATAATTCAATGGCTCATCTGTTACAATGCTTTTTGTTACATTAAAGACCTTTTTCAATCCCATAGCTACACCTATTTGTACTATGACTATTTCTTGAAAAGAAATAGCTATTTGTATTATGACTTTCTTGCGAGCTACTATAACATCTCTTGCAAAAGAAAGGTTATTGTTAATCAGTTCTTTGCTTCAGTGGTTTAAATAAATTTTTGAAATGCTGAAATCTCCCCTCTTCAATTACACAAAGCTTAAATTCTCCAAAGAACATAGTAATTTAACTAAAAATCTTTCAGATTTCTAGTTATCTGGTATTATGACTATTCTGCGAAGCAGAATAGCTATTAGTATCATGAGATTTGCGAAGCAAATTACTATTTATAACTAATTTTTGTGAAACAGAAATTAGCTATTGGTGATATTATGGCAGTCAATATAAAAGGATATTCTGACCTGATAAAAAGGGACGTATTCACAGCAAAAGGCATGTTCTGTGGAAAGGTAGGCGACATTGATCTTGACATGGAAAAATTTAGGATAAAAGCTATTATTGTAGACACTGAGAAAGGATCATATCTCTCTTCACTTGTAGGAGACAGGAAAGGTGTTATAATGCCTTTTCAAATGGTCCAGGCAATCGGCGATGTAGTCATTGTAAAGCATGTAACGCCACAGACCATTGAAGACGAAGAGCTGAAAAAGCCCCTCTAATTCTTCCAAAACAAAGCCATTTAACTTTGCATTGTTATATTAATATCTAGAATTATACAGAATATACCTGCTGTGTAATATATATTACACAATATATATAAATCTGGATAATTAGAATCTTAAGAAAACGGAATTGCTCCACAATTCCTCTAATATTTTAGTGTTTTGAATTGTGAATAGGTTATTCAAAACTCTCTATTGTGTTATTGGGCGTGTAAATAATGAACATTGTAATAATAGGATACAAAGGTCAGGGAGTGAAAACAGCTGCAAGAACAATATCCAGAGCAGCTATGTTTGCAGGCATGTTTTCCCAAGACTTTTATGAGTCTGGAAATATTGTCAAAGCCTATGTAAGATTAGACAAAGAACCTCTTCTTGAAAAAGGACCTATACAATCGCCTGATATCATGATATTGCTTGACCAGTCATTATTCTCAGCAAAAGCAGCAAAGGACAATATTGTATATATAATAAACAGCACTGACAAAAACCTTGTAAAGAAGAATATTCATATACTGAATGCATCAGAAATAGCATTTGCAACAACAGGAAAAGCAATTCCAAACACACCAATGCTTGGTGCACTGTCAAAATATGTGCAGAAAATACAGACAAAGCACCTGAAACAAGCCTTAGATATAGAACTGCCAAGAAAACAGAAAGAACATGCATCAGCAATAGAAGAAGGACTAAAACTAGTAAAATAACTAACCAGAGTGAAGCTATTAATAACATATGATGACTTTGAATACCCCATTATTTACAAAACATATTCAAAACGCAATTAGAGTTTTGAATTGTCAATGGGTTATTCAAAACTCTCATATCATGACTAAATCTTCATCAAATTGAAAGTTGCAACAGCAAATTTCAGTTGACTGAAAATTTAGCTATTGATAAAATAATCGGTGAGATAATGAAAACAGAATCAGAGATAAGATTTGTATTAAATTCGCAGATTGAGGAAAAGAAAGAACTAAGATGGAAAGCTTTCAGGCCTGTTCTAGATGCCAAGAAATGCGAGCCAACATGCATATCAGTAAAGCTCTGTCCAAGAAAAGCTATAATAATAGTAAACAACAAGCCAAAGATAGACTACAATCTATGCGATGGCTGCCTTATCTGCCTGAGAGAATGCACGCACGGAGCAATCTCAGAAGAGAAAGTATTTTAGTTATTCTGCGTTCGCAGAATAACTATTTATGACTGTTCTCTGAAAGAAGATAGATAATTGTATTTATAGCGGATTGTGAAACAATCAGCTATCATGACTAAAATCCTGAAAGGATTTTAGCTATTGGTGAAAAACATGCCAGAAATAATGAATGCATATGAAGTGTTTATGTCAGCAGCAGAATCAGCAAATGCAGAGATTATATTGGATTATACAGCATCAAGAAAATACAAAAAAATAGTGTTAAAACACAAGATTACTGACTCTCTGGAAGACGCTGTGATAGGCAGCGCGCTCTCTGGAAAAAGAACCCTTGCATTAGGGTATATACACAGTGCTAAGGAGTTGTGTCTAAAAAGAATTCCTGCTGTATTAGTGAGCTTGAATAAAAGACCTGTAAATCATGCACTAAATTTCTATCCAGAATCCAGCCAAGAACTATATGATGACATACTATGTTCATTCAAGCTTTCTGAAGACAAAAAAGTTCTCCTTCCTGTTATAATACATCTTGACACATTATTGAAAAACACAAGAGAACAAATTGAGCCAATGACTCAGAAAATAACAGAAAACTTCCTAGGTCCATATATCATAGACAAAGCAGACAAACATCTAAAACTCAGCCTTCCAGATAATCTGGAATCACTGTCTATACTTGAAAAAACAGCTGAAAACAGCCGAAGAATAATTCCTGAAATCTCAGATCAGTGGAAGAAAAGGACAAAAAGAGCATTTTCTGAAAGCGAGTCATTCATGACAGAAAATACAGACATGCTATTCATAACATCTGGATCAATGACAACAAATGCAAGAATGGCTGTCAAGAAACTGAAAGAACTTGGTGAAAAAGTCGGCTTGATAAAGATTCATCTTCTTAACCCATTCCCAGCAATAGATACTGCAAACAAAAAAATTGCAGCAATTGACACAAAACTATTCCTTGGTTCAGGCATTCTTTACAAAGAACTTAAGACAACAAACCAAAACACAACAAGCATAATAGCTGATATTGCTTCGCCAGATGATATTGTAAAAGCATTCCAACACATGAAAACATCTGATAAACAGGAAAGACTCTGGCTATATTAATATCCAGAACTTTCTTTCCACTAACATTATTTAGAGTATTATGGGATTGCAACTAACTATACAGGAGCAGTCATATTTATTCTAGTTTGTTATGACTGCGACTATAAATAAAAATCTGAAAAATTTTTATTTAAGAGAAGCCTGCACCAGTTCTTTCCAGTTTGCCTCTACACTAGACTGTTCAAACTGCTTCATGCTTTGCAGACTGTTGAATGACTCCAAAACACCTAACTTTGCAGGTCTTGGGCCTAGTTTTACCTTTTTGTTTTCTATCTCAAACAATGGCCATGCTCCTGATTCTGTGGCAGCAGCAGCCATGTGCACTGTTGTAGACGAATCATGCCCCCATATGCTTGGGCATGGAGCAAGGACCTCAATATACCTGAATCCTGTCATATTATAAGCCTTTGTTATCTTATTCATCAAATCATCAGGATTGTCAATAGAGGCAGATGCAGCATATCCATACTCGCTGGCTATTCTGACAAATTTCTGCTCAGGAGTCATATTGCAGCATATAACAAGCCCTGATTTTAGCATAGCTGAAAAAAACTGCTCAGCACCATTTTCATCTGTGAACACAATAAATCCTGAGGCAAATGGATTTCTAAGAAATATTCCATTTTCAAGGTCGATGTGCTCCTTAAGCCCTTCAGAAACAGCTATCATATCCTTTTCAAAGACATCCCTGAATATCTTCAAAGCCAACTGCGAACCACAACCAATTACCATAGTCTACTATTGAGCACTTATTTTTATAAAGCTTTTTTCTGCAAGATAAAGCTCTTGAGTTCGTTGTACTTCTTAAGCATTCCAATAACCCTCTTTTTCAGCTCATCTTCCTGGCCATCTATATAATACCACACGCCTGATTGTTTTAGAACAGACCTTCCTTTAACCAGATGCCTGTTTAACTCAGACCCTCGCTTCACAGCCATGTGAAAAAGATCGTCATGACTGGGAAAAAGCTCTTTGACAAAAATAGCAGGCATTGGCCCGTTTTTCCTTAGAAAATCCACAAAATAATTCAATGCATCTTTTTCAGGCCTTTTTCCATTATTTAGCCAGCTATAAACAGCAGAATAAGACAAATCCAATTCTTTTGCAATATTCTGGATGCTTTTTCCAGTTTTATGCAGCTCAACAGCCCTGTCATACTTTTGGAAATAGAAATCCTTTCTTTTTCGCATTATACCAACACTATTCATAAAAATATAAATTAATTAAAATTTTAGAAAGAGAAAATAAAAAAATATGAATTATTTTTTATAAAAATAAAAGAAAATGTTTAAAGATTATTTTTCAAATTTATTTCTTTTTAGCTTTTTTCTTTGCCATCTTAATCACCGATACATCTATATTGCATTTGATTGGTTTATATAGTTTATGGAAAATTTGATTATTTTTTGCAGAAAAAGAGCAGAAAAAATATTTTTGTCAATTCTTTGGGATAGAAAGCAATTCTTCAGAACTGCTAAAACTTTATCTTTGGCAGATCACTAATCTAAATATGTTCAATATTTTTAATGCGAAATCAGTGGCAATAATCGGCGCAAGCAGGGATCCGAAGAAACTTGGCCATGTTGTGCTTGAAAACATGCTGCATGGATATAAAGGAGCAACATACCCAATAAACCCAGAAGCCTCTTTTATTCTAGGAAAAAAATGTTATCAGTCTATTCTCAGTACAGATGATAAAATAGACCTTGCTGTTGTGATGACGCCTGCAAAGACAGTTCCAGGAATTATTGGGGAATGTGCAAGAAAAGGAGTGAAAACAGCAATTATTCTCTCAGTTGGTTTTGGCGAAATAGGAAACCATAAATCAGAAGGACTTATCATGAAAGCCAAGAAAAAAATGAGAATACTTGGCCCAAACTGCATTGGTGTGTATGATTCCTATTCAAAAATAGATACTATATTTACAACGCCGCAAAGGCAGGGAAGACCAGGTCATGGAGGAATATCATTTATATCACAGTCAGGAGCATTTGGCGCAATTCTAATGGATTTGCTGGCATCTGAAGGAATAGGACTTGCAAAATTCATTTCAATCGGTAACCGCATAGACATAGATGAATCAGAGGCCCTTGAATATCTTAGGAATGACAATGAAACCAAAACCATAGCACTGTATATAGAAGGCGTGAAAAACGGCAGGAATTTCTTCAATGTTCTGAAAAAAACAGCAAAACAAAAGCCAGTAATAGTAATGAAAGCCGGAAGGACAGGCGCTGGCATAGAAGCAGTATCGTCTCACACAGGCACTCTTGCAGGCCATTCAAAGATATTCTCAGCAGTATTCAAGCAGTCTCATGCAATAGAAGCTACAAAAATAGAGGATTTGGGAGATTTTTCAAAAATATTCGCTTCCCAGCCTTTTCCAAAAGGAAAAAGAGTGCAGATAATAACAAATGGAGGCGGTCTTGGAATACTTTGCATAGACGAACTTGAGAAAAAGCAGCTGAAAATAGCAAAGCTTGCTGAAAAAACCATAAAACACATAGAAAAGAATGTTCCTGCTTATGTCTCTGTATCAAATCCAATGGACTTGTCAGGAGATGCAACAACAGAGCGCTTTGAATTAGCAATAGAAACATGCTTGAAAGACAAGAATACAGATGCGCTAGTGATAGCAATTCTTCTCCAGATATCAGCTGTACAGAGCAATATAGTGGATGTGATAATCAATGCCAAAAAACACAAAAAGCCTATTGTGGTGTGTTCAATAGGCGGTGATTTCACTACAAAGCACAAGAAACTCCTTGAACAGCATGATATTCCAACATATCCTACTCCACAGCGCGCAATAAAATCCCTTCAAGCTCTGATGAAATACGCTGAATATAAAGGTGTGATAAAATAAATGCGCAGAAAAGAACATCTCAATATGCAAATTTTTCAGAGGAATCAAACAACCTGATATTGTTCTTTGCGCATATACAAGAAAGCATTCATAAAAACAATGTATCTGTTCAGCCTAAGGAAGTAGCTTCTGGACTACCAAAATCAATAAATGTTAGATAATCCATTTCTTGTGTTATGGTAATTGACATTGAACAGCTAAGCAGGAAAGAACTCATAGAACTTGTGAAAAGCTTAATG
>JACRMW010000054.1 GCA_016219465.1 Candidatus Aenigmatarchaeota archaeon | reverse complement strand
TTTTTGTAAAACAGTAGAAAATCTTCCTGTGTGTGATTTCCGCTTAACTTGAGTTTTTCCATGATTTGAATTGATTTGTGAGGAAATTAGCTTTTCGGTGTTTCAGTAAACATGTCCAGAATCTTTTGTGGGTTTGCTATATTCCCCATTCTGTATAGAGAGCGTACATAAGATCTTTTAGAATTTCTGTTTTTTCAGCCAATTTAGCATCTCCGTAACATCTGCTATAATTATCACATTTCATGCATCGCATTAATAGTTTGTGTCTTTAGTGTTTTTAAACTAACCAGAAAGGGGAATGCTTTGCATTATGAAAAATGGGTTCGGCCAGATTCGAACTGGCGTCTAAAGCTGTTTATGCTATGCACCCTTTGAGCGGATGATAAGCTCCCAAAGCTCTAATGCTAGACCAAGCTACACCACGAACCCAATCAGAAATATTACAATTCCTAAGCATTTATAGCAATACCTTACAGAAAATCAGTCAACTTATTTTGTTCGTTTGCCGATCCAATCCAGATATTCTTTATTTCCGTCAATTATTGGCAGAAATGTTATGCATGGTGCTGTATAGGAATGATGTTTTTTCACAGTCTCTATTATTTTCTTTGCCAGGGATTTTCTGGTTTTTCCAAGCATCAGTACTTCTTTGTCATTCACAAGCTTTCCTTTCCAGAAATAGACTGATTCTATGTTTGGAATAATATTGATGCAGGCTGCTAGTCTTTCTTTTACCAAAAGGTCTGCTAATTTTTTTGCTTCTTTTATATTCGACGCTGTTATATAGACTGCGGCATATTTCATATTACATATGAAGTCTCTGTTCTATAAATATAACTAACTTAAAGATTTGGTTATATGCTTATAAGATGATAGATCAAAAATATGCAAAATTGTTAAATTCATGCATGCCTTGTACACAACACGTATGCAATATGCATCGCATAAGATTTCTTAAAGAAGCTGAATATTTGGGTGGTGGAAGATTTGCCTTTTTATACAATGACGAGCTGAACGGTGAATTTGTTCTAGGCCAGCCTCTCGGAGGAATTTATGCAAAAGATGCGTTGTCAGAACATCTTGTTCGAGAACAAAGCAGCAAAAATCGCATTAGACAATTGATGAATCTTGGATTCGTAGGGATTTATAAAGAGGTCTAGAAGCAGATTATAGCAACCCCATAGATTCATGTCTTGAATCTTTTATGGGTTTGCTATAAACCCCTTTTCTTTCAAACGCTTGTCAACTGCTTTTCTAGCTTTTTCCATTTCTGAGTTATTGTCTATGACAAAGTCATGCATGCCAAGGCTTTTGCTGAAAAACAATTCATGCTCGCGCTTTTCCTGATCCAGAAATTCTTTCCAGACTTTCGGGTCTCTCTTCCTGTTTCTTTTCTTAAGCCGTTCAAAACGAATTTTTGGATATGCATCAATAAATATCAGCAGGAATGAGTTGCCAAAATATTTTCTTGGCACTGCTATATCTTCTGGTTTTCTCATGTCAGTGATAAGGGCTTTTTTGCATCCTGAATCCAAGACTTCTCTAAGAACGAGCTTTGCAAGATAATCCATTCCATGCTGTTTGCGATATCTTTCAGTTGTGTTCTGAATATTCTGCCGCGTCAATTCAAGGCCGTCTTTTCTTGTCAATCTGCCTGAAACCCCTTCTGTTCCCATTGAAAATATTCTATATCCATATTTCCTGGATATATATTCTGCTATTGTATGCTTGCCAGAGCCTATCAATCCTATTATGCCTATTACTTTTGTCATACTAATCCCTTTCTTTTAAAAATTTGTTCTGCAAAAATCAGTTATGATACGATGAAATCAATCCTATATTTGTATATTCCAGGCCCCCATGGAAGGACTTTTTGAATGTGTATTATAGAACATTTTCTTCCTGTATTTTCTATATCTTTCATGATATTTGTCGTTATACTATCCAGGTCAGGTATTTTGCCTCTAGCTAAATCTGTTCCAGATTTAGTTATACTATCAATAGCTATTCTGCTTTGCAGAATAGTCATTCTAGTTAAATCGTTTTGTGTCGTTCTTCTTAGTGATTTAGTTGTTTTATTGTCTTTTGCAAAACAGTATAGATGGCAGATGCCCCCTTTTTTAAGGCAGTGTGCAGTCTGCTTTATGAATTTCATGGACGATTCTGGCAATGGCATTATAACATGGTCATAATCCTTGAATGTTTTATATGCTTTTTTCACATCGCCTTTTATTATCAATGCATTTGCCTTGTTTAGTCTATTGTTTTCCCTGAAGAATTTTATAGCAACTGGATTTATTTCTATTCCTGTTGTCTGCGCGCCTGTCTTCTTTTCTATGATTATTGGAAATGCTCCTATTCCTGCAAAGAACACTAATACCTTTTTCTTATGTTCAGTTATGTCTCTTGTTTCATGTTCTGATTTGCTTTGCAGTTCAGCTGTTTTATCAATAGTTTCACTGTTTCGCAGTTCAGTTGTTTTACCTCCAGTTAATTTGTCTTCTAGCAATTCAGCCATTATAATATCAGCTATTCTTAGCCTTTCTGTGCCTTCTCTTGGAGAAAAATAGACTTTTCTTATGTCAAGCTTGAACAGGCATCCTGATTCTTTGTGCATTACTATAGTGTTTTTGTCGCCTGCAATCAGCCTGTATTTTCTTGTCCTGAAGATTCCACCACGGGCTGATTTTTTTTCAAGCACTGACTTGATGTTCTTATGATGCGCCATAATGGCATTTGCTATTAATTTCTTTCTTTTCTTCATAGAATCTGGAATTTCTACGATTGCAACAGCTTTTTCCTTGCTGCCAATTATTTCAAACGCAGACGGAACACTATCCAATTCTTTCTCATTCAATTGATTCCTAAGCAAGTCTTTTAATGTCATGATAACATCACAAACTTCAAATTTCTATTATAATAGCTATTGCTTGCGCAATAGTCATGATACAAATAGCTGTTCTGCTTTGCAGAACAGCTATAAATACTAATATCGCGTTATTTGCAATACTATTGGAATGTGAAGCATTCCACTTTTTTAGATGACTATATATATTCTTTGTTTCTAATTCTTAATAATAGGTGATCAGAACGATTATTGCTATAGTCGGAATGCCTGGCGCAGGCAGGACAGTTGTATCAAAGATGTTTGAGGAAAAGGGGTTTTATAGGATAAGATTCGGAGATATAACAGACAATGAACTGAAGAAAAGAGCAATGGGGCGCACAGAGGAGAATGAGCGCTTTGTAAGAGAGAGTTTGAGAGTGGAATATGGGCCTGCTGCATATGCAAAGATGAGCCTTGTCAAGATAAAAAAGGCTGCATCAGTATCAAAAAATATTGTGATAGACGGATTATACAGTTTGGAGGAATTCATGTTTCTAAGAAAAAAATTCCCAGAATTAGTGATGATGGCTGTGCTTGCATCGCCTGAGATACGGCACGAGAGACTGATAAAGCTTGAGAACAATCCATTTACACTAGAAGAATGCGTTTTTAGGGATATTTCTATGCTGGAAAACCTTAAGCTAGGAGGCCCTATCTGCCTTGCTGATTATTTTGCTGTAAATGAGGGCAATCTAAGCGATCTCAGGAAGAGTGCTGATAAGATATTTGAGAAATTGATTAAATGAATTATAGCAAACCAAGTAAATACAAAGTGAAACATAGTTTCACTTGTACAGCAAAGACTTCTCAAGTCTTTGCGTACAGAAGGAATTGTAAATTCCTTCTTGTATCGGTGGAACTCTGTTCCACCAGATAATCAGGTATGATACATGGTGGACTCGTTGAGTCCACCTGTACAGGTTGAGCATAGCTCAACCATGTATCTTGGTT
>JACRMW010000062.1 GCA_016219465.1 Candidatus Aenigmatarchaeota archaeon | reverse complement strand
GCGCTGTAAATAGCGCAGGCGAGACAAAAGCATCTGGTTCACAATGCATTACAACACAGGCAGGCCACAATACTGTAACAATGCAATGGGATACTGTGCAATTTGCAGCATCATATAATATTTATGGCAGGACAGCAGGAGTAATCGGACTGCTGACTTCAACTGCTAATACACAATTCACTGACAATGGTATTGCAATACCAGGTTCAGCTCCTCTGGAATTATCGACAAGTGGCAGGCTTGATATAAGCGGAAGCGTGACTGTCAAAGGAACATTGAATATAGCAAAAACTATTGTCCCGGTTCCAGCAACAGGTTATGGCAAGCTCTATGTTGATAACAATGGTGAACTGAATTACATGAAAGAAGATGGCAGTGCTTATAGTCTGAATAGCATCAGCAACCCAAACCAGATAATAAAGAATTTCATTGTTGAATCAGGAGAACAGATAAATACAGGAGATATAGTCTCGCTTGCAAATGGAAAAATAATAAAAGGTCGTGGCATAAAAGAATATGAGTCAGATATATGCGCAGGATGTTATGATACAGTTATGGAAAAGCTGACAAATAGCAGTTTTCTTATTATATATAGAGATTCCTTGAATTCTTACAAAGGAACAGCATTGATAGCAACAGCTGGCACCAATGGATTTACAATCAGCGCGCCAGCAGTATTCAGTGCAGGAAATATAGGATATGTTAAAACTGTTGTACTTTCAAGCGATAAGTTTGTCGTTGTTTATTATGATGAAACAAACCAGAACTCTGGCACTGTTATTATAGGAACAGTTTCTGGCAGCACAATAAGTTTTGGCGCGCCTGTTGTCTTCAATATAGGATATACAACATACATGAATATTGACAAATTGGCAAGCGACAAGGTAGTTATTTCATATACTGATAATGGAAATTCGCAATACGGCACTGCTGTCATAGGCACAATCTCTGGCACTGGCATAAGTTTTGGTTCTGAATATATCTACAATAACAAGCCAACCACAGGAGCAAGCCTGGTTGTAATGTCTGCAGACAAGCTCATTATTGGATTCAATGATAGGCGCGGTTATGAATACATTGGATCTGTTGTAATAGCTAGTGTGTCAGGCACATCTTTGAGTTTTGACGCAGCAAAATATGACTTTACATCAGACTATGTAAGCCTTATAGATATGAAAAAACTCACATCAAATAAGTTTTTGATAACATATTCCTCTAATAGCAGGTCTGGGTATGGCAATGCGCTTGTTGGCAGACTTTCTAATACAATAGAGTATGGCCCTAATTATACATTTGTCCTTGATTATCCATATAATCTGGCAGCAGAAACCTTTCCTGATGACAGTTTTGTGATTGTTTTCAATCATCAATATCAGGGAAAATACCAGGTTGGGTTGGTGTCTGGAATAGCTGATAATTTCTCAATCTCTTTAAAACCGCGATATTTATTAGTGCCGTACAGTTCAAGTAATATTAATCCTGTTTATGCAGCTGGAAGACTTGCAATATCATATAAACCAGATAGCAATATGATTGGAAAAATAACAATGAATAATCCTAATAAGATTGGATATATCATAGGAATAGCAAAACAGTCGGGTATTGGTGGAAATTCCATACCAGTGGTATTAGGAGGCATATCAACTGAGTATAATAATCTTTTGCCAGGAACTGTTTACTATACAAACGATAACGGAATCCTGACCAGAGCTGTTAATATGAACAAGATAGGCATGGCGCTTTCCCAGAACGAGCTTCTCCTTGACATTGCAAGATAAATGACTTTCGAAGAAAGTCATTTTGTTCTTGTATAGGAAAGTATATTTATTATGATATTTTCCTATACAAGACTTAGCGAGCTTGCGAAGCAAGGCCGCTTTGTTTTATGCAAAATGGTTAGATACTTAAGTATTATATCTAATTATTGGAATGCCATTATTATCAGATTATACAAAAACATTAGAGCCGTCTGCTATTAGATTGGCTGGAAAGGTTTTCTCAGAAAGATTTGATAAAGACAGTATTAGAGCATACAATGTTGCTATTGGGAACGTAAGCCTGCCGTCATTTGAAGTCATGGGAACAGAATTGATTCCTATATTTGATGAAGAAGGAAATGTTATAAAAGAAAGACGTGTCGTGAAATACACAGATACTAGTGGAACAGAAGAAGCAAAGGATGCATTCAGGCATATAATTGGTCTGAATGGCGTTGATGTAAAGGATAAATATGCTATCATCACGTCTACAGGAAGTTCATCAGGAATGATGTATACAGAACTATTGACAGGAGGAATGGTTAATGAAATTGACAGGTCTATAATGGGATTTGCTCCTCTCTATGCAAACTATATGCAGTTTGCAGACATGTTTAAGATAAAGATTGCAGCAATAAATCGTATTCTAGAACAAAACGGAAAATTCACAATGCCTTCTGAACAAGAAATAGAAAGATTTATAAAAGAACACAATCCAAACGCTCTAATATTGATTCCTAATGATAATCCAACAGGCAGTCATATTACACAAGAACAGATTAATCAGATTGCAATGACAGCTGTTAAATATGATATATGGCTGATTGAAGATGCTGCATACAGGGGAATGTGTTATACAGGGCATTCTGTGTCCAGTATATGGAATATATCAGAAAACCAAATACCTGGAATAACTGGAAGAAGAATCAGTCTGGAATCATTCTCAAAATATCTTAATTATTGCGGAGGAAGAGCAGGCGCAATGTTTACTGACAGCAAAGAATTTTATGATGCTTTTTATGCTGCTCAAACAGCATTGCTGTGCGCAAGCACTGAGATGCAGGAAGAGATTGCAAAGCTGCAAAATGTAAGTAAATCAAGTTTTGATGCATGGCTTGCCAATCTTAATAATTATTATAAAAGAATGATGGAGTCTTTTGTCACTGATATTAGGAAAGAGTTATCAGGAGTTATTATATCAAATCCAGATGCAGCACTATATTCTGTTGTTGATGTAAGAAAGATAGCAAAACCAGGGTTCAATGCAAAAGATTTTGTGTTGTATTGTGCTGGCAAAGGCGCAATTGTATATAATGAAAATGATATTAAGACTGCGCTGGTTGCGCCAATGGCAGGGTTTTATTCCAATGAAGAAGGGAAAACCCTAGGAAAAACACAAATGAGAATTGCATATGTGCTTTGGCCAGAAGAAATGATCAAAGTTCCCAGACTGTTTGCTGACTTGTTCAAAGAGTTTGAAGCTAATAGATGATAGACAACAGCTAAATCTTCTTTCAGAAAGCACAGTCAAAATATCTATTCCCTAGTCTTTGCCCATTTCAATCCTTTTTTGTAAACTCTTCTATATTTCTTCTTTCTTGATCTTTCAAAAGATTCCTGTCTGTCGTTCATAACACCCACTTAATAAATATCATGCTTCACACAAATAAAAAGTTTCAAAATATGAAACATTATAATAGTAGAAATATAGTGGGTCTGTGGTGTAGCTTGGTTAGAGATTGATGCATTGACAATGATGCATTTGTGCGATTAACATCAGGCCTTCGGGAGGCCTAGACGCCAGTTCAAATTCAAGCGACGCGTGCGAACAAGAATTTCTGAAAGAAATTCGTCAGTGAGCTAGAGGAGCGCGAAAGAAATAATATTCTCGCTTGTTGAAAATCTGGCCAGACCCATTCAAGAACCGCGTGCGAATAAGAATTTCGCAGACGTATTCCTGGCGTAGAGCCTTTTCCTGCATATATATCTGAATTTGTTTGGAAAAATGACTTGAAGAAAGGAACACTAGAGATTCATAAAACAAGAACAAAATGACTTTC
>JACRMW010000056.1 GCA_016219465.1 Candidatus Aenigmatarchaeota archaeon | reverse complement strand
TCTGTACGCAAAGACTTGAGAAGTCTTTGCTGTACAAGTGAAACTATGTTTCACTTTGTATTTACTTGGTTTGCTATATAGCCAACGTAGTTGGCATTCTTTATTTGGTTCATTATAGCTAGCCAACTTAATAATCAGGATATGATATATAAGTTGGCTGCTATAAGTTACCCCAGATACAATACCGGAATATTTACTGGGTTAGCTATTCGGTGATTTTATTGAGTAATGAAAAAAACCTTCAGTTTGTTGATCTGCATCTACATTCAAAATATTCCAGGGCAACCAGCAAAAATTCTGATTTAGAAGGGCTGTCAATGCATGGAAAGACAAAAGGCCTTACTGTGCTGGGAACAGGAGATTTTCAGCATCCGCAGTGGTTCAAAGAGCTCAAGCAAAAATTAGTGTGGAAAGATGGCATTTATGAGTTTAATGGCATGAAATTTATTCCAAGCACAGAAATATCGCTTGTTTATTCACAGGATGGAAAAGGCAGAAGGGTGCACCATGTCATACTTGCGCCTGATTTAGAGATTGCTGAGCAAATACAATCTTGGTTAAGTTCAAAAGGCAGGATTGATTATGACGGCAGGCCTATATTTGGATTTAGTTCTGTTGAATTGACTGAGAATATGATGTCCATCTCAAGAGATATCATGATAATTCCTGCGCATGTATTAACACCATGGTTTGGTCTGCTTGGAAGCATGTCTGGATTTGATTCTGTAGAAGAATGTTTTCAGGACAAATCAAAACACATATATGCATTAGAGACAGGATTATCTGCAACTCCTTCTATGATTCATAGAATAGATGCATGGAGTAAATATACTCTTGTATCATTTTCAGACTCACATTCACCATTGTCTAACAGAATAGGCAGAGAATGCTGTGTTTTTGATATAAAAAATGCGACATATGAGAGCATAACTGATGCTATAAAGACAAAGAAGGATTTTGTAGAAACAGTTGAATTTTTCCCGGAAGAAGGAAAATATCATTTTGATGGCCATAGGACATGCAATGTTTCAATGTCTCCTACTGAATCAAATAAAATAGGAAAAATATGTCCGTCATGCCATAAACAAATGACTATCGGTGTGCTGAATAGAGTAGAGGAATTGGCTGACAGGCCAGAAGGATATACACCAAAAAACATGATCCCATTCAAATCATTCATTCCTCTAATGGAGGGCATTGCATTTGTCTATGGCTGTGGTGTAATGACAAACAGAGTGAATGATACATACAACATGCTTATACAAAAGTTTGGAAACGAGATGAATATTCTTCTAAATGTTTCTGAGCATGAACTAAAAAATGCTGCAAAGGAGAAGATTGTGGATTTTATCATACGCATGCGATCCGGCAGCGTGAATTTTATAGCAGGTTATGATGGCGTTTATGGAAAGCCAATAATGGATTCTGGTGAATCAAGAAACAAGTGTCTTGGGAATTTGTGAAATATTTTTCTCCAACATAATAAGAAGATCTAGAGTAAATATGCTTTGTACATTCAAAGTCCTCTATTTATAGAATTCTTTTACTAATATGTTGTAGGATTTTCTTATTTCTTCCCTTAGATTTGACAGCGCATCCTTGACATCCCACATTATCTGTTCCATTTCTTCGCGATTCTGTTCAATATCAGATATTAGCAGAGCTATCTGCCTGTTTTCCCGTATTTTCAATATTCTTCTACTGTTTTCTTGCCAGAATTCCTTGTAATCTTCATCCACATTTGTTTTATTGTCTATTATCAATGCTGGAAAGTCCTTTGCAATATCTATATTTAGATTTTTCTCTCTAAGAATGTCTTCAAATTGTTTTCTGTGTTTCTTGTTGATTATGGACTTTGTTTTTTGAATAAGTTCTTCAATTTTACCAGCTATGTTGTTATAATTCCTCAGTTTTTCATCCAGAGCAGGATAGAGTGATTTCAAGTCTTCGTATAATGGCTGTAATTTTGAAGGAATTCTTATCAGCTTTGTTTTTGTATATTCTCCTTGTTCTTTTGCTTCTTTATTAATGTCATCAATTATACTGGTCAGGAATTGCGTAAGTTCAAGTGCCTGTTCCCTGCTAAGCCTTAGTTTGCTTATCTTGTATCTTTTCCTAAGTTTATTAAACGCCTGGAAAAGATTTCTTTTCGCAGTCTTTAATGTTATTAATTTTGTCCTGCCTTTTGGAATTGCGTCTATCATCCCGCGGGCTGTCAGGGACTGGATTATTCTTGAAACCTTTGCTTTTGAAAAGTCAGTTTCCCTGACAATTATTCTCTGGTCTACTTTCTTTTCTCTTATGATTATTTCCATTACCTTTCTTTCGCCATCTGATAAAACAGCCAGAACACTTTTCATGTCAACTTTTATTCTTCTGAAATAATATGTCAGAAGCACAGACAATATTACAAGAACCAGGATTATAGAAATAACAAATCCTATTTCAAGCCCGGTCTGGAGGTTTTCGTATAATATAATAATATTTATTGGTTCTCCTAGTTTTGGCCTATTCAATTCCCACGCCACAAGAATGCGTTGGCCATCGCTTCCTTCCTGGCCAAATGCTGGTTCAAAAGGAGCCATCTGAGTTCCTTTAAGTTTTGCCTTGTCTACAAGAGTAGCACCTAATGGAAGCTTTACAGTCAGGGAGAAGCGCTCTAAATTATCTGTTATTGAAAGACCATGCCTGAATATTCTAAACGAATTATATCCAGACACCTGATTGTTTGATCTGAATGTATATCTTATTAGGGTTGTATTATAATCCAGCAAATCCTTGGATTCAATGAATGATCCAACTTCTTTTGGAACCAATTCATGGTTTATTAATACATTGTCAATTGAATAGACCTTTACATCATAAACCCTTGCAAAGATGAAATAATCACTCTTTTCTATTGGTTCAGAATAATTTAGAATAACTTCCCAGTTCACAGAATCGTCCTGATTTATCACAATATTTGTTTCAGATGTTTTTAGCACAGGCACTGCAACTGTTGCAGGCACTAAAAACAAAATAGCTGCGAGAAACATCAGGCATAAAGCAGTCTTATTGATTGGGCTCATTATAATTGAGTAGCAGATAATCTTTAAATAGAAAGCAAAGACTATACACAATATACTATAAGTAAATATTGTCAAATAAACATTTCTATAAGTAAATATGGGTTTTATTAGTTTTTATAATGTTATTTAACAATTAAATATTCAATTATCTGACTGTTTCAAAAAGTCAATTAACGTTTCAAGGTAGCTTTATATAGGGTCTGAGACCATATAATGTTTAGTTTTATTGCAAATCAATGGCTATTCAATAGCATATTGTTCGCATGAAATACAATAATACCAAAAATAGAGAGTTTTGAATAACTATTTACAATTCAAAACTCTAATTGAGAATTTGAATATACTATGTAAAAATAGGGGTATTCAAAGTTCTCAACATTCAATAACAACAAATCCTAAGATTATTAATTATATCTAATAAATTGCAACAAATTCAAACCTAATACACCACTGCAAGATTTACATATTATAGCAATACAACAAAGTATTCAGTATTGAGAACTTTGATTAACCTGCAATTTGTGAAAAGTTCTCAATAAGGACTTTGACCAAAATATATGTTATTCAAAGTCCTCTATTATATTTGTTGTTTGCTATACATAGTCAAAGTCCTTTATCATACTTAACTGTTCTATGAAAAATGAAAAGCCAGAAATCCGCTGTGTGGATAAATTGCCTTTTGGCAATGAAACCATTCATGGTTCTTGGTTTTTATTTCAGAGGGCTTGTCAGAATTGGTGAAAAACATGCAAATTAAAAAAGCTCTAGTCGCAGGCGCTCTAGGAGTGCTTATGGCTGGCAGTACAGTAGCTTTCGCAACAACAAGTTTGAGTGATTATCCTAAGCCATTTGTTGATGGAACATCTGTCAACACACTAATGGTTGTTGGTGCTAGTGCATTGCCAAGTGATGTTGTCGGCGCAGTAGATGTCGCAGCAAGACTCGGTGGTGTTCCAGTATCAAAAGAAACTGTTAAGTGCCCTGGTTCAACAGCAGTTGGAACAGTTGATGGCGAGGGTAAGGCAGTTGCAACAACCAACACAAAACTCTATCTTAAAGATCATTTAGGAAAGAGCGGTGTTAGGTCAACCATGACAGCTGACGATCTGGCAACTCTTTTGAAAAAAGGAACTTTCCAGGACTCAAACGGAAACCAAGCAAATTACAAGCAATATATCTACTTGACTCCAGGGGATGGCACAAGCGGAAATTACAACATTTCCTTTGACAGACCAGGTTCAAGTTCAACAGCAGATCCGGCATACAATGTTGGAAGATTTACAACATCACCATCAAATACAGAGTATCTGTATAGGACCTATGTCACATTTGAAAAGGTCATAAACAGCACTTTGGCTATTGGTGAGAAGTTGAACATCTTTGGAAAGGAGTACACAGTTCAATCTGGAACAACTTTCGTAGCAGGTGGAACTTCCAATAAATTGGTATTAGCAGGCGGCGCTGAAACAAAAGTTCTAACAGCAGGAGAAACTTTCACATTGACTCTAGGCGGTGAAACCTATGAGGTAACAATGGTTGGTGCATCCAGCTCAACACAGGCAATTGTTAAGGTCAAATCATCTACTACTGAGGATCAGAGGACTATCACAAGAAGTACCTCAAATAAGATTGCAGGTTTGGATGTGTATGTAAGTGATGTATATTACTTGTCATCCACAGATCCAACAGCAAACTCTGCTAAGCTCTTGCTTGGCGCAGAGAAGCTGACTTTGCAACACGGATCCAAGGCAAAGAAAGGTGATACAGAGGACCCAATTGACGGAACTTATGTAGAACTTACAGTCTCAAGCAATCAACTTTCAGGTTTCACTGTTTATCACGGCGCAACATCTTCAACAAAAGACTACCTATCAGCTGGTGAATCATACCAGGATGGTCTATGGAAGTCTTTCTTTTTGAGATTCAACAGCCCAACAACAGCAGACTTGACAGCTTCATCAAAAGATTTGTTTGAGATAAAAAATTCAGGAGTCAACCTGTTGCAGGCGTCAATAACGCCAGAAGCAGGCAGTGCACAGTCAATTACATGGGCTTACAAAGCAACAAGCGGTGGCACTATATTCGGTCTTAATGACAGTAGCGGCGACGCTATTCATGTAGTGGAAAACGAAACTATCACAAGAGACCAATACATTATCTTGGATTCAGGTGACTTCACACATATGTTTGAGGTTACAGGAATTTCTCTGGACGGATCATCATCTGCTTCAGTGGATATGAGAGATGTATTTTCAGGCGCAACAACAAAAATCGTTGCAGGCACTGATAATGTAGAGACTGCTTACATTGATGGACAACCATATTATCTTCAGAATGTTTCCTCAACATCATTTAAATTGACTTGGGGAGCTGGTTCCAATTATAACAGCACAGGAACAAGGACAACTGTGTTCCCTGTTATAAAAGGAAAGAATGGAGAGAAATATGCGTTCTTTACATCATACAACAATGCAACTGTAGCAGTAGCTAACAATTCAATATTGCAGTTGCCGACAGGTTCTGTAGTGTTTACACTAGGAACAGTGAACGCAACTGGCGGTGCTTGGACTGTAAACGCAACAACAAATGAAGATGGCACATCATCTTACGTGGATTCAGCAATCACCAATTTTTATGTAAATGAGACAGGAGTCCTATACACAAAAGCAATACGAGTTGGCAAATCAGCCAGTTCAGGGGTTTATTACAACCTATCTGTTGTTTCAGGTATAGGCAATTCAAGTTCTGTCCTTTATGTAAATGTTGGAGGAAGTTCTGTAGCTTCTGAATCTCAGCCAGGAGTGATCTTGGTTGAAGAGAAAGACGCTGACAGCAACTACAATGCTGTAATCTTCACAGCAACAACAGAAACATCTGGTTCAAACAATGTAGCTATAGTAGCAGCACCAGAATTTACAGATGCAAATATGGCATCTGATACTCTGGGATCTGACTCAAACAAATATCAGTATGTAGATAGATACGGAGCATTTGTTGAGAGAAACACAAAGGATCAGGACACAGTTAAAGTTTATTACCCTGATGAACAGGTAACAATGGACTTTTATGTGCTTGCTGAGGGTGCATCTGTTTCAACAGGCTCTTCAACAGGAGCAACAACAGTTGAAAAACAGACAGTATTCCCAATAAAGACTGCATTGGCAAAATTGGACTCAGAAATTACAAGTGCTGACAAAGCTACAAAGAATCTAATCTTGGTCGGAGGACCTTGTGTTAACACACTAGTAAAGGATTTGAACACAGCAGGGAAATTCCCATACAGCTGTGAGGCATGGCCTGGAAGAAACTTCGGTTTGTTACAAGTCGTGGATGATGCATTCGCATCAGGAAAGACTGCACTAGTTGTTGCTGGTACAAGAGCAGAAGACACAAGATTGGTGACTGGCAAGCTGCAAGCATACGACACTGCTGCTTTATCTGGAACTTCACAAGAGTTCACAGCTTAAGCACAGAGTGGATGCCTGAAAGCCAATTTTTTTCCTTTTTCTTTTCACTTTATATTTATTTTTTGCAATTTACGATTGCAAAAATTCTTTTTGAATTTTAGCCTTAAATAGCTAAATCCTTTTAGGATTTAGTTATGATAATAATCAAAATTCTGAAAGAATTTTGATTAGAGAAATAGGGTTGAAATGGAGTGTGGTGGAATATCATGAAGAACAAAATGACTTTCTTCGAAAGTCATTTATCTTGTCAAGGAAAGAAATACTATACGTTCCTTAACAAGAAGAAATTTTTCTTTTCTTTAGTTTTTGTTATTTCTTTAATAATAGTGATTGCTGTATCTGGCTGCATAAATCAGGAGGAAACACCAAAAGAACTTTATAATATTACAAAGGACGGAGTTGAATATGTATTTCTTAATAATATATATGATACCATGAATATGAGTGTGGAAGATGGCAGCAGTATCAGGAAGACAATAAACGAACCGCTTTCTGTAAAAATTGCTTTCAATGGCTCAAACAGCGAAGACAATGCTTATTTCAGTGTTGTTTCATACAATCTGGTTGAAAAACTCAAGAACTATTATATTTATACAAGAGGCAAGATGGTTGACTTTAGCGCTGTTAATCTCAATGGAAGCGAACAGTTTCCATATGGAAGCACAATTATTCTTTTAAAAGGGCCTAACACAGGCGCAAATATCACGCGAGTATATTATGATAATGCATGCGTATACAATGGCGTTGTTGTTGCAAAATTCAGCAGATGCATTGTTATAGAAGGAACAGATTACAGCGGTCTGGTAAAGGCATCTGAGAGACTGATGCTGTTTTTGCTGGAATATGAACAGAGTAAATAGCTCACATGATTTCACAAATAGCCGATCTTTTCAAGATTTCTTTGGTTTCACAAAATGCACTAACATTTGATATGCTCTTCAAGATTTTTCATATCCTGGAATCCCTGAAGAACGATTTGTCTGTCTATTATTATTGCAGGCGTTCTTGTGATGTTATATGTTTCTGTCAGCATTTTTATTGCAGTAAGATTCAGGTCAATTGATATTGGAGAGAGCATAAGAGCTGAGCCGCAGTTTTCTTTCAATTCCAGAAGAGCTGCTGACTGAAGTTTTTGCGGCAGCTCTATCTCACTGCTGTTGCCTGTGTCATATATGAACATGTACAGCGCAGTGGTATAATTGTATTTGCAGAAGTCTTTTATTTTTATTGAGTTTATCCAGAATTGCATCTGCTGCAAGGCATATCTTTTTCTTTCCAGTATCAATGATGACGAGAATTTGTTGTGCTGTTCGTATTTTTCCAGTTTTAATCCTTCTTGATAGATTTTGTTATTGTATTCAAGATTTGCCCTAAATGCTATGTCGCATAGCTCTGGATTTTTTGTTAGAAAATCTTCATAGTATATTGTTTGAAGCCTTACATCATTTAGAAGCAAGTCGTTTTCTGTTAATGTGGTTTTTACCTCTTCTACGCGACCAGAATCAATCCAGACGCCAATGGCTATGCCTATTACAAGTATAATCACTGTCAATACAGCTGCTTTCCAAAAAACGTCTGTCTGCATGCTCAAAAACCTCAGGGTTTTAGCATCTCAAAGAAGCTTTGCTTCTTTGTAGATATAAACCCCTTCTTTTTGCAAAAGAAGGGTTTTATTATCTGCAACAAAGCAATTCTTTGTTGAGAGCTCAAAGAACATCTTGTTCTTTGAGGTAGTTCCAAGAAAATATCAGTTTCTAAAAAAAACTGATTATAATTCATGGCATTAATAACCTTCCTGTTGCATTTCTTGTTGTAGATAAAGTATAGACTTTATCTTCATGGTGAATATATATTCACCTGAAGATTCAGGTCAGCTTTGCTGACCATGAATCTGCAACATTAGTGGACTTTCGAAGAAAGTCCACTTTCTCGTATTCTTTGTTTTTCAAAGAATCAAGACTTTGAGATACTAAAAGATCAACTAGAATTCCAGTAGAATTCTAGTTGTCACCATTCTTTATATCCCCTGGCATATTTTATCATTGAATACAGCATGAGGAATGGGAATATAGTGATATAAAAGGTTAAATAAAACGCAATAAATGGCCAGTTTGTCTGCTTCATTTTCATGTCTTTCATTCCAACATATATTATGAATATGGCTGCTGCCAGAAGAATTGTGCTAAAGTATAGAAACAGGTCTGGAAGAAATACAAACATATAATTCTTGAATGGATCAAGTCCTGCAAGATAGGCATTTATGATGAATGATACATTGTTATACACCCAGAAATAGAAAAGATAGACAAACAATCCTAGAGAGAGAAATGTCACAAAGTATGACAGGCTGAAGAACGGAAGCACATATAGACTGAAATTTGAAGGCCCTTTTTTTAAGAAGAAAGATTTGTATTTTACAGTTGTCTGGAATCCACCAATGTTCCATCGAACCCTCTGTCTTATCCATTTTTTCCATTTATCAGGAGCATATGTGTATACCATTGCAGGGCTCATTTTTATCTTGAAACCATGACTTAGTATTCTCCATGCAATTTCTATGTCTTCTGTTGCATTGTTTGGATCAAAATATCCGATTTTCTTGAATATATCTTTTCTGTACAATGCAAACGGGCCTGGAGTCACATATATGCCTTCTATGTATTCTGAGAGCTTTCTTGTCCATGCTATAAGGGCATATTCAATTGCCTGCAATCTTCCAAGAAATGACTGATAGTTTTTCACATATATCTTTGTAGTGACTGCCATGACGTCTTTTTCTTCAAAAAACGGAATGCTTTGCATTAATGCGTTTTTCTCTGGAAACGAGTCAGCATCCACTACAACTATGATTTCTCCTGCAGCATGCTTTATTCCATGGTTTACTGCATTGGCTTTCCTTGTTTTGTGTTGTTTATCACTCTGGCTCCTGCTGATTCTGCATATGCTGCTGTCTTGTCTGTGCTATTGTCGTTTACCACAAGTATTTCCAGCAGTTTTTTTGGATAATTCAGGCTTTTCAGATTTGCTATTGCCTTTGCTATTACGTTTTCTTCATTGTATGCAGGCATTATTATCGTGACAGATGGCAGTGATGTGTATTTTGGTATGTTTTCCATTCTGTTTTTATTTTTCATGAACAAGAGAAGAAATAGAAAACTCACATACAATACAATGCCTGTCACTGCAATAAAAATAATGTCTATTGTCTGCATTGCATCACATTTTACAGATAGCTGAATTTCTTCTAGAAATTCAGTCATAAATAAATAACCAAATCCTTTCAGAATTTGGTCATGATACTGATTTCTCTTTTGAGAAATCAGTCCAACAACTTAAGATGTCCTGTTGCTTTGTCTATCTTGTCCTCTTTATCAGGGCCGATTCCAATGCAGGTTATTGTGCCTTTTTTTATCTCTGTGCGTCCTGCATCTATTATCAATGAATTTGACAGCTTTAGCTTGTCTGCCATTGATTTGAGAGATTTTAGTTCTTCAACGTCTTGTGCAGAGAGCACTACCTTTTTCTGGCCCTGAATTTCCCATTCTTTTCTTGCAGTACAGATTGAATCCTAGATTCAATCATGTATAGCAACCAATGAAATATTATATATAAGTATATATGGTGAAGCATAGCTTCACCTATACAGGTGGAACTATGTTCTACCATGTACCTGATTATTTCATTGGCTTGCTATAATAGAGTGGCAAAATCATATCCAGATTCTTTTGTTTGACTCCGTATAGCAAACCCACAATTCATGTCCAGAATCTTTTGTGGGTTTGCTATAAATCATTGCGTGATTTAGTTATTTTACAATTGTTCTTTGCTGGATTTGACTGCAATATATATTCTTTGCAATGCTGTTAGATTTGTCAGTATTGCAAGCAGCGCAAGAACATAGACAAGATACAATGGATTGAAGTAGGCAAGGGCTATTCCTATTAACAGTAAAAAGACTCTTTCTGCTCTTTCAAGAATTCCTCCTCTGATTTCCTTGTCAACAAGTTCTTTTTCTTTTGCAGTTGCTTTTGCATAGGTTGTCATCATTGCGCCGAATATTACAAGCGCAATCCAAATATAGGGCTGCACAATGAAGAAAGGCAGTGATATGAACATTAGCGAGAGAATGACAATGAATTCAACATACCTGTCTGTTAAACAGTCTATATATGCGCCTAATTTTGTCACACGCCCTGTTACTCTGGCAACTGCGCCGTCAATAACATCCATGAAAGCTGCTATCAGCAGGAACAGGGCTGCTGCCAGGAAATTCTCTGTGAGCATAAAATAGGCTGATAGAATGGCTGGTATTATTGCAAACAATGTCCATGTGTTTGGAGATATGCCTAGTTTGCTGAATCTTATGCCTATCTTTATGCTAAGCTTCTCTAGTTTTTCCCGTTTGGCGTATAACATATCCTAACCTTTACTAACTTCTAATGATTCTCTGTAATCTGATATTTCTTTTACAATTATCTTATAGCAAACCAAGTAAATACAAAGTGAAACATAGTTTCACTTGTACAGCAAAGACTTCTCAAGTCTTTGCGTACAGAAGGAATTGTAAATTCCTTCTTGTACAGCAAAGACTTCTCAAGTCTTTGCGTACAGAAGGAAT
>JACRMW010000060.1 GCA_016219465.1 Candidatus Aenigmatarchaeota archaeon | reverse complement strand
TGATTCTAATGCAGACTGGTGGATAAAAAAGTTTAATGCCACCAGTGGTATTGAAGATACTGCTAGCTGGAACAAAACATTCAGCAGCGCAGGAAGTGATTTTAGTTATAATTATGCTTATTCTGTTGCTATTGACTCTTCTGATAATGTCTATGTTACAGGTGTTGGCTATGGTCTTATTACAGGCACTTCTAACTTTGACTGGTGGATAAAGAAATTTAATTCAACTGGTTCAGAAGACACAATAAACTGGAACAAGACTTTTGCCGGCGCATTAAACTGCGGTGAAAAAGCTTATTCTATTGCAGTTGACTCTTTTGACAATGTTTATGCAGCTGCTTGTGGTTATAATATTGCCAGCGCTTCTTCTAATTATGACTGGTGGATAAAGAAATTCACAAGCACTGGTGTTGAGGACATTGTTAGCTGGAACAAGACAGTCAATAGCGCAAAAAACAGTGCTGGAGGAGATGCCGATAATGCATATTCTATTCTAATTAATGATTCCAATGTCTATGTTGTTGGTGCTGGCACCAATCTTACTGGCCTTTCTACTAATTATGACTGGTGGATAAAGAAATTCAATTTAGATGGCTCTGAAAATACAACTGACTGGAACAAGACCTTTACAAGCCCAGGAAACAACATTGAAAATCCTTATTCTATCATCATTGATTCTTCTAGAAATGTTTATGTTGCTGGCTATGGCAAACATCTTAACACCAGTTCTTCTGGCGATGATTGGTGGATAAAGAAATTCAATATAAGTTCAGGAGAACAACCCCCTGGAGGAGGAAATGAAAGTTTTGGCTGCTTTTTCATACCATCACAATCAGAATGCAACAGCAGGACAGGATGCGCATGGAACAGCAATATAAACAGGTGTGATTTAAATATGAGTTCACTGACATGCAATATGATGTGTCCTGTATGCGCCAATAGTTCAACCTGCCAGTCAAGCGCAAGAACAGGAGGATGTGTCTGGGAATCTACAATGAATTTCTGCAGAGATAATTTCTCAGCAGTGCGCTATGGTTCTGGCGGAACTTACAGCAATGAGACTTATATTGATTTTATGCCTCCAAACTGCGCTGCAAATCCAACAAGCTGTTCATCATTGTTTAATGCAACCAGAGGGTTTGTAGTGCCAGAAATATGCGACAATGGTGTGGATGACAATAATGATGCAAGAACAGACTGCGCAGATCCAACATGCTTTATGAAGCTTGGCTGCTCATACAATGCAAGCCTTGACAACACAGCTCCGCAGATATTGAATTTCAGGAACAATACATTTAATGACACTATTATGATAGACTGGTTTACTGATCTGCCAACAAATTCATCACTGGCATTTTTCAATATTTCTGCCACATGCAGCGGAGCAAATGTTACATATAACCAGACATTTTTTGAAGGCAATATGTTTACAATATACAAAAATGACCATCATATATTCATAGATCAATATAATGCAGTTGCGCCATACAATATCATATTGCCAAATACAACATATTTTTATAAGCTTATTGGAGCAAGCAGGTCAAACAAAACATATGCATCATCATGCATGAATGTGACAACAGCATTGTCAGGAGCTTCAAAAAATGTGACAATGAGATTTGACGGAGCTGGATTTGATAATATTAATTTTGATTTTGGTGCTGGGTTTCAGAAATTCAGCGCAAACCAGTCATTTATTGTAAACGGCTCCCAATATGCAAGCATGAAAATACCTTTTGGAAGATCTGTGCAGATGACATTTCCTAACATAACACTGGCATCTGCAAAGAGCTTTAATTTCTCAAACACATTTTTTGACGCAAACTACAGGCGAATGGGAACTGGCTTTGCAGGAGTTGGAATGAGCTCTGAAAAATTCGCAGAAATGAAGCAGGCGCTTGGATTAAAAGAAACCTCAAACATAACAATGACCATTGCCTCTGTTGCAAGCAAGATTTATAAATGTTCAAATGAGACAGCAGCAACCTCATGCACAGATGTCACAAACAATGTCACAATAATTGGAAACAATGGAACTCATATGAATATATCAATACCAGTATGGCTTGGATTCTCAACCTATGTTGCAGCAGGAACAGCTGCAATAGATATCTGGGACGAGAATGATACTGCTAAACTAGGAGCAGATCAATCAAAGCTTGTTACCCAAAACATAACATTCTATGCAAACTATACAAATGCATCCAGCAATGCAGTGATAACAGGCGCGCAGTGTTCATTTAATTTCACTGGAATGACACAGGTTAACATGAGCTACAATACAACTTCAAGCCTCTATTATACACAGAGCAAGGTAAATGCAACAGGATTTTCATCATGGTCAATAAACTGCAGCGCAACAGGACACACAATGCTTAATGCAACAGATAATCTGACATTGTCAGCAGCAGCAGTTCCAACAATTGCTCTCATGTCGCCAGTAAACAGTTATTCAAATGCCTCTTTAAGCAATTCATTGTCATGCAATGCCACAAGCCAGATAGAACTGACAAACCTGTCATTATATGTCTACAACAGCACAAACACAACAAATATTACAACTATTTCAGTGTCAGGTTCATCAGCAACAGCTGTATTCAACTATACATTCCCTGCTGACAACAATTATACATGGAATTGCAGGGCATTTGACGCAGGAGCAAATTCATCATACGCATCTTCAAATAGGACAATTATTATTGACACAACAGCTCCATTTGTAACAACATATACTCCAACAACATCAACATCAAGCACAGCAACAATTACATTGACAACAAATGAGAATTCAACCTGTCGATATTCAACAACTGCAAACACATCATATGCATCAATGACAACTTCATATACAGGCAATACAACAAGCCACACATTGGCGCTGACAAGCCTGACAACAGGAACATATACATATTATACAAGATGCAATGACACAGCAGGCAATGTCAATAATACTGATTATAATGCCACATTAACAGTCACTATAACAGCAGCTTCAACATCATCAGGAGGAGGCGGTGGCGGAGGCAGCAGCTCATCAACAACAAAGAAATCAATGTCATATTCAAAAATAGAGCAAGGTTCAAGTGTGACAATATCAGGCTTTAACACTGCGCTTGGATTGCAGACAGTGCAGGTGACTGCTAAGAATGTAGTCATATCTCCGACATTTACACTTGATAAAATGAACATAAAGCCGGCAGAAGCAGCAGATCATTCAGCAGATGTCTACAAATACCTGAATATTACAAAATCATTTGAAAATTCCGCTATATCAGAAGTATTGATTGCATTTGCAGTTGAGAAAAGCTGGACAACTGCAAACACTGTTGATGAGAATAAGATTGCATTATATAGATGGACAACACAATGGGACAAGCTTAATACTGTAAAAGAAACCAGCAATGCCACTCATATTGTATACAAAGCAACATCACCAGGACTGTCTTATTTCATGATTGCAGAAGTCAAGGAAGAAGCAGCTTCTGTTGAGACGCCAGCACAAACACCTGTAGAGATTCCTGCAGCACCAGTTGCATTGTGCAATAATGGCATTATTGATTCAGCTGAAGAATGTGATGGATTTGAGCTTGGCGCAAATACATGCCAGACACTTGGGTTCTATGACGGCACACTCAAGTGCAGTGAGTGCAAATATGATACAACATATTGTGAAAAGAAAGTTCCAGAAACAGTGCTGGAACCAGAAAGTACACAAACCCCATATGATTATGTTATAATTATTCTAGTCCTGGCAGTCGTAATTGCAGGAGGATTTTTGTATTACAAGAGCATTGGCAAGAAATCAGGGAAATGATTTTTCTTTGTAGATATAGTTCTTCTTTGTAGATACAGTATAGCTTAGATTAAGGACAATTCATTTCAATATCATTGAGAACATATTATGTGAGATATACAACTATACATCTCCAATGAAATAATCTGGCTATAGAATTAGCGCATGGAAGATGCCGCTGTATAATAAACCCTGCCAGATTTTTTATGACGAATCAGAAGCTTCATGTTTGCGAGTTTTTTCAGATTTTTATAGGCTGTTGATGTTGTCACATTGTTTATTTTTGCATAGTCAGCAGCTGTTATTGTCTTATGTCTTTTCAGATAATCCATTGCAGCATCATAATCATCTGACATTTCTGGCTTGTATTTTCCTGTTCCAAATTCAGAATAGCTTGATTTTGGAAAGCCTGCTGCATAGCCTGTTTTCAATTTCATCAGTCCTTTTGCAAGAGCTTCCATAAGATCTATTCCTGCAAATCCTGCTATCAGGGCAATGCTTGGATTCTCTGACTTTATAAGTATAGGAGTTGCTATTCCTGCCATCAGAGATGCCACGATTGTCAAAAGCGCGCGTTTATGCTCTAATGGAGGATGATATCCTGTTATGTCATATACTTTTGAATAGCCTATCAACAGTCTCATCATTCCTCCTATAAGGCCAAACAGCATCATTTCAAATTCCAGCATTTTATCACTCTATCTCTAGTTAATTTTTGTTTCACAATTTTGATTTAGCTTTCTTTATTGTTATATAAAGCATCTTGCGGGCGCTGTTTATAATATCAGCGCCTACATAGCCTGCTAATACCATAACAATGAGATAATATGAGAGCAATGGCTCAAACAATATTCCTGATGAGTGGAGCAATAATGCGATGACCATGCCGACTATTCCGTCTGTGGCTATTGACAGCATTGCATCTGGCAGATATATTTTTCTTTCCTTTGCAAACATCAGGTTCATAAATCCTCTCACAACACCGCCAAGAAATCCAAATATTATAACAAGTTCTGCCAGCATTTTACCAACCTATTTATAATTTACCAATCTTCTGCCAATACCCAGCAAGCTGTTCATGATAATAGAGAACTTTGATTAACCCTGTAATTTGTGAAAGTTCTCAATAAGGACTTTGACTAAAATACATGTTATTCAAAGTCCTCAATATTAATAACTGATTCTATTGAATCAGTTATTAATAGAAATAGAATGAGATGGTATAAAGGTTTTGGTCTGTCGTGGCTTGCTATAAACCTATAATTAGTTTGCTGTATTCAGAAAACCGGCCTGCCATCGCTTCCATACTTCAGAACACGATTCAGCTGCCGCTTCCTGCTCTTCTGGAATATCATCAAATATACTCATCCACATAAGTCTTTGGGCTAAAAAGTGTGGATGAGTATACATGAGTCCAACAATGATTTACCAAATTACTTTGTTGGACGAGTATATGTTTTAGAATCAGCATCAGGAAAATGCTCCAAGTTCTTTTTGTTTATAGTCTCAAAACATTTTTCTAGTAAATTAGTGGATTATAATGATCCATTGAATCTTTTCAGTTTATTAACAAATTCTTGAGATTTTGGCAATAGTATAAAACTTACTTTATCATTTAATTTGAATCCATGATCACTTGCTGATGGAAGCGTGATAACATAAAATAAATCAGATGATGCCAATTTTCTAGCTATGACAGGATAATTTATTTTAGTATCGGCAATATCATCTAGAATACAG
>JACRMW010000042.1:14069-18769 GCA_016219465.1 Candidatus Aenigmatarchaeota archaeon | reverse complement strand
AAGAACAAAGCGACCTTGCTTCGCAAGCTCGCTAAACACACAAACAACATACGTTGTTTGGTGCACCAGAAAGCTCTGCTTTCTGTGTGTCTTGCAATGGAAATAATAACATGTCATATACTTTCCATTACAAGAACAAAATGACTTTCAAAGAAAGTCATTTATCTTGTCAAGGAAAGAAATATTATACTTTCCTTAACAAAAACAAAGTGTCTTAGAACATGGGAAAAAATCTGAAGCAACAAAGAAGAGGAAAGGGGAATACAAGATATCTTGCACCTAGCCATAGATATATTGGAAAAATAAGATATCTAGAACTTGGCGAAAGAGAAGGCGTGGTTATTGATATTGTACACAGCACTGGAAAACACACACCAGTTGCAGTGGCTGAATTTAATGGCAAGCACGAATTAATGATTCCTGCATCAGGGACAGCGGTTGGACAGAAAATAAGATATGGAACAGAATTAACTAATGGAAATGTGGTTCCAATCAACTCTGTTCCAGAAGGAACCAGAATATTTAATATTGAATTAAGACCAGGGGATGGTGGAAAGATGTGCAGGGCACCTGGCTGTTTTGCTACAATGTCTGTGAGAGGCGATAACCAGTGTGTTATAGAACTTCCATCCAGAAGACAGGTTTCAATCAATGCAAATTGCAGGGCAACCATTGGCATACCTGCTGGCTATGGCAGACAGGAAAAGCCATTCATGAAAGCAGGAAACAAATATTTTGCAATGAAAGCAAAGGGAACATTGTACCCAATTGTAAGAGGAGCTGCACAAAATGCTGTTGATCATCCGTTTGGCGGAAAGACCTCGCCTGGAAAGGAGAAGACTGTGTCAAGATCTGCTCCGCCAGGAAGAAAAGTTGGTATGATTGCAGCCAAGAGAACTGGAAAGAGAAGAGGTAGATAGAAATTGATAAGGGATTGGTATCTCAAAAGAGCATTCGCTATTTGAGCTATCAAATTCATGGTCGATAGATGTCGACCTGAATTTTCAGGTGAACTCACTGAGTTCACCATGAAAAAACCACATAAATATCATAAGGTTTTTGATATGGCAAAGGAATTTTATTTCAGGGGCAGAACGCCAGAAGAATTGCAGACTGTGCCTTTGGATGAATTTGTAAAACTGTTGAACGCAAGACAGAGAAGACTGTTCAAGAGAGGACTTACAGGTGTGCAGAAAAAATTGGTGGAAAGGATAAAGACCTACAAGAACAGCGACAAACTGATAAGAACAAAAGCAAGGGACATGATAATCCTGCCAGGGATGATAGGAGCAAAACTTGGAATTTATGATGGCAAGGAATATAAGCCTGTGATAGTCACAGGCGAAATGCTAGGGCATTATATTGGCGAATTTGCACAGACACGGAAAAAGGTGCAGCATGGTTCACCTGGATTTGGTGCTACACGCGCAAGCAAGTTTGTGCCATTGAAATAAGGTTGAACTATGGCATTACAACCCACAAAAAATGATAGTGCTATGATAGATGCGACTGTTCAAATTATATGAAAATAGAATAATAGACAGGTGATAGTTATGTCATACACAATAAATCCAAAAGAACGGCATGCAAAAGCAAGTGCTGAGAATCTTAGAGTGTCTACAAAAGACTCGATTGTACTGTCCAGAGCAATTAGAGGAAAAAAACTGACCACTGCAAAAAGACTGCTTAATGATTTGTCTGAAAAGAAGAGAGACCTTGACGGGAAATATCATTCAAAGGCTGTTGGTGAATTCATAGAACTGCTGAACAGCTGTGAAAAGAATGCAGACAATACTGGGCTTGAGAGATCGCGGTTATTCCTGCATTGCTCTGCCACACATGGCTCAAAATCCAGGAGAAGGAGAAGAAAATCAAAATTCGGCTCCCAGATGAAGACAACAAATCTGGAGATGATATTGATAGAACGGTGATTTATTATTAAGGAAAGAATTTTTATAAAAAAGATGAAGGATCAGGTATTCATAAAGGAGTATATTAAGAAATACTTTGCCGACACTCGATGCGGTGATGTTGAGATTCAATACACTCCGCTTGGAACAAGAATCATAATATACACTACATCGCCTGGCTTGGTCATAGGCACTGGCGGCGACAGAATCAGAGAAGTGACAGACAAATTAAAAAATGAATTTGGTATAGATAATCCGCAGATAGATGTGCAGAAGATACAAGAACCAGACCTTGACCCGCATATTGTAGCAAGCTCAATAGCATCAGGGCTTGAGAACAGGATTAATTTCAAAAGACTTGGGAAATATCATCTAGAGAGGGTTATGAGAGCAGGTGCTATTGGATGTGAAATAATCATAAAAGGAAAGATATCTGGCGAGAAAGCACGAAAGGAAAGATTTGTCGCTGGCTATATTAAAAAATCAGGAGAGCCTAGAGAAAGGGATGTTATATTTGGCAGGGTTGTTGCAAATCCTCCTCTTGGAAACATCGCTGTCAATGTTTCAATCATGATAAGACACAGTGACAAAAAGATTGAGATTGAAAGACCTGTTTCTAAACCACAACAGGAAGAGATTCCAGCAACCCCTATAGCAGAAACAACAGAGTGATAATTATGGCTATTTTAAAGATGAAAAAGATCAAAGAAATGGGCGAGAAAGAATTAAATGATAATCTTAATGAACTTAGGCTTGAGCTTTCAAAAGATCGGGGCGCAAGTGAGATAGGCACTGTCAAGAGCCCTGGAAAGATCAGGGCTGTCAGGAAATCAATAGCTCGCATAAAGACAGTTATTAATCAGAAATCCCAGAAAAAAGGAGGTAAGGGGATATTTGATGGAAATATTTTTGATTCAAAGGTATTTGACACTAAGAAAATAAAAGGTGATGTAAAGTAATGGTTTGTTCCAAATGTGGTTTACCAGAGGAGCTTTGTATATGCGAATCTATAGCAAAAGAATCGCAGAAAATCAAGATATCATTGAGCCAGAAGAGATATAAAAAGACTGTTACCGTGGTATCTGGCATTGATTCAGAGAGAATAGATATCAAGGAATTAATGAAAAAGCTCAAATCAAAACTTGCCTGTGGAGGAACATATAAAGAGGGAAGAATTGAATTGCAGGGAGACCATAAAGATCGGATAAAAGAATTGCTTATAAAAGAGGGCTTTCCTGTTGAGACAATTGAATCATAAGAATTTGCAGGGCAAATTCTTTAGAAAATAGATAAAAATATTTATAGGGTTTCAAGAATATTTGAGAAAAACAAGTTTTCACTGTATTTTCATCACTTCATTGGAATATGATAAAAGTGATAAAATGAAGAAGGAATGAAATTCCTTCTAATCTCAAAAACCTATTCATGATAATAGGAAATATATAAATAGGGTTTCAAGATGATTAAGGCAAAAAATATCCTTCAGCATGAGCTGATAGGATTGGATTGTACAGTAATCAGGTCAGGCAACAAATCCCAGATAGGAATAAAGGGAAAGATAGTTGATGAGACGCTGAGAACACTGATAATAGAAACTGAACACGGCCTGAAAAAGATATTGAAAGACTCATGTGTCTTCAGGATGAACTTGAAAGGACAGAATATCCTTGTAGAAGGGTCATATTTGATAGCAAGGCCTGAGGATAGGATAAAAAAGAAAATAAGGAAGTGGTAAATAAACTTTTTACAAAAGATTAGTAAAAAGAACAAAATGACTTTCTTCGAAAGTCATTTATCTTGTCAAGGAAAGAAATATTATACTTTCCTTAACAATGAAATAAGGTTTTAAAATGGCAACGGAAAAGACAAAGAAAGATATTGGAATTGATGCAAAGAGGCCAAGGACTGCATGCGCCAGTGAGAAATGCCCATGGCATGGAAATCTTAGAGTAAGGGGAAGGATATTTCATGGAGTGGTGGCTTCAGCAAGGGCTGCGAATTCAGTTGTTGTCGAATGGAATTATTATCAAAAAATCCAGAAATATGAGAGATATGAAAGAAGAAAGACAAGGATAACAGCTCATAATCCATCATGCATAAATGCAAAGAGAGGCGATTCAGTGACAATAGCTGAGTGTAGGCCTCTTTCAAAATCAAAGCATTTTGTTGTGATTGAGAAAATGATATAGCGCAATTGAAAGGTGTATAATATGCAGAATGTATCAGCAAAGATAACAAAAGGGATTCAGCTTGGAACACGGCTGAAATGCGCGGATAATACAGGAGCAAAAGAGCTTGAGCTCATAACAGTGAAGAAATATAAAGGAGTCAAGAGAAGGCTAGCCAAGGCAGGCGTGGCAGATATAATAATATGCACTGTCAAGAAAGGAAATGAAAAAATGAGACACCAGATTGTGCATGCAGTGATTGTGCGCCAGAAAAAGGAGTATAGACGATTTGACGGCGTTAGAATAAAGTTCAGTGATAATGCAGCTGTTTTGGTGAATCCAAAAACATCTGATCCTGTTGGGACAGAGATAAGGTCTGTCATAGCCAAGGAGGTTATTGAGAAATTTACAGCAATTGGAAAGATTGCATATATGGTAGTCTAGGAATAAATAGTACGAGGTTTCAAGAATTGAAGATGGAATGATATTCTATCTTCTTTTAAAAACCAGTTGAATATTATAAGGTTTTAAAATTATAAGGTTTTAAAAATGAAGTTCGGAGAAGTCATGAAGGAACTTCTTTTAAAAACCAGTTGAATATTATAAGGTTTTAAAAATGAAG
>JACRMW010000042.1:0-14059 GCA_016219465.1 Candidatus Aenigmatarchaeota archaeon | reverse complement strand
AATGAAGTTCGGAGAAGTCATGAAGGAACTTCTTTTAAAAACCAGTTGAATATTATAAGGTTTTAAAAATGAAGTTCGGAGAAGTCATGAAGGAACTTCTTTTAAAAACCAGTTGAATATTATAAGGTTTTAAAAATGAAGTTCGGAGAAGTCATGAAGGAACTTCTTTTAAAAACCAGTTGAATATTATAAGGTTTTAAAATTATAAGGTTTTAAAAATGAGAGAATGGTCAAGGTCATGGAATTCAAGCAAACAGAAAAGGAAGCAGAGGAAATATAGATTCAATGCTCCATATCACATAAAACAGAAACTTCTCTCTGCAACCCTGGACAAGACACTGAGAAAAACATATAAGAAGCGATCATTGCCAATAAGATCTGGCGACGAGGTTGTTGTCATGCGCGGAACCCATAAAGGGACAATGGGCAAGATCACAAAAGTTAATCTTAAACACATGTCTGTCTATGTTGATAATGTCAAGGTGAAAAAGGTTAGTGGACAGGAAGTAAATGCAAAGATTGATCCAAGCAACCTGAAGATAATTAAATTAAACCTTGATGATAAAAAAAGGATGAAGTTCATGGAGAGAAAGAAAGAACTTCTTTCAAAAACCACGAAGATATAAGATATAATAATGTTTTTGAAATGAAGTTCATGGAGAGAAAAAAGGTGTTTAGATGGGTTATACAAGAAGACTGTTATCGCCAAAATATTATAAAGTAAGCAGAAAATCACATAAGTTTATTGTAACAACAATACCAGGTCCGTATGGAAAAGATAAGTCGATTCCTATAGCAGTTGCGCTAAGGGATATTCTCAAGATTGCTGATAACATCCATGAGGTTAGGCATATCCTAAGCAAGAAAGCTGTCAAGATAGATAATAAGATTCAGACAAACTTCAAATTTCCAATAGGATTCATGGATGTTCTGACAATCAATAATGAAAACTATAGAGTTCTTGTGAATGAGAAGGGTCTCTATATAAAACCAATTGACAGCAATCAGGCAAAACTCAAGCTTCTCAAGATAGTCAGGAAATGTTATGTCAAGAATAACAAACTGCAACTCAGTTTCCATGATGGAAGAACACTGCTTGTTGAAAAGGATATGTATAAAACAGGCGACGTTGTCTTATTTGATCTTGAAACGAAACAAATCAAACAGCAAACACAATTCAAGAGAGGCGCAATGATATTGATAACAGAGGGAAGAAACAAAGGAAAACTTGGTGTCATAGAAGACATGGTTATAATAAGAGGCTCCCAGCCAAACAAGATAATTGTGAAAACAGGCACTGAAAAGATAGAGACCCTGAAGGATTATACATTTGTGCTAGGACAGGATACTTCCCTGATAAACATGTGATTGGTGTACAGGCATGCGCGACATAAAAATAGAAAAAATAGTGTTCAATGTTGGCTGTGGAGTGACTACTCCGATTGAGAATGCAAAGAAAGTGTTAGAGGACCTGACTGGCAGGACAGTAGTAATAGTAAAAACTGCTAAACGATCAACATTCAATGTACCAAAAGGCAAAAAAATAGGATGCATGGTCACTGTAAGACGGGATTTTGACAGTCTGCTCAAGAGATTGCTGAGCGCCAAGGAAAATAGGATAAAGGCATCAAGTTTTGATGGTGTTGGAAATTTTGCATTCGGCATAAAGGAATATATTGATGTTCCTGGAATGGAATATGATCCTAAAATAGGAATCATTGGATTTGATGTCTGTGTAACACTGACAAGAGCTGGCTACAGAGTCAAGCACAAGAAACTGAATAGAAAGGTTGGAAAAAAACATGTGATAACAAATGAAGAGTCTATGAAATTTATTTCAGAGAAATACGGAGTAAAGGTGGAATAGAATGAAGAAGGAATAGAATTCCTTTTAATTTTCTCACCTCATGCAATTTGGTGATAGAAATGCGTAATAAAGCTGTCAAACGAAAAATAGGAAAGGGGGCATACAAATGCATACGATGCGGTATGATGAAGAGTATCATCAGGCGTTATGGCTTGATGTACTGCAGAAGATGCTTCAGAGAGGTCGCAAAAGACCTCGGATTCAAGAAATATAGGTGATATATTATGCGACATAGTTTGCTTGCAGATACAATGATAATATTGAAGAATGCTGAAATGGTTGGAAAAAACAAGTGCATTGTCCCGCGATCTGACTTGGTTAAGAGTGTTCTTGCTGTTCTTGAAAAAGACGGCTACATCAGCAAGATGAAAATAAGCAAGAATGACATAACAGTCTCCCTTAATGGCAAAATAAACAATACAAGAGCTATTGTACCGAGAATGTCATGCAAATATACTGACTTTGAAAAGTTTGAGAAAAGATATCTTCCTACAAAGGATATAGGAAGCATAGTCATCTCGACATCAAAAGGAGTTATGAGCCATAGAGAAGCTAAGGAGAGCAAAATAGGCGGAAAACTGCTGGCATTTGTTTATTAGAAAAAAAGAAGTTTTTTAGTTTTTATGAAACTTCTTTTTAATTTGGTGATAATAATCAGAAAAGAATTTGTGATTCCAGAGAAAGTGAATATAGAAGTGAAAGACATGGAAATCATAGTCAAGGGACCGAAAGGCGAACTGAGAAAAACCTTTGATGATCCACGGTATAACAAATCAATAAGCATAGAAAAGGCTGATGGTAAGATGGTGATAAGCTGCGAATCTGAAAAACGAAAGATCAGGGCAATGGTCGGGACAATAGCATCACATGCCAGAAATATGTCAATCGGCGTAACAAATGGATTTGAACAGAAGATGAAAATATTTTACAGCCATTTTCCTATCACTGCCGAAGTGAAGGGGAATGTTGTGCATATCAAAAATTTTTTAGGAGAGAAAAGCATACGATCTGCCAACATAGCTGGAAAGACAAAGGTTGATGTCAAGAAAGACGATGTAATCTTGTCCGGAATTGACAAAGAGGGTGTTGGCGAGACTGCATCAAATATAGAAAGAGCATGCCGATTGTCAAAACGCGACAGAAGAATATTTTTTGACGGAATATATATTTCGAAATGATTTCAAGGGATGATTTATGAGTGAAAAATTTCCACGACAGAACTGGTTCAGGGCAAAGAAACTTGGAAAAGAATGGAGAAGAGTAAAAGGCAGCACAAGCAAGATCAGGAAATGCAATATTGGAAGGCCTGCCAAACCACGGATAGGATATGGCTCTCCTGCGGCAGAGAAGTTTTCAATCAATGGAGAAACCCCAAACATCGTTTCATGCCTGAAAGATATGGAAAACTGCACATCAATCATACTTTCATCCAGACTAGGGCTAAAATCAGTGCTGGTGATAGCAAAAGAAGCTGATAAGAAAGGCATCAAAATACTTAACAGGAAAAAGATAATAAAAGCTGAAAAGGTTGCGTTGAGAATAAAAAAGACAAAGGAAGCAAAGAAAGCTCTTAAAAAAGAGATAAGCAAGCCTAGCGAGGAAGCGCAACTGAGTGTGGCAAACGCACCAGAACAGAAGAAATCAGAACAACAGCAGACTGAGACAAGCGCGTCAGAGAATGAAACTATTGCAAAAGAAAGAGAACCAGAAAAAACGAGCGAGCCAAAAAGGACGAGGAGAAGAACAAAATGACTTTCTTCGAAAGTCATTTATCTTGTCAAGGAAAGAAATATTATACTTTCCATTACAAGAACAAAGTGACCTTGCTTCGCAAGCTCGCTAAATCTCGTATAGGAAAATATCATAATAAATATACTTTCCTATACAAGAACAAACCTAACTAAAGAGGAATAATCATGGAATTAAGATCACAAAAGAATATTGCAGCACGTGTATTGAAGTGTGGAAGAAGCAAGGTCTGGATAGATCCTGCCAAGATTGGCGATGTCCAACAGGCAATAACTGCTCAAGATATAAGAAGACTCATTAATGATGGTGTGATAAAGAAAGAGCAGAAAACAGGATTGAGCAGTTTTAGAAAGAAGAAAATGGCTATTCAAAAAGAAAAAGGCAGGCGAAAAAGCCATGGGTCAAGAAAAGGAAAAACAGGCACAAGATTTAGCAGAAAAAATGACTGGATGAATAAGGTCAGGGCACAAAGAGAGATGTTGAAAGAATTCCTAAAAACTGGGGCAATAGACAAGCCGGCATACAAGAAACTGTACAGGCAATCAAAAGGGGGATTTTTCAGAAGCAGGGCGCATTTGGCAAGCGCTGTTAAAAAGGAATAAATGAGATGATATATGTGGATGAAATAAAATTAGAAGATGGAAACTGGTTGAGAAAAGAATCGGGTTATACAGATGGTTTTCGTGTAATAGGCATTTATGATAAAGACCATGTTATTAAAACTGGTATTGGAATACCAGAAGAATGTTATTTATAATAAGCCTTTATCAGAAATTTGGCAAGACATGGATTTTCGTAAATCATATAAGTCTGCACTATGGGATGAAGAAATGTTATTGGCAATAAAAGCAGACAGAAAAACACTAGGAGTAGATATGGATATTGCTATTGAGGAGGTATAATTATGCAAGCACTAGCAGGAATTTTTAGAGAACTTATGGATGATTTTAAAAGACCTGAATTAAAAGATTATCTTGCTTCAACAGGAGAAGATTATTTTATACATGGCAGATTTGTATTAAAAAGAGATGGGGCTGGTAAACCTGATTCATTTGGTCCAGTATATTATATTGGAATATATGAAGCTATTCCAGAAGGCAGAGGATATAGAATGAAATGTCTTGCAAGTGCTGCTGTTTCACCAGAACTTGCAGAACAAGAATGGAACAAAATAGCAAAGGATTCAAGATTTACCAGAGGATTGGATTATCTTGCTGATCATCTTGAAAGAAGCAGAACAATGAGTATGTGATTGATATGCAAAGACATTTTTTAAGACGGATTCAGAAAAGGACTGATTATAAGCAGAGACTTGGTCTGCTCAAATCTGGATTGCACAGGATTGTCATAAGGAAAAGCATAAATGATATTCGGGTTCAGGTTGTGCAGTATGATAGAAAAGGCGATATCACCAGGCTTGAAGACAAGGCAAGCAGCCTGAAAAAACTTGGATGGAAAGGGCACTGCGCAAACATGCCTGCTGCATATCTTATTGGATACAAGATTGGCAAAAAAATGCTGGCATCTGGAATAAAACAGGCTGTTGCAGACCTTGGGTTACAGACAACAACAAAAGGCAATTCATTGTTTGCTGCTATCAAAGGAGTAAAGGATGCTGGCGTGGATATAAATCTAGGAGACTCTGCACCAATTGATATATCTGGCAAACACATTGCAGAATATGCAAGACATTTGAAAAGCGAAAAAGAAAAATACCAGAGACAGTTTTCAGCATACCTAAAGAATGGACTTGATCCAGAGAATATTGAAGAACATTTTAAAATGGTTAAAGAAAAACTTGATAGAGATGGAACAAGTTCCATCTAATTTCAAAAACAATTTAAATATTATAATGTTTTTGAAATGGTTAAAGAAAAACTTGATAGAGATAAGGTGTTTTAAAAATTGAAGATGGAATAGAATTCTATCTAATTTTTAAAACATGATAAGACTTGTAAGGTGTTTTAAAAATGGATTGGAAACCTAAGACAGAGCTTGGAAGAGAAGTAGTGGAAGGGAAAATAAAGAGCATAGATGAGATAATTGACAGGGGGTTGAAAATCAAAGAGCCTGAAATAGTTGATATGCTGCTGCCTGATCTTGGCAAGGAAATAATATTCATGGGCGGTTCTCCTGGAAAAGGAGGAGGAATCAAGAGAACTTCTACAAGAAGAACTGCAAGGATGCACAAATCTGGAAGAAGATTTAATATTAATGCATGTGTGATTGTGGGGCGGCCTGGCTATATTGGCGTTGGCAAAGCATCTGGAAGAGAACATGTTATTGCAATAGAAAAAGCTACGCAACAGGCAAAGATGAATATTATTCCTATTAGAAGAGGATGTGGCTCATGGGAATGTGTATGCGGCAAGCAGCATTCTATTCCATTTAAGATAAAAGGAAAGGCTGGATCACTGACAGTAGAGCTTCTTCCTGCTCCTAAAGGAATAGGACTGTGTATTGGAGATGAAATGAAAAAAATATTCAGGCTTGCTGGCATAGATGACATATGGTCAAGGGTGTTTGGCGACTCAAGGACGCGGCTTAGCTATACACTGGCTATTATTGATGCTTTTAGAAACCTGAACAAATTCAAACTCAGTGAACAGGAAGAAAAAGCATTGAATAAAGAAGAATTGATAGAAGATAACAAAGCAGTTCCTGAGAAAGAAGAAACATTGGAAGAGATGACACAGGAGATTTTAGCAGAGGAAATATTGGAATCAGAAACAGGCTCATCAGAGACAAGTGAAACTAGCGAATAACGGCGATAAAACATGAGAAGGAATAAAATTCCTTCTGGTTTTATCACCTCGTTGAATATGATATAGGCGATAAAATATGTATGCTGTTATAAGAATAAGAGGAAGGGTTGAGAAGAACAAGGCTGCAAAAGATACAATGAAAATGCTTGGATTAAATATCCTGTATTCCTGGAGAATTGTTCCAGAAGAAAAACTAGGAATGATTAAGAAAGCGCAGGATTTTGTTACATGGGGCGAAATCAATGATAATATTGCAAACCAACTCAATGGAAAAAAACTATGCCCTCCTCTGAAAGGATTCAGGGCAATAAAAATACATTATCCAAAAGGTGACCTAGGATACAGAGGAGATAAAATAAACGAGTTGCTGCAAAGAATGATAAGGTGAATATTATGAACCATACAACTGACGGGATTCTTATAATGTCAGTAAATACAGGATACCAGGGACAGGAATTTGATAAAAGAATGCTTGAAAAAATAGAAAATGTACACAGAAGATTATCAAATGTCTACCCTTCATCATATACTGTCAGAGGCAGAGAAATCTATGTTTCAATGCTTGATATACAACCGAAAGACCAGCTCAGAGCATTGTGTAATTTTGTTGAAGCAGGCGTTGATGGCGTGCATATAGATGCAATGAAGGATTATATCAGCCTAAAACCTGAGTATAAAATAGGTCATATGCATGACAGACCTGGTGGAAGAAATACAATGGATCATATGGGACCAGAATTTGTTATAATAGCAAAAGAATTTGCAGAATCAAAAAGAATTGAACTTCCTGTTGAAGTTCATATGATGACACTTTATGAGCTGGATCTTGTTAAAAAGTATCTTGCTGCAGGAGCTAACAGGATAATAATGCATCAAGAAGCTAAAGAAATGCCGTATGGGAAAGGCTTTGAGCGAGTAATTGATATGATAAGATATGAANNNNGATAAGATATGAATATTACGGACAATTCTATCTTGCATTTGAACCTGATACACTGATTCGTGATTGTGTTTTTGATACAGTATCAGAGGATACTTTGATTGCAGTTGATGGCGGCATAAATCCTGAAACAGCTTCATTGGTTATAGATGCTGGCGCGACACATCTGATTGCTGCATCTGCTATAACAAAGGATTGGGAAAAATGTTCTATAGAAGAACTAAGAAATAGAATTGATTCACTAAAAGGCGCTGAATATCCAATAACTAGATAGGTGTTATGAATGGTTGTGCATCACAGGAAAAAGATAAGACGACAGAGAGGATATAGAAGCCATGGCTATGGTTCAAAGAAAAAACACAGGGGCAAGGGAAGCAGAGGAGGTCGGGGTTATGGAGGCTCTCATAAACACAAATATTCATATATCATAAAATATGAACCTGATCATTATGGTTCTTCTGGATTCAGATCATTGAAGAAAAAAGACAAGGAGATAAATATTGACACTGTGTTGAAACTCATGGCTGGCAAGGATTCTATAGATCTAGGAGAGCATGGATTTACAAAATTATTGTCAAAAGGAGAGATTTCAAAGCCAATTGCTGTAAAGGTTGCAAAATCATCTGCTGCTGCAAAGGAAAAAATAGAAAAAGCAGGCGGAAGTGTAGAAGAAACAAAATCTGCTGAATAAGGAGTTTTGCTATGATTGGCTTGGATGTGTTGGGAGTGTAGGAGATGATTAATGTCAGCGTATGATAAGATATTGAAATTGATACCAAGCATAGCAGAGCCAAAAGTCTATCTTAGTTTCAAGTCAAGGCTAAAATGGACTGCTATTATACTAATTCTTTTTCTTGTTCTTGGAAGCATTACAATCTATGGCGCAGGCGCGCAGGACTATAGCAGGTTCTTGTTCTTTGAATTAGTTCTAGGATCAAAGATGGGCTCTATTCTTACACTAGGTATTGGTCCTATTGTCATGGCATCTATAATATTACAACTGCTTGTAGGATCTGGCATAATACCATGGGACCTGAAATCTCCTGCTGGAAGAGCAAGATTCCAGGGAACCCAAAAATTATTGACAATATTTTTCTGTATATTTGAGGCTTATGCATATGTTGCATTTGGCGCCATAAGACCAGTATCAAACACGCCAGATATATTTGCATTGCTTATGATACAGTTAGTAATAGGAGGTATTATTGTATTGCTGATGGATGATGTTATATCAAAATGGGGAATTGGTTCTGGTGTTTCATTGTTTATTGCAGCAGGTGTTTCAAAATCAATATTTGTTGGTGTATTTAATCCATGCGCGCCTGTCATAGGCGCTAGTGGACAGGTAGCATGTGGTTGGCCAAATGTTGCAGCAGGCGAGATGCCAATTGGAAAATTGCCGCAATTTATTGCATTTATGCAATTAGGAGAGATGTCGCAGGCTATATTGGCGCTGCTTCCTATATTTGCGACAATAGTTGTATTCCTTGTTGTGCTGTATATCCAGGCAATTCATGTTGATATTCCACTGGCGTTTACCACGATAAGAGGATTTGGCAGGAGATGGCCGTTGAAATTCGTATATACAAGCAATATACCTGTTATACTTGCAGGAGCTTTGCTGGCTAATCTTGCGCTGGTAGGCCCTATACTTGCAAGAAAAGGAATTGGCATACTTGGTGAATTTGATTCACAAGGCCAGGCTACTGGCGGAGTTGCCTATTTCCTGTCAATACCTCACTCTGTTTCAGTGCAGGTATTTTCCCTGATACTGATGGTTGTTGTATTTGCGTTTGCAATGGCAATATTCTATTTCAAACTAAAGGATACAAAGAAAATCCTGATTGCATCTGTGATAATAGGAATATTGCTCGCATACTTTGGAACAGCTGGCTTTGTTGGTCTTCCAACAACAATTGATTTTGCGCGAATGTTTATCTATTTGTTGTTCTTCACATTCTTCTGCACACTATTTTCCATATTCTGGGTAAATACAAGCGGTATGGATGCTGACAGTGTTGCTGGCCAGATAGAAGGCATGGGCATGCAGATACCTGGATTCAGGCGCGATCCAAGGATTATTAGGGAAGTATTAAACAGGTATATTCCAGTGCTGTCTGTGTTAGGAGGAGTTGCTATTGGACTTATTGCAGCAATGGCTGACTTTACACAGGCTATTGGAACAGGCACTGGAATACTGCTGACAGTGATGATAATACACAACTTTTATGAGATTATTGCAGCAAGATATGCAGAAGAAGTTCATCCTTCATTGAGAGGGTTTTTTCAATAATATATAGCAAACCCACAAAAGATTCTGGACATGAATTGTGGGTTTGCTATAACTAATACACATGTAATACGATTTTGTATTATAATATCTTTTTGTATTACTAACATATTAGTATTCAATCAATACTGCACAAAACCTGTTCTCGTATGCCAGCGCAGCCAGAGCCTGATTTTATTATTACAGCATTGCTATTGAGCTGGCTGCACTGGCTGTTTTTCAGAATATCAACAACATCTTTCAATGCAGCCTCGTTGCCGATGATAAAAAGCATGTTATAATCAGGATCTACTTTTGCAAGGGTTTCATCATTCTCAGCAACAAGGCCTATTCTTTCCTTTACAGCCATGATGTTATTATTTTCTCTCTTTGCAATTACAATTGCATTTGATGTATTTATTGTGTCATCTGTCAAGACTTTGATATCATCTATGTTATAAGCTCTTGCCAATTCTCTTACAACTTCTTCATTTTCTGGAGAGAGTGTGTCATCAATAAATATTGTTGTTGGCTTATTTTGCATGAATTCTTTTATTCCAATTGCCTGCACAGGAGCTGCATAGAGATTTCCTGTTGGTTTTTCTGAGAGATAGCCTGAGAATACAGCTGCAAACAATACAATGCCTAATAAAATCACTGATATTCCTGCCAATACTGTTTTATTCAGTCCTTTATTTTGTGTCATACACTTGCACCTTTGCCAGACCTTAGTCCCAGATATCCTATGATACTGCCTATGCTGATTATTCCAATTGCTGCTATTATTATAATGATCGTCATTGGAATACCTGCTTCTATAGGCTCCTGCTCTGCTGGTGAAGCAGGCCTGTATTCATCAACTGCTTTCATTTCTATGACCTGACCTGTTGCGCAGGATTTTTTCTCTACTTTTGGCACGCATGAATATCCTGTTGCAGAGCTGCACTCATAGCCAATTCTGTTTGATTCATCGTTTATGCATTCTGACCATTGTTCTGATGCAGGGCACATGCATGACAATGGCTTTGCTTCTATTGCATACAATGACAGAGACGGCACATCTGCTTCATATATCACATGGGTGGTGTTTTCATCAACTATTCTTGTCGGCAGCCTTTTCCAATAATCATAATCCTCTTCATAGCGCGCAAGATTTATCCATTTCTTTTTAACGCATTTTCTAACCAGCCAGTCTTTTTCAACAGAAAATCTTATAGTTGCATTATCAAGGCTTTCAAGAATGCTTGTATTTCCAACTATTTCATTCTTTTCAGTTGTCTCTATCCTTAGATAGGCATATGGTCTTTGGACTATTTTTTCCGGCTTTGTTTCCCGTTTTACTGCAATCTCTATCTCTGCCTGTTTTTCAGGAACAAATGAGATTTTCCTGATAGCTAGTTTTGGCTCTACAAACACTATTTCTGCCTCCTGCTCTGGAATTACTGTTATTGTTTTTATCTCTTCTGGAATTGGCAATGATTTGTCAAGCGCTTCTTTGTTGAAGATATTTTTTACAATTTCTGGAAACTGCTCTTCATATGTTTTTTCTGTTGTAAACTGTCCTGCTGGCGATGTTCCTGTTTCCACCAGAGGCTCTGTTGTCTGATTAGCTGAAATTACAGTAGTATTTGATGCAGTGATATTTGATGATGTGTTATTTGCAATACATGCGCCTGCTGAACATTGGTATACACATGTTTCAAGATTTACCCATGTATTTAATGCGCATTCCTGAACAGTCTTTCCAGAGCATTGTTTTGCGCCATTAATGCATGCTGCTGTGGAATTGCTTGTAATATTAGAGGTTGTGGTGTTTGATGTAGTATTGCTCTTGGCAACAGGTGGGGCTCCTCCACCTCCTCCGCCTCCGCCACTTGGAGAACTTGTATCAGCAGCAATTGATACAGTAAATGCAATGTCATAATCTGTATTATTAATATTGCCTGCTGTGTCATTGCATCTTATATAATAGTGCTTTGCGCCATTTGTCAGACTTGATAATGTTGTATTATGTATAACTGCAGAGCCATTTAATACAGAACTCATATTTGCATATGCTGTACTGGCTGTTGTGCTGTAGCGGCAGGTTGAATTCTCGTTTGTTGTTGCTGATAGTCCTATGCTTGATGTTGTCACTGTTCCTGATGGCGAGCTTTCTATCGCAGCAGGAGGTGTTGTGTCTATTGTTATGCTTCTCAGGCTTGTGTTTGTAAATCCTGATGAATCATTTGCAAATATCCTGTATGAATAATTTCCATCTACAAGGCCTGTCTGATTATAGTAACAATATATGTTAGAGCTGTTTGCAGACTTTGCCATTGAAATATTCACAGAAACTGTGCTATTTGTCCACTCAAGCAAGCATGTTGATATATTCTCTGTGCTGTTGATTGTTGCATTAACATAGGTATAGTTTCTTGCGACCAATGCGCCATTATTATCAGTTCCTGTGACAAATGCCACGAAAGGCATGTCAAATGAAACATTTCTATTTAGCGTATAATTTCTATTTCCAGCTGTGTCATAGATTGTGGCATTGAATACATAGGCTCCTTCAGCAAGAGCTGTGTAATTTATAGATGACTGGCTTCTATTTGTTCTGCCAGTTGTATTCAGCAAACTGCCTGTATTGTTATATAATAAGAATGTAAGGTTTACAAAATTAGTTTCATTAAACACAACAGCTATATCAATATAATTCTGAGACAGAATACTGTTGTTGGCTGTTGTGACATCTGCATAATTTATCTGCGGAATTGCTGTGTCTATTGTAATATTATACAGGCTGGAATTGCCTCTAAGAGAGAGATTGTCTGTGCATGATGCGCTTAGATTATAGATTCCATCACCAAGGCTGGCATTTGTTGTTATCAGTGTCAGTGTATTATTTGCTGCGCTGGTGTTCCTGCCATAACCAGAACTGTTCCAGAATATCTCTGCCAACAATCCTGTTGCATTAAAATCATCTATACAGGTGATATTAATCACAGGCGCGCTGGCTTGTAGCACACTATTATTTGTTATAGTTATTGTGGCATTTGGCGCGCTGTTTGTAATATTTATTGTAAAGTTTCTAAGGCTGGAATTTCCTATATTATTTGAAGAATCATTTGCATGAATGCGTATGCTGTGCGAGCCGTTTGCCAATCCATTTGAAGCAGACAGTGAAAAGTTAGCGCAGCCAGCTATGCTGACATTTGCAGATGAGTCAAGAGAATACCAGCATGCAGAAGGCGTTTCATTCACAGAAAAGTTCACCTGCACAGCTGTTGCATTAATGACTTGCGCTTCTGTCGGCAAATCTATTACAACTCCAGGAGCTATTGCATCACTGAGGCTCACAATCAGTGTCCTTGCAGAAGTATTTGCCATATTGTTCCATGTATCATTTGCAAATACCTTGTATGAATAGTTTCCATTAGAAAGGCCTGTGTAATTATAATAGCAGTATATGCTTGCGCCATTTGCGCTAGGAGTCATTGTGATATTCACAGAAGCTGTTGAGTTTGTCCATTCAAGCAAGCATGCAGAGATGTTGTTGTAGCTATATTGGTCTACAACAGTGGCATTTACAAATGACCAGTTTCTGGCAACACTAAGAGAATTGTTGTCTGTTGGATTCACAAATGCCACATTCGGACCAGCCAAGTCCTGTCCAAATGCATACATGTAGCCGTCATTTGAACCAACATAAACTATGCCATTGGCGATGGATGGGGATACAGCAGTATCATCGCCTAGAGTATAATTCCACAATTCTATGCCTGTTGTGGCATTCAGTGCATATGTTTTATTATCATTTGATCCAAAAAAGACAATTCCATTTGCAACAGCTGGAGAGGATCGCACAGTGTTTCCTGTTGTATAGTTCCAGATATGGCTTCCTGTTGTGGCGTTTAGAGCATATGTTTTGTTATCATCTGATCCAATATAAACAATGCCATTAGCAACAGCAGGAGAAGATTGTACGTCATTGCCAGTTGTATAGTTCCAGATATGGGTGCCATTGGTTGTGTTCAGGGCATATATTTTATCATCCCTTGAACCAAAATATATAATTCCATTTGAAATAGCTGCTCCTGCTCCTATACTATGCCCTACTTGATAGCTCCATATTTGAGATCCATTTGCTACATTCAATGCAAACATAGTGTTTCTTGTTGCTTCCCCGCCACCACCATTTGTATTGCCTATATATACAATGTTATTATCAACAGCTGGAGAGAATGCAACTGGTGTACCTGTATTAAAACTCCATATTGTCTGACCATTTGTATTGTTTACTGAGTGCATTACTCCAGCAACTGAACTGATAAATATAGTATTATTGAATATAACTGGTGATGAAGTTGCAACATTGGCTTCCATTGATTTATTCCAGATTGACAAACCCGTTGTTGCATTTATTGCATGCAATTTATTACCATTGGACCCGATATACAAGACACCATTTGAAATAGCAGGCGATG
>JACRMW010000052.1 GCA_016219465.1 Candidatus Aenigmatarchaeota archaeon | reverse complement strand
TACAAGTGAAACTATGTCTCACTTTGTATTTACTTGGTTTGCTATAATGAATTGGACAACAGCATTGCTTTATTTGGAACTCCTGATGAGCTGATTGATGTGAACTATGTGTATGTTGCATAGCACATTGGCAAGCTGACAATATCTATAATTTTACGAGTATTTAAATATAAAATATATAGTATAGTAATGAAAAAATCAACACAAGAACATAAAAATTATAGAGGTCCGGAAAAGGCTGGCAGTATATCAAAGAACGAAATGTTTTTAATTGATTTTATAAATGAAAAAAATATGATTTCTTTCAGTGTTGAAGACCTGAGAAGATTGAGCGGGTGGAAGAGCAGCAAAATTCATAATACTTTGTATACAATGAAAAAAAAGAATATTGTATTTAAAATAAAGAGAAATATGTTCTCGCTGGCAGAAAAAGCCAGAATAAATATGTATAAGATATCAACTGCTATTGCACATCCTTCTTATATAAGCCTGTGGACAGCTCTGTCATTTTATGGATATACAGAGCAACAGATAAGAACAATTCAGTTGATATCGACAAAACAACATAAAAACATAGAGTCAAAATTACAGCGCATAGAAATAGTTACAATGAATCCAGGAAGATTCTATGGATACACAATGATTGATGGGTTTCCAATAGCAGACAAAGAGAAGGTGATCATAGATTCATTCTTTAAGCCAGATAAATGCGGTGGTTTTGATGAAGTTGTAAAGTGTTTTGCAAATGCATGGAATGAACTGGACAAAAGAAAATTGCTGGAATATATAATAAAATTCAATAACAAATCACTTATCTCTAGGATAGGGTATATAATAGAAAAATTCAAATTAACAGGAATTGATACAGATAATTTGATAAAATATAGATCAAATAGTTTTGTAAAGCTTGATCCAAATGTAGAAAAGACGAAAAAATACGATGAGCGATGGAAAATCATAATAAATTATAGTTGATTGTATGTTAGGAAGAGAATATTTAGAAAAACTTGCAAAGAAAACAGACATGGGGTTATATCAGCAGGAGAAAGACTATCTGCTGAAGCTGTTCTTGTTTTATTACTACAAAAGGTTTAGTGATGCTGTGTTCAAGGGCGGAACATGCATAAAATATTTATATGGAATAGATAGATTTAGCGAAGATCTGGATTTTAATATCACCATTTCTCCTGAAGAATTCTTAGAACAGGCGAAACAAGCAATGGATCAGATGAAAATGACAGGAATAGAGAATGGATTTATAAAAAAAGAAATTTTTGCAGACTCTTTTGCATGCGAGATATTCTTTCATGGTCCCTTGTTTAGAGGAATTTCTCAGACAAGGAACAAGATAAGAATAGATGCTGGCAAACGAACAAAAGTCATCCTAAAACCAGAATGGCAGACAATATATTCAGAATATCCAGAAACTGGCGAGAATTTCATGATTTTAACAATGAACAGAAAAGAGATGCTTGCAGAAAAAATAATTGCCGCAATGTCCAGAAAAAAAGGACGTGATTTGTATGATGTATGGTTTCTTTTAAAGACAGGAATTGCTGTTGACAAAAAACTGTTGCAAAGAAAAGCGCAATCAGCAAAAACAACCATAAATATGAACAATTTATTATCAAAAAACGACTATGAAAGAGATATGAAGAGAGTGTCTAGAAATATTGTTCCGTATGAACAGGTAAGGGAAGAAGTAAAAGAAGCAATCGGATTTTAGGCCTTGTCCATAGAGATTATTGGCAATCTCACTATTTTGCAAAGCAAAATAGCTATTTTATATCTTCTCAAAACAATTTTTATATGTGATTTTCATGAAAAAAGAAATAAAGCAGAAGATTGAGAGCATGAGAAAGCTTTTTGCCAGAGAAAAGACTGTAAAATTAGCATATCTTTTTGGATCATATGCAACAAATAAGAGAACCAAACTCAGTGATGTGGATATTGCAGTGCTGTTTGACAATAAACTTAACAAAAGCAAAATGTTCAAGAAAGAGCTTGAACTGATAAATGAATTATCTGGACTGTTTAAAGACTTTGATTTGGTGGTCTTGAATAATGATATAGACATTTTGTTGAAATACAATATCATTAGGACAGGAATCTTGTTGAAGGACAGTAGGCAGACCCGTCCTGAATTTGAATATAATCTAATGAATGAATATCTTGATAGGCAGCATCATGAACAACTCAGGGCAGATATACTGATAAACAGATTTTGTCAAAGGGGACTTAAATGAAAGCAGAAATAGCAAATAAATTAGCTGATTTGAAAAAATATTATGATATTCTCAGTGAATATAGAAAATATTCTCTGATAGAGATAGAAAAGGATTTTATGCTGCGTGGAGCAATTGAACGCTATATGCAGCTTTGCCTTGAAATAATCATAGAGATTGGCGAAATGATTATTGCCAACGAATGCTTTGAAAAACCAAAAAAACACAGAGAGGTCATTGAAATACTTTGCAGGCACAATATTCTGCCGCAAACTTTTGCAAATAGGTTTGCGCCTGCAGTGGGACTAAGAAATATACTTGTCCATAAATATGGTGACGTTGACATTAGAAAACTCCACAAAAATCTGCATGCAGACATTGATGATTTTGATACATTTACGAAACACGTCTCAAAATATCTCAAAAACAAATCCCAAAGATAAATAGTAACTAGAGTTTTGCGGTTTATATAGTTGAATAGAGAATTTTCACCCCATTTTCAATAGAGGGTGAAAAATTCTGCTTAAAATTCAATAATTTATGCTTTTCAGCCAATTTTGTTGTCTCCATTATAAAAATGGACAACAAAATTGTATCGCAGAATAGTCATACTAATAGCTATTCTGCTTCGCAGAATAGTCATACTAATAGCTATTCTGCTTCGCAGAATAGTCATAATAAAAACTGGATTTGGCGTGGTATAAAGGTTTTGGCATGTTTTTGATGGTATATAAAGTATAGCAATTCGCTAGAAGCGAATTCTGTGTTATATATCACATTAGTGGACTTTTGAAAAAAAGTCCACTTTCTTGTTGTAATGGAAAGTATAATATTTCTTTCCTTGACAAGATAAATGACTTTCGAAGAAAGTCATTTTGTTCTCGCAGAAATCTTTTATAGTGCTGAAACAAAATTAGAATATGGCAAAAAAGAATTGGCATAGAAATAGCTCGCAAGCTGGCTGTGGAAATAACTTCGCTGCGCTTAGTCATAATACAAATAGCTATTTCTTTTCAAGAAATAGTCATAATAAAAAAAGTCTTGGCTCTAGCTGCTCTTTTGGAAGATTTGGAAAGAACAGATATAATATAACGAATAAGTCTGGAAATAAAAAACATTTGACAACTATTGTAATAGCTATTTCCTTGATTGGCATTGTATCTGTATCAGGCTGTGTTGGAGCAGAATTCTTTGATGGGATATTTGGAAAGGTTGCTGATTTCTTTGGAATGGATGTTATAAAGCCTTCGCGGGATGTAAGCACTGTTGGTGTTGTCAATCCTCTGGTTATAGACAGGGTCTGGACAATGCCAGAAAACAGGGTAATACCAGACATGCCATTGTCTGTGTTCATGGAGATAAGCAATGTTGACAATGATCCGATGAAAAATCCAAATGTAGCAGTAGATATTTTTGATGCAGGTGTTTTCAGGAACAGTGAGGGAACAGAGTATTGTAATAAATATGAACAAAATGAAAAAACACCTAAAAACTGCGGACCTAGTCAGTGTGGGTTGGCTGTTGCTGTAGCTGCTGGTGGACCAGGACAGTGTGAAATGAAAATAGGCTCTACAAAACAGGCATTGTTTGAGCTAAAAGCGCCTGATGAGAATGCAATAGCAGGCGTGATAACAAAGCAAAAGCTGAATTACAAGGTTTTGTATAATTATGAAGGAGCTACTAATTTTGAAGTCCTGGTTGTTGATTATCAGGAGATAATCAAGAGGCAGAAAGAAGGGAGGACATTGTCTACAAACTTAATAGACACAAAAGGAAGCGGTCCTATTAAGATAGATGCTGAATTAGCAACACCATATATCATATCAAAACAGTTGGGTGATGACAAAACACCAGATTCTGCAAAATCAAGCGCATATATCACATTTAAATTAAGAAATGCAGGAGCAGGTGCTTTGAAGGATTCTACGATAGAAACAAATATGTTTAATGTATTTTTTCCAAAGGCATTAATAAAAGGTAGCATTATAGCAAACATAGAGGTTCCTAAATATTATGATGCAACAGCAGGAACAATGGAAAATGCGTTTAGTTGTGGAAATAGCAAAGAGAAGCCAGAAGATATTATTATATGCACCAATGTTAAGAATATTGAATTCTTCAAAAAAGAATCAGAACCATTGCAGTTTATTATAAAAGACGTGAGTGAACTGACTGCAGGAACTCCACACAAGACATATTTGATCAGTGCTGATGTGGCATATGATTATGAGTTAAGAGGAGCTGCAGAGGTTACTGTGAATCCTATTCTAAAGAGATAAGCAGAATCAAGGACATGATAAAAAAACATAGAATGTGCAGGAAATAATATTATGCCAATAGCTGATTTGGTTTTCAAATCAGCTATAAATATGGTGTTGAGATGAGAGACAAAACGCATATTGAACAGGTTGAAAGATGGGCTGATTTTGTCAGGAATAATCCTGATAAATGGAAGCCTGTTCATACAAAACTGATAAATGCGCAAATAATCAAAGCAAGGGGGTTTATTGACAGGCTTGCAAAGACAGAAAATGGAAAAGAGAAGATAATAGAGGCATATGGCATAAAAAACAAGAATATATACAGAAAGCTTCTGGGTTCTTAATAGCTATCCTCTTTACAGGATAGTCAGAATAATATCCTGCTTCGTAGGATAGGTATATAGCGCTGATTTGTTTTTGTTAAGGAAAGTATAATATTGAGAACTTTGATTAACCCTATAATTTGTGAAAGTTCTCAATAAGGACTTTGACTAAACAAAGTCCTCTATTTCTTTCCTTGACAAGATAAATGACTTTCGAAGAAAGTCATTTTGTTTGATTCATTCTGATTTATATTAAGAGAAAACATATTTCTAAGTATGAATGCTGCAAAGACTATTCTGATATTGATGATGGTAATTTCTGTTATTGTTGTCAGCGGCTGCATTGGACAAGGAAATGGCCAGAATCTTGGAAGCGGTATAGCAATCAGATATGACGTGAGCCCGTCTGTGATATATGAAGGAGGACAGGTTGCTGTCTACATGGATGTTGAGAATGTGGATATTGCTGCTGTTGATGCTTATGTTGATATATTCAATACAGGCGTGTTTTCTTATGCAGGCAAGGATGGCAGAGAGCGATGCAGGCGCATGTATAAAGAATTCTTGCCAGGAGAGATAAAAAGCATGAGATGTGTTCTGGATGCGCCAAGTGACATGGCAAAACAAATAGTTTCAACTAATGTGGATTACAAGGCGCTTCTCAACAAGCAGTTTTCAGCTCCATTGTCGTTTGATATAATAGGACAGTCCATTTATCTTGACCAGAAGAATGCAGGAACATTGAGTTATGGCCAGCAGTCTTATAGTTTTTCAGATCCGAATATTCTTGTGTCAGTTGAATTCAGCAAACAGCCGCCTTTTGTTTTGCGAGAGGGTGAAAAGGTCCTGATGTATGTAAAGACAAGGAGCATTGGGCCTGGATTTCTGAAAGATATAGATAAGGACAATTTTCAACTAGAGCTGCAGAATCAGGCTGATAACAATGTCAAGCTAAACTGCGATTTTCCAGGCAGTGGCGCAGAAAAACTTATTGCTATAAAAGGAGAATTTCCGCCAATAACATGCGAGCTTAATATTGCAGAGGTTTATTCCAAACTTAATGGTGTTGAACAAAAAAACTATTTAAGGAGCTTTATGTTAATTATTAAGTATAATTATGAATATGAGATCAGGGGAACAATTCCTTTGGTTGTGAATAAGTAAAAATAGCTGTTCTTCTGAATGGTTAGAATAAGCTATAAATGTTATAAGGGTTTTAAAATGAAGTTCAGAGAAATCGCAGAAGAACTTCTTTTAAAAATCAATAGAAATATTATAAGGTTTTAAAAATGAAAAAAACAGGAATTGTGTTGATTCTATTTGCGCTTATTGGAGTTCTTTTGGTAAGCGGTTGTGTTGGACAGAGATCTGTCACCATGCTTGAGAATGATGGATTAAGGGTAGTTGATTTTTCAGCAGAGCCAACAACAGCTGATGCTGGAGATGTGATCACATTCACTGGATCTGTTGAAAATGTAGGATATGTTGATGCAACAGATGTTGAAGTAAGCCTTGGTGGAATTGAAAACAACTGGAAAACAGCAACAGGCAGCCTTATAGCAGATTCAAATGAATTCACAAAGAAATATTCTAAATTATTCTCGCCAAATCCAACTTATAACCAGCCAGGTGATTTAAGAGTGGCTTCATGGATATTCAAGACACCTGATGTGCCTCCTGGACTAGAGGTTGATAGAAGGGTTGATATAAATGTTCTTTATAATTACAAGACAACAGGCAGCATTACACTAAGGGCTGTTGGCGAGCAGTATCTGAAGACAAACTATGTTGCAAAAGGCCAGACTGTTCCTGGGCCATTGGTGTATAATACAAACTCTCCTGTAAAATTACTATGGCCAGACACCGGCTCATGGCAAAGCTATTATATTAGAGTAGATGATTCTTCTGATGCAGAATTAGAGCAGGAAAAGGCTGTCCAGATTCGGTTGATAAATATAGGATCTGGATTTCCTATAACAGACAATGTTCCTGGCAGGGTATATGGAAATATCACTATAAGAGGCCCTGCAAAATTCAGGGATTGTCTTGGATTCCAGAACACAAACACTGTAAAGATAACACCAGGCACATTAGGAGCTGATCTTGCAAAGCTAAAGATTGTAAAAGGAGAGGTTACTATTTCATGCATAGTATCTATCAACAAAGACCTGTTTATGCAAAGAGGAATTCCAGATGAGCCGATTATATTGGATTTTGACCTTGACTACAGATATTATCTGACAAAGTCTGCAGAGATCCGTATTAATTCTTATAAATAGCTGTTCTTTTGGGAAAATCAACAAGAACAGTCATAATACAAATAGCTATTTCTTTTCAAGAAATAGTCATAATACAAATTCGTTCAGAAATTTATTTTATAAACCAGCAAATAGAATAATTCTATATGAATAAACAAGGGATTGCTGTTATTATGTTTAGTATAGTTGCTTTGATAGCTATTTCTGGATGTGTTGGACAGAGCAATCAGATAACTGATGCAAATGGAATTATTGTAAGAGATCTTTACACAGAGCCTGCAAATGACATGATAAAAGTAGGGGATTTCATAAGTGTTTATTTTGAGCTTGAGAATGTCGGCTCTTCAAAAGCAAAGGATGTTGTTGTTGAATTAAGTGGAGCAGGCTGGGCTCCTAGTGCAATGACCAGATATGTTGTTGGCGACATTAATCCGCCTGATCCTATTACTAATTCACCTGGCGGTCTAAAACCAGCTATATTCAAGATACCTACACCTGTTATTCCAGAAGGAACTACTGTAAAATATCCGCTTAAGATAAGAGTAGAGTATAATTATGGCTCTAGCGCTTCTGTTGTCATACCTGGATACAGCACGCAAAGGTATGATAGGGATGTGCAGCAGCAAAAACTCACGAAAACAACTGTGGTTGAACTGCCTGTTCAGCAGTCCAAACTAGCTACTCCTATACAGGTAATCATAACAGGGCCTGACAAGATAATTGTTCCGCCTTATCCATATGAAGAGTTTAATTATCATGTTACATTCAGGAATATCGGAGACGGCGTGCCTATTACAGACAATATTGATGGATTGATATATGGCGGATTGTGGGTTACAGGACCTGGAACATATTTTAAAAACTGTCTTGGTGTGAGAACAGATATGTTTTCTGCAGATCCTATGTGGGCAACGCCTGCTGGAGTAAATACTATTCAGCAATTATGGGAATTCTATTACCAGAACAAGAATACCAGAGCCAGTGTAAGATATGATGACAATAGCTGGGGATATGCATTTGAATATGTTGGAGGAGGACTTGCTGTTGGCATAAACTCTGTGAATGCGTTTGTAAGATATCCTACTATACTTGACTGGCAGTTTCTTGGAAATTACATGGATGCTGTAAGGCTGAGAACAGGAACAAGGAGTGTCACAAGGCCATGCACGCTTGCAATAGACAATGCAGGAACAGGCGGCTGGGAATCCAGGGAAACAGACACTGTTACATTGAATTTTGATTTAAGATATAGATATTACATAGAAAAGGATTTTGACATCTCTGTGACAGCGCCTGTGATAAAATATCCTGGACAGGCTGGATAGGAAATAGCTGATTTTTTTCTCAAATCAGTTATGATACAATGGCTATCCTGCTTTGCAGAATAGTTATGATAGAAATAACTAAAATTCTTTCAGAATTTTAGTTAAAAAACATATTAATAGTGGCAAACAAAATAATACTATGAATACTAATAATAGCCAGCAAGCTGGTTATGATACAAATAGCTCGCAAGCGAGTCATAATACCAATAGCTCTTTTCTAAAAGAAAAGAGTCATGATAGAAATAGCTGTTCTGATTCTCAGAACAATCATGATAGAAATATGGCAAATAGTCTGAAGCCAATAATCCTGATATTTGCAATAATTGGAATTCTTCTGGTAAGCGGTTGTGTTGGACAGAAAGACATATCTGGCAGCGCAAGTGGAATTGTTATAAAAAATATCTACACAGATCCGCAGCAGGATATGATAGAAACAGGAAGCAATCTGAATATTTATTATGAACTGGAAAATATAGGAGGAACGACTGCGAGAGATGTAAAATCAACTATCTATGGAATGACATGGATTGATGAAATAGATAGGCTGAACAAATATTGCATACCTCTTGAAAAGTGCAATAATGGACTTTCATTATATCCGCCTGATCCTGTTACAAAATCATCAGGCGGCATTGAAACAGTGGCATTCATAGATATTAAACTGAAAGAAAATCTGCTACCATCTGGGTTAAGAAAGACATTTCCATTGAAAATACGGGCAAGCTATAATTATGAGACATCTGGAACAGTTTCTCTTGAAGCATATAGTAAAAAAAGATATAACAGGGATATTCAGTTAGGCAATCAAGCTCTTATCACAGCAGAATCATCAATACCAGTGCAGACCACAATAGCAGGAACACCAATATCAGTGAGCATATCTGGTCCTGACAAAATAATTGTAAATGATGCAATTGTTGGCAAGGAATCCAAGACAAAATACACTTATCATATAACATTTACAAACATTGGCGAAGGATATCCTATTTCGCATGATAATGATACAATATCTGGCAGCAATGACGAGAAATATCTTGGCGAAGGCCTTTTGAGAGTAAAAGAGTTTAGAATAGAAGGTCCTGGTGTTAATGTGTATAGCTGCCTTGATTATGATGCAAATGAGTTCAGAACTGCGTTGGAAAAATCCCCATCAGAGCTGACAATAAAACTAAGGGGCAGGAGTGTTACAAAGTCATGCACTATTGAAATATTAAACAAGCCAGGACAAGATGACCAAAGTAGAATTACCTGGAACAATCGTGAATTCAATCCAATTAATCTTTATTTTGATCTGACTTACAGATATTTTGTTGAAAAAGACTTCAGCATCACTGTGACAGCGCCTGTTTCACAATAATAATAACTATTGCTTGCACAATAGTCATAATACATGTATAAAGTGTTCATAATGAGTATATTCATACAAAACAGGCATAAAGCTGCGCTAAGCTAAAGCTCTCTGGGATTTGTGCAACAGAGCACTCCATTAGAGGAATTACTTCGTAATTCCTCTAGCGTAGTTAAAGACTTAAATAGATTGCAGGTTTATTTCTAAATAGCGAGTTTTGAATAACCCATTGACAATTCAAAACTCTAATTGAGGATTTGAATGTGTTATATAAATAGCTGAATTTTCTGAAAGAAAATCCAGTCAGAATATGTGATAAAAATGGAAGAAGAAATAAAATTTCTTCTAATTTTCATCACAAAAAGTCTATAATGATGTGATAAAAATGGAAGAAGAAATAAAATTTCTTCTAATTTTCATCACAAAAAGTCTATAATGATGTGAT
>JACRMW010000044.1 GCA_016219465.1 Candidatus Aenigmatarchaeota archaeon | reverse complement strand
GATAACGGCTGTTTATGGATATGATGCTAACAGAGGATTTTATAAAACCAATGCTGTTGAGAAAGGAAAAGGATATTGGGTTTATGCAAATGAGGATTGTCATAATATATAGTACAGCAAGGCAAATATAATCCATGGAAGGAAGAATACTGCTTGCAATCATGTTTATTGCGCTGTTTGCAGGTGGGTCTATAATATCAGATTCTGCTTATGCATTAATACCTAGCACAACAACAATTTCTCTTAGCAAGGGCTGGAATCTTGTTTCAGCTCCATACTCTGACTTTGCTATTGCAAAGTCAGAGAACTCCGATGGCGCAGATTGTGATATGCAGACAATAAAACCAATCTATCACTATGATCCAACATCAGAAAAATACATAAAAATTGATGCTTTGGAAAAGATGACAGCAGGACAGGGCTATTGGATTTATTCTGCAAGCGCGTGCGCAATTGAATTTTCTGGCATGGATTATGTTGATTACAATGGATTTGAATTGAAAAAAGGCTGGAATCAGATTGGTGGCGCTGAATTGTTCAATATAGGTGATTACAAAGGCAGCTGTGTTTTTGGAAAAATAGTTGGATATGATTCATTTGCAGCTGAAAAGAAATATTATGAAGCTGATTTTCTAGAGCCTGGAAAAGCATATTGGGTATATGCCAACAGCGGCTGCAAATTAGCAGAGCCAAAGCCAAAAGCAATTTTGGCTGTTGCTGACAAGTCTGCTTTTACAATAGAGGAAAAAAAATTCTATGATGAATTGAAAACATATTCTGATCCAGGTCTTATGAATATTGAAGACACAGCTAATGAAGAGATTGCTTATCCTGCATTTGTCGCTGATTATTATGCAGGTTCTGGAACAAATATAGTCACTGGTGCGATTACTGATGAAGCCAGAGCAAAGGCAGATGAAGCAGCCAAAAGACTCAGCTCTTCTGGAAAAGATGTTATTTTTGCTGGAAATGCAAAACAGTATAAGCAGCAAGCATCAAAAGAACAGGCAGTATATAAAAAATCCACAATACCTTCATATGATCTTGCGACAGGCGCAAACCCGCGGCTGATATCAATGACAACAGGATTTGAAAAGCCATCTGAACAATCATTTACAAAGTTCATAGACAACATAGATGGCTTTAAAATCCCAAGAAACGGGATTATAAGGGATGAATATGGAAACATCTATCTTATATTTACTTATTATACAAATAAGCGCACAGTTCCTGGCGAGATAGCAGATGAAGATGGAGATGCAATTGACATAACACAGCCATATAGTATTGTTGGAGGTCAATTAATTCAGCCAACAGTCAGATTGACAGGAATTGGCATTGCCTTTTCACGAGACAATGGAAAAACATGGAAATATCTTGGCTCTAGCAAATCTCCAGAGCCTAAAAAATCCGAAATAATAACAATAAAAGCAACAACATGGTCATATACATCTCCTGCAAACATGCCGCTTCCAGAAGGAACGCCGCGCACAGCAACTGGAAACTATGATGACAATAGAAAGAATTGTAAAAAACAATGGGATAGTCACAAAGAATATTTAAAAAAGCAGGCAGAAAGCGAATATGCAACAACAGGGCCATTGACAAGGGGCGACAGCAAATTTAAAGATTACATAGATCTGTATAACAAATTTCTCTTGACAGAAAAATATGAAAAAAACAAATGCGACAATATAAATACTTACAGATTTTTGGAAGTAGACGACATTGAAACAAGGTTTCATGGAATCACATCTGCTGAGAACAGCGTCTATGTATTTTACAGCGTCTATAATGTAAGGTATAGAGCGCCGCTTTCATCAATCAATTATTATGATCAAAAAACTAACGACCAGTTAAGTGATTATGAGATATATAAAATATTGTCAAAGACTTATGAATTGCGCGCAATAAAGATAACTGCAAATGGCATTGATGATTATATTGTCAGGGATAATATACCGTTGCCAGACCACATGCTTTCTTCAGTTGAAAGAGACATGGATTATGATGGAATCAATGAAAAGATAATAATGGGCTATGTTTCTGCTAGAGCAATTGTCATGAAATTTATCGGGTATTCTAAAAACAGACAATATTTTGTTGAAAATGAAAAGCTCTTTGTCTCAGAAGATTGGGGCAGGACATTGAATGAAATAGGCTCTGCTATGGCAGTTGGAGCAGATGGAAACAGTTATGAAATAACAAACATATTAGAAAGCAGCAATAATATCTTTGGCATTTTAGGAGGAAAGATTTATATACTAAAAGACAAAAAATTTGAACAAGTTAAGCCGATCAATGCAAAAAAACCAATACCAGTCAGCTCTGTTCAGAACATGGTCTTTGATTCACAGGACAATCTCCATGTTTATGCTGGAAATAAATATTATTTCAGGACTGCCAAAGAATTAGCAGGTTCAGAAGAACAATTGTATGATTCTATTGAGGTTGTGTCAGGAGAGCAGTGCAATGACTGCAATGCATTTAAGAAATTCCTGAGAAATGCAGGCATTGTGTTTTCTGAAACAAACACAAAAGGCAGTGACCTTGTTGTAAATATCAAGAAAGCAGGAAAAGAATATTCATTCACAAATCCAAGCGCGCTTGACATTGCAAGAGAAGCTGGATTTGCTTTTGAAGAGGATGCAGGATATTATGTTGGAGACAATGTGAACAATGGCGTTGTTTATTTTGGACTTGATTCAAATGAAAAGCCATTTGCAATAGTCCAAAAGGATGATGGCTTTTACAAGAAAACATACAATGGAAAAACAATGCCATTTGTTTCTGGCTCATATTGGGCTGAGGAAAAGATACTGCCTGTTGCAGCAAAATCATTTGCAGGCATTAACTCTGGTTCTGGAAACAGCATTGACATAGTTTTAGAAAACCCAAAAACAACTCTTGTAGACAGCAAAACTTATAAATATACTGCAAAAACATACAAAACATTCAATTCTGGATATCCTTATTTTGACGCAAGATATGACAAGGCAATTGAAGAAAAAGAGCTTGGACCAGACAACTATTTTGTTTACAATTATGATTTATACACAACAAAAGAATTGCAATCAGATACGTCATCAACATCAACTGCTTCGCAATTAATACCAGGCGCTGTTTTGTATGCGCCTATTGAAGAAGGCGAGGCTCCTGGCAAGGTTGAAGGAGGGCTTGCAAAATATGTTGTTGAAGAAAAAGAAGTTGTGGAAGATGGCAAGAAATATTATCAGGTTAAGGTTGATTTGAGAAAAAAGATAAATGCAGTAGATGGCAATATTGCATCAGAAACAATAACAGGCAGCGCGCAGATTGGCGCAAGAACAGCAGATTTTGTTGTGAGTATTATTAACACTCCATTAATGGTGTTTGATCCTGCTGCAAAAGAGAATACAATTGATATTTCACAGGAGGCTGCAATGGCATTTGATGGCAGCTGGACTGTTGTGAATAATCTTGCTGTTGAGAACACTGTATGCGGAATAAAAATGGATGCAAACAGCTATCAGACATTCACAGCAAATTTGATAAAAGAAAAAGGCTATGAGCCGTGCTTTTCTGGAATTGAGTCAGATATCTATGATGCAATGAGCTGCGAAGACTGGGAAGACACGCTTTTCAGGCTAAAGGCTGAAAATATCATAGCATGGGACAATTCATTTTTGCTTGAATCTGATGGAGAGAAGAACAATCTGGATGAATACAGAAACAGGAAATTCTATCGCGCTATTGGCATTGACACTGAAACCAGAGACAATATAGAGTGCAAGCCAGATGTTGCTGGAAAATACATGGCTTTGCTGGAATTTAATGGAGATACAATGGCTGATGGATTTGACGAGGTTGTGTATAATCCAACAATCCAGATAATTGCGACAGGATGATGAATATGAAGAGAGCAATATTAGTGATATTATTATTTGTTATTGTGAGCAGTCTTGGCGCCAATGCCTATGCAGCTGATAAACAACAATTGGATTGGGAAAAGACATTGTTGTTTAGTGAACAGAGCACTCTTATAATTAAAAATCAGGCAGACAGGGATATTTATGAGTTTTTTGTCGCTGATTTTATCAGAGACAGCAGCGGCCAGAGATACAGAGAATTTGGGGCTGTGCAGGCATTGATTCATTGCAATCGCATGGATGTGTCTGTTGCTGATGTGTTGGCTGCAATAGAGAAAAACACTAGAATACGCAAAGATATCAGACCTGTTGTTCCTTGTATAAAGGATTTTGCAACAAACCCTGACACCAGTTCTCAGACAGCAGCAGGAGGAAATAAGATGAGAAGGCTGACAGCAGAGGAAATTGAAAAAAATCTAATACAGTCTTTTAAAGGCAATCCAACATTGAAATTCCTAAAACTAACTGCGCAAGACAGGCAGCCAAATTACAACAAATTCTTTCTTCATGAAGCGATATTTGATGAATCCGTGATAAAAAACAGCAAAGATGTTATTAATGCAAGAAAGGCTATTGACAATTATGCCAGGGTTTATAATAATATTATCTATGAAGACAGCACATTCAGGACAAAGGCTGTTCATCTTATATTAAACATGGATCCAAATACAAGAGCAGGGCTAAAGGCTGTTTATTATTGTTCAAAACAAATGACAGATGAAAATCCTTTTGATATTCTTATGGAAAAAACAAACAGGCACAACATTGAAACAGGGCTTTCTAAAAAAATAGAAACCGGAATAATCTGCGTTGATGAGAAAAAAGCAGAGGATGAGAAAAAAGAGGCTTATATGAAATTAAGATTTGGATTAAGAACCCCTGTTATTTCCCAGATCATATATGAATCCTCAAATTATCTTGAGAAGAGAACAGAGATTCTTAAAAGATATGCGATTATCTTAGAAGAAGTGGAATCGCTTGAATTAAAATACATTAATCTTAAGCAGGGCGAGGTGTTGGGAGAGAAGCATAAACCAGTACAATTGATCAATTCTCCTGATGATGTGTTGTCACTGGAATCACCAATGCATCAGATGGTTTTGCTTGATCTTCAAATGAAGCTTATTGGCCTTAGAAATCTGAAAACAATTTCAATGAAAGAATTTGAATCAGGGATATTAGGATTGAAAAATTGTGGAGTCGGATTTGTAAAAGGATTTGCAAGTTTGGAGGGAATTAGTCAAAATATAGGATTTATAGCAGCTGGCTTTGGAGTCACTTATCTTGCTGGAATGGGTTCAGCAGCAACTACCGGAGCAGACATTGCTGTCCATGTTGCCGGAGGTGTTTTTGTTCCTATGGAAGCATTTGATCTTAAGACGCAATGGAATCAATTAAATCTTGTTGATAAAATTGACCGCAGCTGCGCGATGGCTATTCAGCTCAGCACAATGGCAGCTGGCTTAAAGCAGACACATCTTGCAATCAAAGGATTTCGCTTACGACAAAGTATTGCCAATTCTGCATCAAAATATCCCAGTGCCATGACAGTGATAAAATCCGGCGATGCTATACCCATATCAAAATACAGAGTGACTGACATTAGTAAAGCAATGAAAAAATTTGATAAAAAGACATGGAAACCAGAAAACCAGCCAGCGCCTAAAGAGCCTGTGAAATCAGAAATTGATGTGTTTATTGAAAATAATATCAGGCCAGAGAATCATGCAAAGCTCAAGAAAATAGCATCTGATATAAAGTATGACAAGATGGATGATGGGCAAAAGGCGGAATTCAGGAAATTCTCAGAAGAATATAATAGAGGCGGACAAGATGCTGTTGAAAAATACCTGCTAAAGAATCTCAAGGAAATAGATGACAAGATATATGAGGTTGTTAAAAAGTCTGAAAAGGCTCAATCATTGAAAAAAGCTGAGATTGATATCAAAAATCAGATAACACGAAAACAGGCAAGAATAGCAGAATTAGAAAAGCAGATTAAGATAGATGAAGAAATAGCAAAGAAAATAGAGGAGCAGATAAGAAACGCAGATGATGCTGTTGTTTTAGAGCAATTAAAGAATCTAAAAAAGAAAACAGAAGACAGTATAGCAGCATCAAGGACTGAAAAAACCAATGCGCTGAATGAGTTATCAGGATTTGAATCAGATATAACTAAGAATATCAATGAAAGAACTGTTCTTGAAGCAGAAGCTCTTGCAGGCTATGACAAATTAAAATCAGACGGCATATATGAAAAGCAAGAAACCCTGAGCAGTGTTTCAAAACAGGCTGTGTTAAGGTCAAACACAAAGCCAAAAGACTGGCAAAGGAGCAAGTATGTGTATAATGCTGCAATGAAAACAGTCAGCTATGACAATTACAGGGACTTGACAGATATCGTTGTCTTGGAAGAGCTTAAGTCTGATAGATTTGCTTCTGATTTGAAAAGAGGAACAAGGAGTACAGATGGTTTCAGAAACAGCCTTGTAGATGATCCTAATGGCGAGTTAAAAATATTTTTTGAAAAGCTTGATGCAGGCGTTTTGCATGATGTGATGAATGAAGCTATTGACAATGCAGGCATTGACAGATCAAAAATAACATCTGCATCTATTTCTGCAGAACAGCTGGGAAGAGGAGAGTCTGCGACTGTGTTTAGCGTGGATATTGGAGAACAACATCTTGTATTGAAAAAAATATTCATGGATCCAGAGAATTATGAATATTTGTTATATGCATCTGAAAAAGGAGCTGTTCCTAAAGTCTATAATGCTGAGTTAAAGCAAATAAACGAGGTTAGCAGAGAATATCTTAGATATCTTGAAGCATATCAACAATATTCTATCAGGGCTGACCATATTAGAATCGCTGGGCAAAAAGAATCATTCTTTATGCAAAAGAAAATTGATGGGGTTGAATTAGCAAAATTTGCTGAAACTGGATTTACAGAAAAACAGGTTTTTGAGACATATGGAAAAGAACGCGCAGAATTCTTTACTAAATTAAGCAGGCGCGCATCAAAAGATGAATTAACAAGCATTACAGACGGCGACTGGAATCTGGACAATTATATGATTGATAAACAAGGCAAAGTATGGTATGCTGACCAAGGTCTGGATGCGTCTACATTTGATATCGCTACAAACAGTGTATTTACGCTGAAACTTGATTTAAATCGTATTTTCAAATCACAAAAGATTTCAGATCCAGTAAAAGCAAGCGAATATGCATTGGATGGCATGGTAAATGAGTTTGCAGGCAGATTTCCAAATGGCGACAAGATTGCAATGAGCATCTTGAAAAGAGAGAATGTTGCTTCTATAGGTTATAAAAGAGTTTTTGGAATTGATCAGCGATTGGATTCTGTCATATCAGACTATCTGGCAAGAAAAGGATTTACTGAAGCAGATGTTGTGCCTGATGACGTAATTCTGGATACAATCTTTGGGCCAGTTCCCTAATCTTCAAAAATATTGTTGATAGGACTGAGAAAAGTTCTTTCAGGATTAAGCATGTCATTCCAGTCTTGTTCTGTAAAATCTGCAAGTGATTTAAGTTTTTTCAAAAATTTTACTGGTTTAATATGGTCTTTAAAATATTTCACAATAATCTTATAACCCATGAAAGCACTGCCATATTTATGACTATATCTATTTTTTATTTCTTGCATTGAATTGCTAATCCGATGCAATATTGAGCATAATCTTTGTTCATTTTCTAAGGCCCGATATTTTTCTTCATCAGACATAGTGTCAATATTCGAAAATATTCTTAACTGCTGTTTACACTCCATAAAGATCGTGAGCAGATATTCTTTAAAATAAAACCTATCTGCTCCGCCATGTTTATCCATGGATTTTCTTATACTATTATACATAAATCCGCCAATACGTTTTCTAATGCTGTCTATTTCTTTTCCAATTAGATTGTCCTTTAGCCATTTATATATTTCAGGATCCTGAAATGGCAAAACAAAGGCGTTGTAATCGTTTGCAAGTATTCTGAGCTGTTCTCCAATTTCCAGCGTGGTTTTCATGTATTTATCAGATTGCATTGCCATATTAAGCATTGTAGGGCTTAATTCCACAGGACTGTTTTTTCTAATTTCCTCCATTGTCCTAAATATATAGTCTTGGATTTCATTTGTTCTTTTCTCAATATTTTCAAAACGTCTTTGAAATTCATCCTCTGCATAAGGTCCGATTTTTACAGCATGTTCTCTAACAAAGCCAGATGCTATGCTGCATAATTCATCTCCACTATATCTATTAGCATGCGACTGATCCATAAATAACGCCATTTCTAATAAATGTGTTATTTCGAAATGTATTAAAATGCACGATTTTCCCACTTTATGTTTTAGAAAAGCAGTGAAGCAGTGGAACAGAAATACATGGAAACCAGAAAACCAGCCAGTGCCTAAAGAGCCTATGAAATCAGAATAGGAGCAGTGGGTTGAAGCAAATATAGACAAAGGCCAATGGGCTGTTATCAAGCCAGTTGAAATGAAATGAATTCACGCAGCAAATATATCGACAGGCTGTAATACAATAGCAAATTTAATTCTTTTCAACATCATATCTTGTGGCACATGTTTGTTTCAAACACAATATGTAGATTGTATATCACATTCTCTTACAGCCTGTCGAGTTTTTTATTGTTAAGGAAAGTATAATATTTCTTTCCTTGACAAGATAAATGACTTTTTAAGGAAAGTATAATATTTCTTTCCTTGACAAGATAAATGACTTTCGAAGAAAGTCATTTTGTTCTGATCAGAAAATATCAATTATTTTATGGCCAATATGCGGAAATGGAAAGCTATTTTTGCTGTATATGATATGGCATTTATAGTCGTCCAACAAATTCATGGTCAGCAAAGCTGACCTGATTTTCAGGTCGAATTGCATTCGACCATGAAAAACATTTCGGACATGTTTTGTTTCCCTCCTTATCTGCAAAGGAGCGAAGCTCCTTTGCGACTTTCAGAAAGCCCTGCTTTCTGCAAGTAGCAAACCCAGTTTGCATGTCCAGATTATTTACTGGGTTTGCTATATCATGACTTCTTTTTATGGTTATTTCATCAGGTCTATATCCTTTGATGCCAAGAGGACTATTGCCTGGCGCAAATAATGGAGTAAACCCAGGTATTTTTCCAGAACATATTTCTTTGATCATGTCAATTATTTGTTTATTAGGCTCAATTTCAGGCATATTATCTCTATAGAGATTATTTTGATCAGGATTTACTGAACCAATATACAGGTCTCCGTTAAATATATCACCATTGTATTTTTGCCTGAGCCAGAGTCCATTAGATTTAATATAATAAGAAGAGCCTTTTTCTGTTTTGAATGCAAGTTTTGGCTCATTGTGTATTGGAATATGATTGTCAAGCAGGGCTCTTATAAATTCCAATATTTGCATTTCTTTTTTCTTTGATTTTATACTGAGTATGATTTCTGGGTGTGTTTTATTCAGCCAGCGCGAGAAAAAATACACTTCTTCAAGATGCGCTGGATTTGCGCAAGAATATGTCTGGGACACAGCAGTTGTATTATCTGGCGCATGTTTTGATGACAAATACCCAGCAAGCTGGTTATGATAAATTTCACACGACTCTGGTTTGCAGGATATTGGTTCATGCCATCTTAACAAATATTCTGCATCTCTTGTGCATAGATCTGCCTGGCACATTGCATATTTGTCTACTATCAATCCAGCCATTAAAAGAAAATAGCCTGAATCTATTTATAGAAATATATTTCCTGCTACTCTCTCAAGGCAGGAAACATCCAAACGAAGCGTGTGAGCAAAATTTCTGAAAGAAATTCGCCAGCGAGCTAGCTGAGAGCGGAAGAAATATATTTCCTGCTACTCTCTCAAGGCAGGAAACATTATAACATCTCTTATTGATGCAGAGTTTGTAAATAACATGACCAGTCTGTCTATACCAAGTCCAAACCCAGGTGTAGGAGGCATGCCATATTCCAATGCCCTTATAAAATCCTGATCCATTGGATGGGATTCTTTATCGCCATGCTGGCGCATTCTTTGCTGGTCTTCAAACTTTTTTTTCTGTTCTATTGGATTGTTTTCCTCTGAATAGGCGTTTGCATATTCCTGGCTGTTTATTATCAGTTCAAATCTTTCTGTCAATTCTGGCTGGTGTTTTTTTGCCTTTGCAAGAGGAGACATTTCTGTTGGATGATCTGTTATAAATGTGGGCTGGATTATCTTTGGTTCCACAAGACCAAAGAGCTTTTCTATTATATATCCCTTTCCTGCATAATCAGGAACTTCTATGCCGTGTTCTTTTGCAATCTTGACAAGCTCGTCCAGTTCTTTATTTCTTGCGTCTATTTTCAGGTATTTTTTTATTGCTTCATATATGCTAAGCTTTTCAAATGGGCCTTTCAGGTCTATTTCAATGCCCTGGTATTCTATCTCAGTCTTTCCAAGTATTTTCTTTGCAAGGAATTCAATAAGTTCTTCATTGAGTTTCATGTTGTCATTATAGTCTGCATATGCCCAGTACCATTCAAGCATTGTGAATTCTGGGTTGTGTTTTGTGTCTATTCCTTCATTTCTAAAGCTTTTTCCTATTTCATAGACTTTTTCAAATCCTCCTACAATTGCTCTTTTCAGGTAAAGTTCTGGCGATACTCTCAAATACATTGTTTTTTTCAGTTCATTGTGCATTGTTGTAAAAGGTTCTGCAAGGGCTCCGCCATATATTGGCTGGAGTGTCGGAGTTTCTATTTCTATAAATCCTTTGTTGTTCAGAAATTCCCTGATAGTTGTTATTATCCTGCTTCTCATGATAAATATTTCCCTGACTTCTTTGTTCATGATCATGTCTGCATATCTTTGCCGATATCTGGATTCTATGTCTTTTAATCCAAACCATTCATCTGGCAGCGGCCGAAGGGATTTTGAAAGCAGTTCAAATGAGTCAATCCATAATGTTAGCTCTCCTTTTTTTGTCTTTGTGGCATGGCCATGGCTGGCAATAAAGTCGCCTGTATTCAGGAGTTCAAAGAGATCAAACCTGCCGCCGACAGTATTTTTCTCAATTGCCAGCTGTATTCTCTCTGAAAAATCTTCTATATGGCAGAATATGATCTTTCCATGTTTTCTGATTGACCTGATGCGGCCAGCTATGCTTATTGTTTCTTTTGCTTTCTCATCTATTCCAATGTCCTTGTATTTTTCATGAAGCTCTTTTATGCTTGCAGATGAAACAAACCTGTGGCCAAATGGATCTATTCCTTTTTCTACAAGTTCATTCAGTCTATGCAGTCTTTCTTCCAATAAAACAACTTCTCTTCGCTCAGTTGTTTTGTCTCTAGCTTTGCTGCGCTCAGTTATATTATTAATAACTAAATCTTCTTCAGAAGATTTAGTTATTTTATCCTGAGATTTTTCAGACATATTCTCGCCTCTAACTGAATTTCTTTCAGAAATTCAGTTATTTCAGTTGATTTGCTTTGCAAATCAGTTGTTATAGCAACCAATGAAACAATCAATATAATATTTCATTGGTTTGCTATATGTGAATCAAACATATCATATACGAATTGTTTATTTGGTTCACTATGTGAATAATATTATGAGGATATGGTTTTATATAAAATGATTGCAGAATTATCTATATGATTGATCTTAGTCTTGCCGGGTTTCTGGTGTTTATTCTTGCAGTTGGACTGCTTATATACAAGGATAGGAAGAACATGAAATTAGAAGGCATTGTTCTTATGCGCAGGACAAATAAAGGCAGGGCTATATTGGATATTGTTAAGAAACAGCCCAGGTTATGGAAGATAATTGGGATAATCAGCCTGATTGCCGGCATAATTGGCATGATATTTATCACATTCTTTATTGCAAACAATACAATGCTTATCTTTTCTGGTGAGAAAACAGGCTCTGTAAAAATTGTCCTGCCATGGTCTGAAGCAGGAACAGCGCCAGGTGTATTCTTTCTTCCATGGTATTTTTGGATAATTGGCATTGCAGTGATAGTTATTCCTCATGAGTTTTTCCATGGATTTATGTGCAGGCTGCATGGCATCAAAGTAAAGGCATTAGGATGGTTCCTGCTTCTTGGAATATTACCAGGCGCTTTTGTAGAGCCTGAAAAAAAATCACTAGACAGTGCAAAGCCAGGCACAAAGTTAAAAATATATGCAGCAGGATCATTTGCTAATATACTCACAGCTGGCATTGCCTATATAATAACCATAATCCTGATTTTCACATTTTTTGCGCCAGCCGGTGTTTCTGTTGGCGTGATTGCCAATGAAACCTATCCTGCTTATCAGGCTAATATGAGTGGTTATATTACTCATATAAATATCCAGCAAGCTGGTTATAATACAAATACAAGCGGCATTGAAGTGAGGTCAGTGAATGACATCACATCTGCAATGGAAACTGTGAAAATAGGCGATATTGTAAAGATTACAACAAACAAAGGAGAGTATGATATCAAGACAATAGAGCATCCTGACAATCCTGGAAAGGCATTCATAGGAATAACAGGGCCGTACAATACTGTCAATGAGCCAAAAGAACAGGGCACAAAGGATATTGTGAACTTTTTCACAGACATGTTTATGTGGATATTTATCCTTAGTCTGGGAATTGGGCTGTTCAATCTGTTGCCAATGAAGCCATTGGATGGAGGCTATATAATGGAAGAGATAGTGAAAAAGCCGTTTCCAACCCATGCAAAGAATGCAATGATAATAATATCAGTTGCAGTGTTTGCAATGATAGTGATAAGTTTGATAGGGCCGATTGTGTTGTAGGATTTATGAAGAATTCCCCTGCTTGTTATCACTATAGAATAGCTTTAAATACTTTTCCAGTATTAATAAAGGGAATTGGTAATATATCGTTAATTAGAAATTAGCTGATTGTATATTCTTGATAAGCGCAGATTTCTTTATCATCCACATCCATGGCATTGTTTCAGGAACTTCTTTCATTCCAACTCTTTGCGCATTTGTTATATTTCTTTTCCTATCATGTTTTACAAAATTGTGATGAGTTATCCAGCCG
>JACRMW010000046.1 GCA_016219465.1 Candidatus Aenigmatarchaeota archaeon | reverse complement strand
GTACAAGTGAAACTATGTTTCACTTTGTATTTACTTGGTTTGCTATAAACCAGTCAAACATATCTCTGCGCAGTTTTGCCATTTCATTTGTGTTTTTTGCATAGAAAACAATTCCTTCTGCAGCCATGCCTGTAAAGACTGTATTTTCATCAACCTCTCCTTTTATCCCGCGCCTTCTTTTATACAGGCTCCACAATGTCTTGAACAATTCGCTTGTTTTTGCAAGAATTTCCTCGTCACTCAGGCCTTTTAGTTCTTTTACAAAATCATCCCAGAATTTATATCTCAGGTGTTCTCTCATAAAAGCAAACGGCAGCCAGAGATGCTTGTCAAGCTGGTATGGATTTGCATTGACGCTTGGGCCTATCAATTCCCCGAAATACTGGCCATCTTCCAGTTCTTCTATTTTGATATATTCTTTTTCTATTGCCTCGGTTATTCCTTCAATAAATCTTTTGCTGCCTTTTTTCCACCATATCACTGGATTAAGCCTGTTGTTTATTGCAATTATCTGGCCATTCTTTACTGTTATGCTTGTATTTGTTCCGTCCAGCTTTTCAATCGCTTCGCTCTCTTCTGTGAACACCCATCTTAATTCATCATCAATCCTTGGAGTGCACACATAGGCATTATTAACAGTGTCTCTTAGACACATGCTCTGAAGCTTTGGCATGTCAACTGTTTTTTCTGTGAAGTTTGTGAGTTTCATGCTATTACCTGTCTGCATATCATAACAGATGAGTTTGAATATCATATTTCTTATACTTCATAATTAGCTAGAAATTCTTTTCCTTTAGAAGTGAGATAAAATAGAGCAGGAGAATGTGCTTTTCCTGCATATGCCAATTCAACAAGACCTAGATTTGCACAGGCATTCTTTGCAATCATGCTTTCTCCAATTCAATGCAAATGCCGGCTGCTACTGTCATTCCCATGTCTCTTATTGCAAATCTTGCCAATTGCGGGAATTCTTTTTGTATTTCTATCACAACTGGCTTTGATGGCTTTACTTTTACAATAGCTGCATCTCCTGTCTTGATAAAGTCAGGATGCTCTTGCGCAACTGCACCTGTTTTTGGATCTAGTTTTTTCACAATCTCTGTTATTGTGCATGCAACCTGGGCTGTGTGTATGTGGAACACTGGTGTGTATCCTTTTGATATCACAGACGGATGGTTCAGCACAATGATCTGCGCAGTGAACTCTTTTGCAACTGTGGCTGGTGTGTTTACAAGAGACAAAACATCTCCTCTCTTAATGTCTGTCTTGCTGACGCCTCTTATGTTAATGCCAACATTGTCGCCTGGTTTTCCTTCTGGCAATTGCTCATGATGCATTTCTATGCTTTTGACCTCTCCTTGTGCTTTTGAAGGCATGAAAACTACTTTGTCATTTGGCTTTAAGACACCGGTCTCAATCCTTCCTACAGGCACTGTACCAACTCCTGTTATGCTGTATACATCTTGTATAGGCATTCTAAGAGGCTTGTCAATTGGCTGCTCTGGGTAGTTTAATTTATCCAATGCCTCCATGATAGTTGGTCCTTTGTACCAAGGTAGTTTGTCAGATTTCTTTACTGCATTGTCTCCAAGATATGCGCTGACAGGCACGAACTGCACTGTGTCTATTTTAAAGCCAACTCCTTTCAAAAGCTTTTCAACCTCTGCTTTTACTTCATTGAATCTTTTTTCGTCATAATTTACAGCGTCTATTTTGTTCAATGCTACAATCATCTGCTGCACTCCAAGAACCTTTGCCAAATAGGTATGCTCTTTTGTCTGTTCTTGTATTCCGTCTTTTGTTGAAACAACAAGAATAGCTGCATCTGCCTGGCTTGTTCCTGTTATCATGTTCTTGACAAAGTCCCTGTGTCCAGGGCAGTCAATCACAGTGAAATAATATTTCTGTGTATGGAATTTCTCGTGCATGATGTCAATGGTAATTCCTCTTTCCTGCTCTTCTTTTAGCCTGTCCATGGCAAAAGCAAACTCAAAAGTATCTTTTCCTTTTTCCTTTGCCAGTTCTTTGAGCTTTCTCATCTGATCTTCTCTGATAGCACCGCTATCAAAAAGCATTCTTCCTACTAATGTAGACTTTCCAGCGTCTACGTGACCAATTGTCACTAAATTCATATGCGGTTTTTTCTCTGCCATTTTAATCACCAATAACCTTTTTTGCTAATAACGCATGCTAACGCAAAAAACGTTAACGAAAATGCGCTGTCAACTCAGTTTTACACTCATAGAGCACCTGAGTATTCTAGATTAGATATACGAAACTTTATAAATGTTTGCATTACCCATTATCTACACATACACAATATATTCAAATCCTCAATTATAGCAGAAGCTTTGCTTCTGCATGTATGTGAAACCACTATTATTCATACCAGAATCTTTAGTGGTTTCACTATATAGTTTTGAATTGTCAATGGGTTATTCAAAACTCTCTATTTATTATTCCTTAGGCAATCCTTTTCTTTCTCTGATTCTGTTGACTATATGAAGTCTTATATCTTCTGGAATCTTATCAAATACAATATCTATCAATGAATAAAATCCTTTTCCGCCTGTTGCTGATTTCAACTGGGCTTCAAATCCGAACATCTCTGCAACAGGCAGTCTGGCTGTTATGTTTGTTGTGCCTAACTCGCTTTCTACATTTATCACAGAGCCTCTTCTGTTCTGAACCTGTGAAATAGCATTTCCCATTAATTCATCAGGCACATCAATGCGCATTATCTGCAATGGCTCTAGCAGGGTAGGCTTTGCTTTCATCATAGATGTTTTTAGAGCATCGTTGATAGCAGGAATTACCTGTGAAGGGCCCCTATGTATTGCATCCTCATGAAGCTTACAGTCTGTTAATCTTATCTTTAGTCCTGAACATGGCTCGTTTGCAAGAGGACCTTTGTCCATGATACTATGGAATGCATCTATTATCAATTCAATTGTTTCATGAAGATATTGTATTCCTTTCGTAGCATCTATTAAAATATTTTTATTATATATTTCAACTAATTTCTTTGATTCCTCTTTTTCCATGCCATTTTCATAGAGTTCTCTGCCAATCTCTTTTAGATATTTTCTTACGTGTTCTTGCCTGACTTTTCCATCAACCAATGCCTGCATTATCTTAGGATCCAGCTCTTCTACACTCAGGAAAAATCTGTTGTGTCTATTTGAAGAAACTCCTTCTACAACAGGCCCTTCTCCTTTTACTGTTTCTCTATAAACAACAATAGGCGGTGATGTTGATATATCTATGCCTTTTTCTTTCAAAGGCCTTTCTACTTTTGCATCCAGATGCAATTCGCCTAATCCAGAAATAAGATATTGACCTGTTTCCTCGTTTATGCTGATTGCCAGAGTTGGATCTTCTCTACCTACTTGTTTTAGAAATGTCAATAATTTAGGAAGATCACTAGGACTTTTTGGCTCAATGCTCTTTGTTACAACTGGTTCAAAAATATGTTTTATTGCTTCAAATGACTGTATTACCTGATCTGGATTTGTAAGGGTTTCTCCTGAAAATGCATCTGATAACCCAATCAAGGCAACAATGTTTCCAGCAGGAATCTCTTCCATCTGCATTCTCTGCTGTCCTTTGTATATTGCCACTTGCTGAACTCTTTGCACTTTATGCTGATTTACAAGCATTACTTCTTGTCCTCTTTTTATCGTGCCTGAGAATATACGGGCTGCTGCTACCAATCCTGCATGTGGATCTGGGACAACTTTTGTAACAACAGCAGCCAGTATGCCATTTGCATTTAATTTAATCATGTCTTTTCCTACCTGTGTTTCTGGATCACCAAACCATATTTTTGGAATTCTGTATACTTGCGCTTCTGCTGGATTTGGAAGATGTCTAATAACCATATCTAATAGCACTTGATGTATAGAGGCTCTTTTTGAGAGCTCTTTCTCGTTCTCAGCCAATGTGAGCTCAATAACATCCTTGAATGTGATTCCTGTCTTTCTCATATAAGGAATAGAAAGCGCCCATTTTCTATAGCCAGAACCAAATGCAACAGATCCGTCTTCTACCCTGACAAGCCATTTATCTGCATATTCTTTCTCAGCATATTTTATGATGAGATTATTAACATCTCTAATTATTCTCATGAATCTTTCCTGCATCTGTTCTGGTGTTAATTTAAGCTCGCGGATAAGCCTGTCTACTTTATTGATATATAATAGTGGTTTTACTCTTTCACGCAAAGCCTGTCTTAGAACGGTTTCTGTCTGAGGCATTACTCCTTCAACTGCATCTGTAAGAACAATAGCGCCGTCAACAGCTCTCATTGCTCGTGTAACATCTCCTGAGAAATCAACATGACCTGGAGTATCTATAAGATTGATAAGATAATCCTGATCGTCAAATTCATGCACCATGCTCGCATTTGCAGCAAATATTGTTATCCCTCTTTCCTGCTCCTGTTTGTCAAAGTCCATGAATAATTGATGACCTGCCAATTCCTCAGACATCATTCCTGCTCCTGCTATTAAACTATCACTTAAAGTTGTTTTGCCGTGATCTATGTGCGCTGCAATTCCTATATTTCTGATATGTTTTGGATCTTTCATTATTTCTGATATAATTTCTGATTTATCTTTTGCCATATAACCCCCTTTTCTTGAAAGAAAAGGTTTTTATTAAGTTCCAAAAGAACTCTGTGTTTTCAACACAATTTATTTCCTGATATCCTTTTCTTTTTAGAAAGTTAATTTTCATATTTTCTGTTCTGTTCTTATAGCTCTACCGCGAAATAAACAGTATACAAAGTGGAACAAGTTCCACTTGTACGCAAAGACTTGAAAAGTCTTTGCGTACAGAAGAAATTGCAAATTTCTTCTTGTACTGATGGAACGAAGTTCCATCATGTATTATTTCGCGCTGAGCTATATAGTAAAGCAAGTGGTATTATACTTATAGCAATACAAGGAAGTAATCAGGTACATGGTGGAACATAGTTCCACCCGTATAGGTGAAGCTGTGCTTCACCATATATAATATTTCCTTGTTTGCTATACAAGGTGAAGTTTCACTTCACCTGTACAGCAGAAGCTTTGCTTCTGCATGTATGTGAAACCACTATAT
>JACRMW010000045.1 GCA_016219465.1 Candidatus Aenigmatarchaeota archaeon | reverse complement strand
CGGCTGGATAACTCATCACAATTTTGTAAAACATGATAGGAAAAGAAATATAACAAATGCGCAAAGAGTTGGAATGAAAGAAGTTCCTGAAACAATGCCATGGATGTGGATGATAAAGAAATCTGCGCTTATCAAGAATATGCAATCAGCTAATTTCTAATTAACGATATATTACCAATTCCTCTACATATACTAAGAAATTATATTCCACAACCTATATATCCTAACACCACATCAAAGCTTAAATAGTTATAACTCCTGTGTAGTATATTACATCAGTGGTGTGTAAATGGATAAAATCATCATAACAAAGAAAATTGCAAAGCAGGGCAAGAACAATGTAATAGTCATACCATCGTTTCTAAAAGACAAACTAAAAGCAGGCTCAATCGTGCAAATTGAGATCTCAAATATTGGTGAAGATAATGAATGATAAATTAACATATAACGATCTGATAATACCAGAGTTTGTTTACTCGAGAAAAGTAGGTTATATAGGAAATGTCGAGATTGACATAAAAGATGCATTAACAGCAGTTGTTCTATCAGGATTATCAGGCATTATAGTAGGTCATTCTGAAAAAGGAAAGTCTTATTATGGAAAACTTTTGAATAAAAGATATTTTGGGAGCAAAGGACTTATTGTGCAGGGATCTGGCATAGAAGAAAATACTGATTTGATAACACAGATGTGTAAAAAAATAAGCAAAGAAGATGCAAAAACAATTGTAAAAGAAGATGTTCTGGCATCACCCTATTGGCTGGTTGAAGAATTAGGAGCAATTCCAAAACAATTGCAGTCAATGTTTTATTCAGTAGGAGATGGAATCCTTCCGCATGAAGGCAGGGAATATTTGCTTGGAACAAAATTGGATGATATGCAATATTTCTGTTTACTGGCAACCACAAATAGCATTGAAAATGGCGAAAATGCTGAATATGGAAACTTTGGGATATCAAGAGCAGCCGCCAGCAGATTCCACATATGCATTGATATGCGGTATTATGGAAGAAGCATGGATGATATTTTAAATATAGGTCTTGGCAGTGGATTTACTGATCCAAGACATTCAACATTGCAGGAAAGAACAGATATATCAGAAAAAATATTTGGAGCATATAAGGAAATCAGAGAGACAGCAAGAAATCCTTCACTAGAAGAGCTTGCAGCATGGTATTACATAAGCATAGGAGGCGCAAACTGTCTTAAAGAAACCGCCCATCTAAAAAACGAGGAAAACTGGCATCTTGAGTGCATGGATTGTGATAAAGATAGTGAATGCATGACAAAATATTTCAATGCATTTGGATTAATGAGAAGCAATAATACAATAGGAATATATGCAAACGCGCTTGCCTACCTGGCAAAATTAAAAGACCCAAGCGCTGTAATAGATGCAGCTGATGCAGTTTTCTTAGCATCAAAATTCGGTTTATCAGGAAAAATAGGCATTGTAAATCCTGTTGTCAAAAAACAAGAATATTCAGGTTCAGAAGGACAGCTAATAGAAGATGCAATAGATAAGATTAGAAAGGACTATAAAACAAACGAAGCTTTTATTCTAGCATCTCTTGATAAGGTATCAAACGGCAAGAAATTGACAAAATTCTTTGAATTTGACGGCAAATGTGGCAGTTTTGATGATATAGATAAAAAAGCTCAAACCCACGCTATTCCAATTGAGCCATATACAGACAATAGATCAGTTGGATTATCGTGGTTTCTAACATTTATTGACAAAGCAATCACGAGCAAAGAACACAAGCGAACAAAACAAAAAAGTTGATAAAACATGCCAGATAAAAAACCAACAACGTATGATGATGGTCTAGCTAATCGGTTTAGTGAATATGTGAAGAAACGCGAAGAAAAAGCAGGAAAAAAAGAAAGAAATCCAGATTCAGGAGCCAGCGCAGATCCAGGCATTCCAAATGAATTCAAGACCTATGATTTTTCAAAGCTGGAAAATACATTGTATATTCCACAGCAAAAGAAAATCATAACAGCGCGAGAAGTCATGAAAGATGCAAAATATCCAACACTAGCCCAGCATCTAGAACTAATATTAAAAAATCCTGTTGTTGCAAGATATTATATTGCAAACAGAGACGAAGGAGCATGGATGAGAACATGCGTGTACTATGACATGGACGCAGATGGCAATGACAAGCTGGCATGGATAAACGGTCCAATTGAAATAATTGATGCAAAGCATTATAATTTATTGCAAGGAGCAAAAACAGGAAAAATAGACCTGCCAGATACTGGCTGGGTCATGGCGTACAAGGAAAGTGGCAAATGGATAATCTGGAACACAGATCCAAACAGCAAAGAATATAATGGAGGATTTGCAAGAAAAACCGCTCCTAATACAGATGCAGGAAAATTCCAGGCAGAACAGAGCTTTGTCAATGTATGGGAAGACAGGCAATTGTTCCAGGGCTTGACAGAACAAGAAGTCAAGAACATGGTATCAATACAATGGAGATTATAAAAAAACAATAATGGCCTGATT
>JACRMW010000051.1 GCA_016219465.1 Candidatus Aenigmatarchaeota archaeon | reverse complement strand
TTCTCTAAGATAATTCATTGTATTACATTAACCCTGGTCTAATAATTTCATCAATGGCTTTCCTTCATCTGTTTTTGAAGGATCAAGTCCATCTTCGCCTGCTATAAACTGGACAATATTATTATGACTATCCCTGACTGTTCTGTCATAGGATACGTGAAGATCCTGCATAGCATTGATTAATCTTCTCTCCATGTAACCAGAGTGTCTTGTGTGCAGGGATTTATCCATCAGATTCTCCCTTGAATTCATTGCATCAAAGAAGAATTCTATAGGGCCAAGACCTTCTTTATAGCTGTTTGCTACAAATCCTCTTGACTTGAGGCTGAGATCTTCGCTAGGAAAATGCGATGTTGTTCTTTTTGTGTATCCTCTGTATATTCTCTTTCCTTCCAAAGACTCCTGACCTACAAATCCGCACATCTGGGTTAGGTTAACATATGATCCTCTTGCGCCTGTTCTTGCCATGATAACAACTGGATTATTAGGATTGATAAGATCTGTGCTAATTACTTTATTTGCATCCTTTGACGCATTTCCAACAGTCCTTAGAATCTCTGCCTCAAACACATCTTTTTCACTCATTCCTGCCTTTTTCTTCATTCTGTCTGCATGATAATCTCGTATAAGTTTTTTTGCAGTATCATCTGCCTCTGCCACTATTTCCTTTATCCTCTTCTTCGCTTTGTCTGAGATATCCTGATCACTTACAGACATGCTAAAACCATATTTGGTTACCATTTCCAATGAAAGCCTAGAAACTCTGTCAATAAATTCTCTTGCAGTCTTCTTGTCCATCTGCTCTATAATATTTATAAGAGCTCCTTTTTTCTCACCAAGACTGTTTTCATCTATGACTCCTTGTTTCAATTGTCCTTTCTTTATTATGACATAATCATCTATTCCATAACTCTCTGTCTTCTTTGCTCTTGTGTAAATAGATGCCTTATATTCAATATTCAATTCTTTTGGCAAAAGGAAAGAGAATATCTCTTTTCCAGTCACTTCATCACCCAGTTCATCAATCTTGTCACTAAGGCCAATTGCCATCAAAAGCTCTGCAGCTGTTTTTTTATCAAACTTTGTTGAATGCTGCGTGAGAAGATATATTCCAGAAATATGATCCTGTTTGCATGATATAATTGGCAGTCCATATCTAGGCGATCTGATATGATTTTCTGTAGACATCAACAGCTCTGCCTCTACCTGGGCTTCTTCTGTCTGAGGAACATGCAGATTCATTTCATCACCATCAAAATCAGCATTGTAGGGCGTTGTAACGCTTAGGTTTAGTGTAAATGTTCGTGTGTGGGGCATTACCCTGACTTTGTGCGACATCATGGACATCCTGTGAAGCGAAGGCTGCCTGTTGAACACAACAATATCGCCATCTTTTAAATGGCGCTCAATAATATATCCTATATCAATCTCCTTTGCAACATCTTTCTTGTTTTCCTCTGTTACTTTCTTTTTCATGCCATCTGGCCTTGTAACATAATTTGCGCCAAGATGGGTATTTGGACCATTCTGTATAACTTTTCTCAGCTCAGCCAGATTAAGCTTGTTAGCTTTTATAGGAATGGTAAGCTCTTTTGCAATTATCAAAGGAACTCCTACTTCTGCCATTGATATTCTTGGATCAGGGCTTATGACTGTTCTTGCAGAAAAGTTCACTCTTTTACCAGAAAGATATCCCCTAAACCTGCCATCTTTCTTGCTCAATCTTTGTATAAGTGTACGCAATGCCCTGCCACTCCTATGCCTTGCTGCAGGCAGTGTAGATATCTCATTGTCCATATAAGTTGAGATATGGTATTGTAATAATTCCCATATATCTGCTATGATAAAATCAGGTGCTCCTAGCTCTAGATTCTTTTTTAATCTTTCATTGATCCTGACAACATCAACCAGCTTATGAGTAAGGTCATCCTCGCTTCTCTCGCCTGTCTCCAATGTAATTGACGGACGCACTGTGACAGGCGGAACTGGAATTATTGTCAGAACAAGCCACTCTGGCCTGCCTCCTTTTATTTTCAGGCTGGCAACATCTTCATCACTTATCTTTTCAAGACGCTGCCTTATCTCTTCTGAGTTCATTTCATTCTTGCCTTCTCTAAAACTTGTTGGTTTTGAGAATGATATTTCTTTCTGCTTTTCTCCGCAATGAGGACATGATTTCTTCTTTAGCTTGTATATCTCTGTCAGTGGTTTTTTCATATCAGCCATTTCATCATCTGTAATCAGAGGACGGCTGCATTTTCTGCATACTGACATAAGGATATGATAGATCTTTTTTCCATACAAAGGATTGACTACAGGCTTTGTCAGTTCAAGATGTCCAAAATGCCCAAGACACTGTCCAATTATTCCTCCACAAGTCCTGCATCTCAGTCCTGGATCAACAACACCAAGCCTTGGATCACAAAGGCCTGTTTCTATTGGAAAACCGTCTGCATCATAAAGCTCTGGCTGTTCTATTTTCACAGCAGACATATCTTTTATATGTTTTGGCGAAAATATCCCAAATTCAATCATATCAATTTTCATAATAATCACATACTATTTGACTCTTACCTTTGGAAAGATTCCCATGCATTTGAGCTCATCCAGCATGAGCTTGAATGTGTATGACATTTCAACAACATCTGTTTTGTTCTTGTTGCAAAGAGGACAGAATACCTTATTTTTTATTCTGTCCTCAACAGCAACCAGACCACAATCTGCGCAAATTGGTATCTTTGCAAGGTCTGAACTAAATCTTTCTTTAAGCAGCAAAGCAGCTCCATGCGCTATAAGGCAGTCCTTCTCCATCTCTCCTAGACGCAATCCTCCTTGCTTGCTTCGTCCTGCAGTAGGCTGCTTTGTCAACAAAGTAACAGGACCTCTTGCTCTTGAATGTATTTTATTAGCAACCATGTGATGAAGTTTCTGGAAATAACAAGGGCCTATCAGGATTTTTCCTGTCAATGCTCTTCCTGTAACACCATCGTATAATGTCTCTTTTCCATCATCCCTAAATCCATTTTCTGCCAATGCTTTTCTGACTTTTTCTTCTGTATTCATTGTGACAAAAGCAGATCCATCCATTTTTGATCCAAGTATTGCCCCTAATTTTCCTGTGATTATCTCAAGCATCTGTCCGATTGTCATTCTAGATGGTATGGCATGTGTATTTACAATGACGTCTGGTATAATTCCATCTTTTGTGAATGGCATGTCGCTTTCTGGAATTATCAATCCTACTATTCCTTTTTGTCCGTGCCTTGATGCAAATTTGTCTCCTATTTCTGGATTTCTTTCAGACCTGACAACTATTTTGACAATCTTGTCTCCTGAAATGGTTTCTGTGACAAGAACATTGTCAACTATTCCTTCTTCTCCATAACGCACTGTTTCTGATGTTTCTCTCCTGTTCTCTATGCCAACCATAAGGCTCTCTGACTGTCCAAAAAATCTTAGCGGCGATACTCTTCCAACAAGCACATCGCCTGACACAACAGGGGTCTCTCTATTTATTATACCATCTTCTCCAAGCGAGGCATATGCTTCTTCTGTCTTATACCCTTGTACAGACTTTTCTGGTATTTTTATCTCGTCTCTTTCTATTCCAAAATATCTTTTCTCCTCTATATTATAGCTCCTAATAAAGACAGAACGGCCAAATCCTCTCTCAATTGATGACTTGTTTATTATAATGGCATCCTCCATATTGTATCCGTGAAAACTCATCAATGCAATGACAATATTCTGTCCATTCATTGGCTTTAACTGATCTCCTACCATGGTTGATACAAGCGGTGTTTGTGAATATATCAAGACATCTGCTTTTGTGTCTGTCCTGCTCAGGAAATTCTCAGAATAAAGACCTAATGCCTGGCAGCTCATCTTTGCTCCAAAGTTTACCCTGTCCCCTCGATTGTGCTGCGCAAAAGGAACAAGATTTGCAGATATTCCCATTACAACCAGAGGTGTTATTTCCAGGTGAGTTGTGTCTGCTGTTATGTCATCTTTCATCAATGCAACCAAGGCATAATTTTCTTCTTCTGCATCAAGATATTCTACCAGACCCTGGTCTAACAGATTTTTCCATGAAAACTCTCCTGCTCTTATCTTGTCAATATGCTCTTGCTTTAGCCTTGTTTTTCCTTTATCAACTATGATCAATGGCCTTAGAAGTCGGCCACAGTCTGTGTTGATATGAATCATGTTGAATGCTATATCATGGATTACTGAAATAAACGGGCTTATCTGGCATGCTCTTCTCTTTTCTTTTACTCGCTCTACGAACTTTTCAGGAGAATCAATAAATCCAATTACACGGCCATCCATGAATACCACAATGCTTCCTTCTTCTTTTACCATTTTTACTATGGTTTCCCTGTCCTTATCAGAAGCTGTTTCTGATATCTCTGCCATGAGGCTGATGTATTTTCTTAATCCTATATTCACTCCTTCTGGTGTCTCTTCACAGCAGAGCCTTCCCCATGATGTTGGATGAAGAGCCCTTGCCTTGAAATGCTCCTGAGTAGATGACAGTGGTGATATTACATTTCTCAAATGAGCCAGTGTCCTGATATTGTTTGTTCTTTCCAATCGCTGGCACACTCCTGTTCTTCCTCCTATCCACTGTCCTGTTGCCATGTGTGATATTATCCTTCTTGTCATGTAATCAGATTCTACTATTGACTTCATTGCAGGAAGCTTTCCTCTCTTTACAAGTTTTTGATATGAGTATAATATTCTTGCGACTAATCCATATTTTCCAAGCAACAGGGATCTTATCAATATCTCCATAAAGTCTCCGACTAATTTTATTCTTTTGAATTCATAATGATCTATATCATCCTCTTCGAGCTCCTCCAGAGAGACTTTCAATAACTTCCTGACAACACTTGCCAGATACAATGCCTTTTCCTTTCTTGCAATTGTTTTTCTGCTTAGATGAGGCAGGAGATATTTATCCAGAATATCATTTAGTCTTTTGTCCCTGTATTCTTTCTGCGGTATTTTCATCCTCTTTCCAAGGGTTTCTATTGCTTCTGCAGTAGATTTGCATTCATATTCATACAAATTGAAGAAAACATCCTGCATTATTTCTTTCTCTGTGCCGATTGCATTTACAATGTCTTCATCTGTTTCAAGTCCAAGGGCTCGTATTAAGACAAATATTGGGATTTTCTTGATATTTGCCAGAGATATTGTGACTGTCCCATCTTTTCTTTCTACAAGATGCTTTTGCACAAAGCCGGATGCTTCTGAGTTTATCCTGGCTGTGATGATATCATTCTTCAACTCTATTATCGGCCTGTTTGGAAATATTTCCTCAACCATCACGATTACTCTTTCAGTGCCGTTTACTATAAAATATCCGCCAGGATCATTTGGATCCTCTGCTTCTTCAATCAATTGTTCTGGCGACATTGAATTCAGTGTGCAGAGTTTTGATCTCACCATGATAGGAAACTCCATTATCTCAACTTCCTGAGATTCCTGCTCAACTCCATTTATAATAGGAATCATTTCAACAAAGACAGGTGATGAATATGTAAGGTCTCGTATTCTTGCTTCCATTGGAGTGATTAACCTGGTTGCGCCGTCTGCTTCCTTGACACATGGTCCTGGCATCCTGACCCTTCCCATCTTTACCCTGAACTCTGCTGTTTCAGGCGACTCAAGCTCTATCTCGCCTATTTCATTTATTATATTCTGGAGCCTGTATTCTATGAATTCGTTGAAAGAATTAATCTGGTGCTTTACCAACCCCACTTCCTTTATATAGCTGCTTATCAGTTCTTTCATGATACACATCTCTTGAAATCATTTAGGATTTTGAATACTATACAACAACCCTATAGTATAGTGCTTTTCCTGCTATTCTTGAATTCCTTGTTATCCTGACAACGTCTCCTTTTTTTGCAGCGATTGCTTTTATAGCAGGATCTGATGTTTTTATTTTTGGCAGCTGCTTTTCTGTTGCGTTTAATTTCTTAAGGAGTATTAATTTTTCATCTTCTTCTAGAATTTCGTGCTTTGGAACGAACATATTCTGAAAAACATCAATTTCTTCTTTCATAAACAACACCTCTATGCAATATTCTTGCATAGACTAAACCAAACGTAGCGGCAGACCTAGACAATTATTTTCAAAAATAGAATCTGAACAAAGAGCAGGGCATGTTGTATTCATTTATTCACCAGTATAGCGCAAAGGCATCTAATAAAGTAGGCTATGTATCACTCATATATAAAATAAATCTATTTAAGCTTTCTAACTTTCTTTTCATTTCAGGAAAAGAAAGATGGGGTCACGGGGATTGCTGCGAAGAAGTTCTACTTCTTTCTACTTCTTCGAGCTCTCAAAGATGTTTTGCGAACATCTTTGCAGACGAACCAAGGTTCGAATCCATTATAAGTTATTAGTACATGGGGTCACGGGGATTGCTGCGAAGAAGTTCTACTTCTTCGAGCTCTCAAAGATGTTTTGCGAACATCTTTGCAGACGAACCAAGGTTCGAATCCATTATAAGTTATTAGTACATGGGGTCACGGGGATTGCTGCG
>JACRMW010000050.1 GCA_016219465.1 Candidatus Aenigmatarchaeota archaeon | reverse complement strand
CATCAGGAAAATGTTTTGCAATTTTATTTTTATAGCCAGCATATCCATCACGATTTATTGATTTTGGGTTTCCAACTTTTTTTGCTCTGCGAAAAAGCTTGCCAGCATTTTTTGCTTCTCGGTTGTCAGACAAAACATACATTATCACAAAACCCCGCTTTTTGTCCTTTACAAGCCAAATATAGCCTTTTTTGCCTTTTACTTTTACAAACTTTTCATCAACACTCCATTTTCCAGAGAGTTTTGGCCTTTTCATGCTTGTGAATTTTTCAACACATCTGGCATATTTTCTAACCCATTTTAAAACTGCAACATGAGAAATTTCTATTCCAAACAGCCTTTTCAAGATAGAGGACTTTGAATAACATGTGTTTTGGTCAAAGTCCTTATTGAGAACTTTCACAGATTGTAGGGTTAATCAAAGTTCTCGATATCTGAAGTTTCTCTAAGAGAAACTCCAGCATGATACAACTCAAGTCCAGCAGAAACAACTTCTCCAGGATTTTTCATTTTCTTGAATCCATCGTCTGGTGTTGTAAAAGAATTGCATTTCAAACATTTGTATATTTTCTTATCACCAGATTTATTACGTCTCACAGCATGGTATTTAGTTTTAGTATATTTACACTTGTGGCATATGGTAAAATCAAGTTCTGTCATATCAACACTTAATAAGAATATTGCCATGCGTCAATTTATGCATTCAATTGCTATATAAAGTTAACGGTGAGTTACCAATTCCGAATACCTTATGGGGTAGAAATTATAAATGATCATACTATTAAATATAAAACTTCTGAAGGATCAAAGAAAATAGATTTAAGTGAAATTGTGAAATCAGAACAGAAATTTCTAAAAGTTGCAGATGAAATGGGAAAAGCGGGATTGGTGTTAAAATATCTCAAAATGCCAAGCGAATCTGGATGGGCTGGATTTGATGAATCTACAGGAATGGTTTGGGATTATATAAATAACTATGGATTTGCAACAAAAGTTTTTCCAAATACAGATGCAGGAAAAAAAGAAGCAAGAAATAGTTTAGCAAAAGCTTTTACACAAGGAATATATTTCAAAGAGTTTGAATCAGAAAACGATGTTATAAACTTATTGTCATATCAACCAAGAAGAAAAAAAGGAACTAAAGAAGTAGTTCCTGTTTATCGTTTTTCCGATGGCAGCAATGGTCCGGCTGGTGTTTACGCCAATTGGGATTCCAGGGGTTTCGGCGATCGCAGTAGCGATTTAGGTTGCTTGTTTGTGAATGCCCAAAAAACTAGAGAAATTGTAATTTCAAGTCCAGAAGAAGCAGAAAAATATGCACAAGCACTGGCAAAATATACACAAACCCTAAACAATTCCTGCTAAACAACAAAGGCCATTTTATTTAGAATCAGGCTTTCTTTTTCTTCGGAGCTGCAGAAATTTGGTATACTTTGCGGTCCATGACATATGTCAGCAATATATCTGGCTTCTTCAGTACTATGGACATTTTCTTGTTTTTCAGTTTTATTATAACTTCATCTGCATCTATTTTTTCGCTTTTTATGCCAAATTTCTCCATAAGCTCCTGCATTTTCTCGGGATCATATTTTCCAAATAACATCTAATCACCATTACACATATTTTGAACATCAGGAATGTTCTGCACAATTGTATTTTCCAAACAGTATCTGATCATAAACTAAAAACAACCAAGACTATAGTCGCAGTCATAATAAACTAGAACAATATGACTGCTCCTGAATAGTAATTTGCTTCGCAAATCTCATAATACAGCAACTAACTATAATATCTATCATGTTTATTGAGATATTAATATTCCTTTTCCTTGGAATATTGGCAGGCCTTGTTGCAGGGTTTTTGCCAGGAATTCACCCAAACACAATGGTTTTGTTTATCCCATTGCTTTTAGCAGTGGTTGCAAATCCATTATCAATGCTTGTGTTCATAGTTGCAATGGCAATATCAAACGTGATAGCAGATTTCATACCATCGCTTCTTTTTGGCGCAGCTGATTCAGAAACCAGCATTGGAGTGCACCCAGGACAACTGATGCTGCTGCAGGGAAATGGCTATAATGCAATAAAGCTCTCAATAACAGGCGCAGTAGGTGCTTGTTTATTGCTGTTGGCTATGCTGCCATTGCTGATATTTGCTGTTCCAGGAGTATATGAAATAACAAGGCCGTTTATTCATCTTGTTCTTGTCGCAATTGTTGGCCTGATGATATATGACGAAGAAAACAAGGCCATGAGCATATCTTGTTTCCTGGCAGCAGGTGTGCTGGGTATTCTGGCATTTCAGCTTCCAGTTGACAATATGATGATACTGTTTCCAATATTAGCAGGGTTTTTTGGAATACCAGCAATATTAATGAACATGAAAAACAGGACAGAAGTTCCAGAACAAATAACATCACAGCCAGACACCATACCACTGCAATTAAAAATAAAATCATCTATAACAGGAACATTTGGCGGAATTGTATCAGGATTTTTGCCAGGAATCGGAGCAACAGAAGTGGCAGGAATTGCCACGATTGACAAGAGAAAAGAATCCTTTTTAATGACACTGGGAGCAATAGCACTGGCAAACATGCTGCTCTCATTCCTTGCCGTCTATCTTATAGGAAAAGCCCGCTCAGGTGTTGCCCTTGCTGCAAATTCCATTGTTATGATAGGATTTAATGAGCTGTTGATAATCATCACAGTGGCTGCTGTCACAATTGGCATATCAGCAGTTGTTGTATTGCTTATATCAAAAAAGCTGCTGAATAATATCAGCAAATGGAATTATGTGTTAATCAACAAGCTGGTGCTGGCTTTCATTATAATAATGATATTTTACTTTACCCAATTCTATGGTATTTTCCTTGCAGCCATCTGCACATGCCTGGGATTAGTGGCAATCAAGAAAAACATAAAGCGAGGCCTTCTCATGGGAGTTCTCATAGTGCCAACAATAGTGTTCTATATGGGATTCTAGAAAATAGAGAGTTTGAATAACCATTGACAATTCAAAACTCTAATTGAGGATTTGATTATAGTAGAATGCATAACTAATAGAACATAATTATGCATTCTGCATATAGTATAGATAACTGCATAAGTTACATGACATAAGAACCAATAAAAAAAGAGCTGACAAGGCCCTTCTTTCTCTGTATGCTTTTCATTTTTCTCGTTGCCAGATGTCTCAGCTCATCAGTGGTTTGCGCCTGATGAGACTTGAGTTGGTATGCCTTGAGGTATTCCCATACATGCTCGTCAGGGTTCAATTCAGGCGAGTACGATGGAAGACGATAGACGGCAAAGCGCGCTGAATGCAGT
>JACRMW010000036.1 GCA_016219465.1 Candidatus Aenigmatarchaeota archaeon | reverse complement strand
AAAGAATACAAACAAAAGGTTGCTTTTGTTGTACAGGAGGAAATATATTTTCCTCCTTGTACCGACATGTTTTTGTTGCCTCCCATACGCTCAAAGAACTAAAAGTTCTTTGGCGCATCAGAAAACTTTGTTTTCTGAATGCAGCAAACCAAGTTTCTAGTCGGTATTATTAACTTGGTTAGCTATAACTGGGTTAACTTATAGCAGCCAACTTATATATTATATCCTGATTATTAAGTTGGCTAGCTATACTTCTTGAATACAACAAGATATGATCATCCTGTAATATTCCCAATCAACCCGCTAAAGTCAGTGATATTTGTGTCTGTTATTGTCTTCACTGGCATTGGTGCTTGTGTATTGTCATTGATCTCTATTTTATAGAGCTTTACTTCATCTCCCCAATTCTTCACAAGCTTGAATTTTTCAAGGCCTGCGCCATTGTAAAGATACATTCTTGTGAACATTGCATTCTCCAACTGAGGTGATATGAAGAAGATCACACTAAAGCTGGGATCAGCGGCATATATGGTTCCTTTTATCTCAGCATCAGGCTCTTCATATACTACAAATCCGTTTCCAGAAGGATATGCAATCTTCTGCACCCTGACAAACTGGTTGTCCTGCTGGAACAATGCCCTGTAACTGTCGTTCTGCTGATATATTACAAATGATTGGCGTTCTGACACAGGATATTCATATCCAACAGTGCCATAGCTGAACAATGGCTTTTTCCTTGCCATTTGTATTGGAATATAATTATATGCAGTGCCTTTTGGATCATTTTTCAGAGGATCCCATGTTGCAAAATATGACCACCACTGGCTCTTATACACAAGGTCGCTGCTTGCAATGTAATACATTTCCTTGCATCCAGGCTTGTTGTATTGTTTTATTATGTCATATGCCAGTGTTTCGTTTGAAGTCAGCAATGATATCCCAATATCCTTTATCCTTGCGGTTGTGAGATTGCCATTCTCATATTTCTTGATCTGTGTAATGCCATTGTCATATTCCTCTAATACCAGGCCATTTAAAGTGCTGCTCGTTTGTCGTGTAAACAACACATTCTGGCCAGCACCGTCAAACACAACAGGTCTGTCAGCAATAGAGACAATAAAATGCCCAGGATCCCAGTATGTTGCAACAACAGAGCATTCATCTGTATTCTCCTTTATCCAGTTTAGAGCATTCCACCAGTTGTTGTCAAGCACAGTGCCCTGGCCATATGAAACAGCATAGCCAGGAACAATATAGAATATCAATATTATTATTATAGTAAAGTATGCCAGGACTCCAAGCAGTGCATTGTTCTTGTTGACTAGTTTTGTATAATATAAGGCGCCAAGCGCAGCAAGCAATGCAACAATGGTTATTCCAAACAACAGCGTCTTGTCCATTGGTATCAGGTATAATAGACCCAGTATAAATCCTGCTACAACAGCAATTATCTTTCCATCAATCATTTTTAAAACCTTATAATATTTTTATTGGTTTTCAAAAGAAGATGGAAATCGTTTCCATCAATCATTTTTAAAACCTTAGTCCTTTTTTACAAGCACATCCCACAGCTTTGCTAAAAATATAGCAGAGCCAATTGCATAAACCGGTGATATGAATATAGTGAATCTCACAGCAACAGTGCTTGCAACCAAAAACCCTATAAACCACAACAGCATGAACAATAGCGTGTCAAAATGCTCCCTTCTCTTCCAGTATGCATAAAACAAGAATATAAAGGCGCCTATTGTGAGCAGGAATGGCGATATCAATATCAGCAATGCCATTGATATGCCGCTTGTCTGGCTCGCTATATCAAGGCTTCCTGCGCGCACAGCAACATCCCTGATATCCCCGCCGCTCTGCATCTCTGCAACAGACACAAATACATTTGGAAACTCCTCTGTCTCACCCTTGATCTTTCCAGTCTCTCCTAATGAGCCGAATGCAGCAGTGAATGGATTTGCAGCAAACTTGGCTCCGAACACAGGCAGTGTTATGATGTAAAATGCTATAATGATCACAACAAATGAAAATATCAATGGCCTGTTGTTGTGCCAGACAGCTTTCAAATGTCCCATGTCATGTTTTCTTGTCATGACAAAATCAAACAGGAATTTCAATACAATAAATCCTATGATAATTACAAAAGCAAACCAATAACCAACCCATGTCAGAGCAAACAATCCAAGTATAATTCCTGTAATGGCAGGGAATATTATGTTCTTCTTTGCCAAGAGTCTTCCTTTGTTCAGATTTTTATAAGCTATCAAAAAGCTTGCTATTGATGATAACAGCAATAGCATTACAATTGCATCAGAATCAGGATCACCTCCTAAAGATCTTGACAAGAATGGAATAGCAAAAACCATGAATATTGCTGTCAGTATGCCTGCTTTTCTATTGAGCAGATAGCTTCCTATGAAGTATGAAGGTATTGCTGCCAGCGAAGCCAGCAATGCAGGTGAAAAAGCTGTATGAATAAGCGCCGATATACGAGTATAGTGACGGAACATTTCTCTCAAACCCATCAGGAGCAAATCTCAAGTCATCATGGCTGGGCAGGGCGCCATTATTGTTGACAATCTCACCCATCTCTCTCATGAAATAAAAAGAATCTATATTTCTCAGATAAGGCCAGTTGTTTTCATAAAACCCGCCCAGTCTTAAGTGCATGCTTAGAAGCATGATAATAACAATTGCAATAACAGGCAGCCATTTGACAACCGATTTCATAGAAATATCTAGCTTTATCTCTTTTGCTTGGTCAGTAGTTGTGGATTTTGATATATTGTCCTCAGTCATCAATACCCCACTATCACGATATTTCTCATATACTCAAAGACATTATAGTGAACCAACTAAATAATCAGGTATGATAATAGTTGGTTCACATATAGCTTCCAATGAAATAATATAGTGAATACTTCATTGGAGAGCTATAATTTTCGTGCAAATAATGTCTTTGGTATATACGAATGACATAAAATAATATGTCCAATACTTATGTCATTCAGTATAAAAGCTTTAATACCAGAAAAAATCTATTTTTAAACCTTATCAACATATCTTTTTCTATGAAGATATCAATAATTGGAAGCGGCTGGGTAGGAGCAATGTTAGGCACAACCCTAACAAAGAACAATGAAGTAATTTTCTTTGACATCAGCCAGAAAAGAATAGATGAATTAAAGTCCAGAGGCCTAAATGCAACCCCTGACATTGATTATGCAATAAATAATTCTGATCTGTCATTTATAACAGTGCCAACCCCTGAGAAAAATGGCAAAATAGATCTCTCTTTTATAGAAAAAGCATCTGAAATGATTGGCAATGCAATTGCCAAGAAACCCACATATCATATTGTTGTTGTCAAGAGCACAGTTGTTCCAGGCACTTCTGAAGACACAGTAAAACCCATTCTGGAAAAATATTCACTAAAACAAGTCGGGAAAGACATCGGACTGTGCATGAACCCAGAATTCCTGACCCAGATACATGCATCATGGATTGACAAAGAAGAATTTAAACGAACACCAGAAACCGAAGAAAGAATAGTCATTGGAGAATATGATAAAAGATCAGGCGACCTGCTTGAAAGAATATACAAACATCTAAACATTCCAATAATCAGAACAGATCTTAAAACAGCCGAGTTTGTAAAATATGCATGCAACTGCTGCCTTGCATCAAGGATAAGTTTCTGGAATGAGATATTCTTAATCTGCCAAAAAGCAGGCATTGATCCAAATAAAATCGCAGAAATAGCCAGTATGGATAAACGAATAGGAAAATACGGCACTGTTCATGGAAAAGCCTTTTCAGGCACATGCTTCCCCAAAGATACAAAAGCCTTTATCCACTGGTCTAGTCAATTTGAAGACCCTGTTATGCTAAAAGCAGTTGATAAAATAAACGAGCATATGAAAAAGAACTATGGGACAAGAGAGTGAAGCGAATCAAAAAATTTCAAACTTTGTGAAGAAATTTTTTAGATGAGCAATACGATCGCGTCAGAATATGATAGAAGTGATAATATGAAATCAAACATAATAGAAAGAGCAGTTCTTGTGCACGGCTATTGCGGAACTCCAAAAGGAGGATGGTTTCCTTGGATGAAAAAAGAACTGGAGAAAAAACGATTTTCAGTATATACGCCTGCAATGCCAACTCCAAGCAAACCCAAAATGAAAAAATGGATTGGCAAACTGAGAGAGGTTGTTGGAACACCTGATGAAAATCTCTATATGATTGGACATAGCCTTGGCTGCATTGCAGTATTAAGATATATTGAATCAATTGACAAGGTCATAGGAGGAGCTGTTTTGGTTGCAGGATTTGGACAAAAGCTTGAAGAAAAATACAAAGACCTTGACAATTTCTTTGAGGCGCAGATTGATTGGAAAAAGATAAACAAAAACTGCAAAAAATTTATTATAATACATTCAGATGACGATTATGCAGTTCCAGTATCAAATGCGCATATATTAAACAAACATCTGAATAGTGAATTAGTAATAAAGCACGGCATGGAGCATTTTAGCGGCGATACAGGAGTTTTTGAGCTTTCTGATGCATTGGAAGCAGTATTGAAACTATCAGAAATGGTGAAATAATGATTAATAGACAAACGAGCAAAGCGAATGAAATGAACAGAGCGAGCGCATTAGAAGAAAATAAAATTGCAACCCATAAGTTTGCAGTCAAGAAAGCAGTAATACCAGCAGCAGGATTAGGCACAAGATTCCTGCCATGGACAGGCATAAATGCCAAAGAATTGATTCCAGTAATAGATCCTAAAACAAAGAAAATACGCACAGTGATAGAACTTGTTGTTGAAGAAGCCCATGAAGCAGGATTAAATAGTATACTGCTTATCACAGCTTTGGGAAAATCAAGCATTCAGGAGCATCTGACAAAACAGCAGATTGAAAAAAACATTCCTGTAAACGCAAGGCTCCATTACATAGATCAAAAAGAGCCAAAAGGTCTTGGCGATGCTATTCTCCATGCAAGAGACTTTGTAGCAAACGAAAATTTTGCAGTTTTGCTTGGTGATGATTTTCATAGCAAGAATCCAGTTAGTCAATTGATGCGCGCTTATGAAAAAATAAAGGCAGAGGATTTTGGCGCAATACTTACTGTAATGAAAGTATCAGATGAACAGGCAAAACGATATGGTATTATGATAAATCCAGTTCCTGTTAAGGACAGTATCAATATTATGCTTGCGCAGGGAGTTGTGGAAAAACCCCAAACCCCGCCTTCAAATCTCGCGATAACAGGCAGATATATTCTATCGTCAAAAATATTTGACTATCTGAAGAAAACAAAGCCAGGCGCAAGAGCAGAGCTGGAACTCACAGATGCTCTTAATCTAATGGCAAAAGACAGGTGTAAGATATATTGCATAGAACTAGAAGGAATACGCTATGATGCAGGCACTCCAAAAGCCTGGTTCCAGGCAATCCAGGATGTTGGCAACGAAGTGTTCTCTGAAAAAGAATAGTATGAATGAATCATACTAAAGTATGTAAAAACAATATTTAAATATGATAAAACAATAATAAATACACGAATAAAAAAAGGATAAATATGGATATTTCGCCTCTCCAAAAAGCGCGATAAACAGCACAGAGCTTCCAGAACCAGCGGTGCAGGAATTATTCATTCTTGTTTCAGACCTGTTCAATGAATGCCAAAAATATATTGACAAAGTGATTGCATGAATCTAAATAAAACAGACATAAGTATATTGGAATTATGCGCAAGAACATATAGAGCATTATCATGCCTTGAGATATCAAAAACAACAGGACTTCATAAGACCACAGTAAACCAGAGATTGGATATTCTTGTGAAAAGAAATTATCTTAAAAGAACAAGAGACAGAACATCTTTATATCGATATGATTTTTCAGATAACACTGCAAGAAAATTCAGATTGTTTGCCGATTCAGAGGATGTTGCAGCGCTTGGGAATAAGAAGATAAAGGAATTTGTAGAAAAACACAGGACGGATGAGAACATTGAAGCCTGCTTGATTTATGGTTCTGTGCTGACAACAAAGGATTTTAATGACATAGATATCCTCGTGATATACAAACATAAAAAAATAGAAATAAAAGATATTGACACTGATTTATTCCAGCTTGATGCCAAATCATTCAGGGAATTATATGCTCTTGGCGAGCCAAGACTGCAGGCAGCCTTGATCAATGGCAGGATACTTATTGACAGGGAATTTATATTCAATTATTTTGAAAATGATCTGCCAATTTCAGCATCAGATGATGTTATTGAAACGATTGACAGGAAATATAGCCATATTACAAAAACGCTTGAAGCAGTAAAAAAAGAGCCATTGGAAAACTTGAAAAAAATGCATTTGAATGCACTGGAAACAAAAGCCATTATATTGTTCATGAAAAACAAGATACCAATACCGCCAAGAACACAGTTTCTTGCAGAAGTCAGGAAGATTGACAAAGGTCTTGCCAAAAGAATAGAAGATGTGCAAAAAGTAAAAACACCAAAAGAATTCTGGGAATTGTTCTATGCATAACACATAATCAAACGTTTCAGTCAGAACTGTTTGCGCTCTGCAAATAAGACAGTTTTATAAAAGAAGCTTTTTAAAGAATTCTACTAAATTTTTATAATGAAACACCTTCAACAACAAGAAGAAGAAGCAGTCAATGGATGCAAAGCAGCAGAATACTTTGGTAATTATGTCAGAGATGTCTCAAAAGCTATTCTAGCAAAAGACCAAGAAATGTTTAATGATGCAGACAACGCGCGAAAAGAACATCAACGTATAATAAAAAACAGAACAGTGCGCGCAAGAGACAGTTTTTTTAGCGCAGCAAAACAAATAGATGTCTATCCTATTGTTTCATACGAAGTTCAAGTATTTCAAGATGGAAACAAATATAATTTTCTAATGGACGAATGTGTTGGTGAAAAAGCCTATCTATTATTTACTGCAACAAATCCTGGTGATATAAAATCAGCAGCAGCAATTTTAAATGGCAATTCGCTGGTAGGAACACGGGAACAAATAATTCGTTATATTGACATGCTGAAATTCACACAACCAAAGCAGATAATTATCAGAGACGAAGAATTTAAGATATTATATGAAACAGAAATAGATTCAGATTTTCTTCAGAAAGTGTATCATAGCAAAGAACACGTTGTGAAAAAAGAAGGAACTGGTTTTGTAGTTGAACACATCTAGATGCAAAAAGATTGCTGATAGCGTATTTTCACCAGCGTATTTCTTAGAAAGTGAAACTTTCTAAGATCTCAAAAGATTCGCAATCTTTTTGCAGATTTGCGTCTGCATACAAAAAAGGCTGTTTTAAACATATCTATCTAATTCTAATTATAAGGTATGTCAGTATTATAATGAGTTGAAAAACTCAAAGAGAAATCAGGAATACCTTATAGTGAACCAAGTAAATAATCAGGTATTTATAACTTGGTTCACTCACACAGAAAGCAGAGCTTTCTGGTGCATCAAACAACGCATGTTGTTTGAGTGTATAGCAAACAACAAAATATTATACATGGTGAACCAAAGGTTCACCTGTACAGGTAAAGTTTTACTTTACCATGTATCTTGATTTATTTGTTGTTTAGCTATAAAACTAAAAATCGTAGGTTTGTGGTTTAGATGAAGATAAGTATTGTTATACCAGCCAAGAACGAAGAAAAGAGCATACCTATTCTTATGGCTAAGATAAAAAAGGTCTTTGCAAAGCTTCCTCATAGCTATGAGATAATATTCATAGACGATGGCTCTGCTGATTCTACATTAGAACAGATGAAAAAACTAAAGGATAATAAAGTAAAAATAATCCAGTTCAGAAAAAACTTTGGAAAATCAGCAGCACTTGCAGCTGGATTTGAACGCGCTGCAGGAGATGTAATATTTACAATGGATGCAGATCTCCAGGATGAACCGGAAGAAATTCCAAAATTCTTGAGAGAATTGGACAAAGGCTATGATCTTGTTTCTGGCTGGAAATTTCCAAGAAAAGACCCATTTTTCAAAAGAATGTTTTCAAAGGTATTCAATTACATGACTTCAAAAATAAGCGGACTTAGGCTGCATGACTACAATTGTGGTTTCAAAGCATATAGAAAAGAGGTTATAAAAAACATCTCTGTTCATGGTGATCTTCATAGATATATTCCAGCTCTAGCACATTGGAAAGGATTCAAAGCAACTGAGATAAAAGTAATGCACCATCCAAGAATCCATGGAAAAACAAAATACGGTTTTAAGAGAGTTTTTACAGGATTTCTTGATCTGCTGACTGTAAAATTCATGTCAACCTATGCAAGAAAGCCAATGCATTTCTTTGGAGTGCTCGGAGGAATATTTGGAGCAGCAGGCGTTTTGATCAGCGCATATATGGTTTATCTAAAGTTTCTGGGAGCAAGTATTATTGACAGGCCATTATTCATGCTTGGTGTACTGATGATAATAGTTGCTGTCCAGTTTATTGCAATCGGCCTTATCGGAGACATGGTTGCTCCAAAAGAAGATGAATATGCTATAAAAGAAGAGTTCTAAGTGATAAGATGACAGCAGAAATGATAGACAAACTCGCGCTTCTTCATATCAAAAACAAGAAGCTTCTGGTGGCAGTGGAAAAAGGAAAAAATATATTTTACATGCCAGGCGGTAAGCGAAAAATTGGAGAAAGTGATATTCAGGCGCTGAGCCGGGAGATAAAAGAAGAGCTCTCAGTGGATATTTTGCCAGAAACCATAAAATATTATAGAACATTCAAAGCACAGGCGCACGGAAAACCAATTGGAACCGAGGTGAAAATGACATGCTATACAGGAGAATTTAAAGGAGTCCCAAATCCGTCTGGAGAAATTGAAAACCTTCTATGGATTGCCTCAGAAGACATCAAACAAGCTACACCTATGGGTAGATTAGTGCTTGCCAGCCTGAAGCAAGAAACCCTCATAGACTGAACAGCATATTGAGAACTTTGATTAACCCTACAATTTGTAAAAGTTCTCAATAAGGACTTTGACTAAAATACATGTTATTCAAAGTCCTCTATTTTTAATTCTTTGACACTATGTATGTTTAGTGAATATCATGAAAAACATACTTGTCTTAAACCCGCCCTCAGAAACAGCCAAGAATATCATAAGAGACCTTATCTATGGCTGCTGGTGCAAAGGAAAGCGCATAGGAGGAACAACATCGCCTCCATTGAACATGCTCTATATAGCCACTGCATTAAAACAAGAAGGCCATAATGTGAGATTCTTGGATGCAGTTGCAGAAGGCATGGCAATAGAAGATGTTAAAAAACTTGTGAAAGGAATTGACGCTGTAATAATATCTACCTCTTCAATGAGTTTTATGGAAGATGCCCTTGTCTTAAAACAGCTAAAACAGGCAAACCCAGATCTCAAGACAATGATATTCGGAGCCCATCCAACATTCATGCCATAATAAGAGATGTTGTAAATCAACTGGACAAGAACTGGAAATCTGTAAATGGAAGAGGTTATAGAGAATCTGGAAAAATAATCCTTACAAAAGAAGCGCCTCTTATTAAGAATCTTGACGAGCTTCCAATCCCAGACAGAACACTTCTCCCAAAAGATGTTGAATACTTTAATCCAATTGTAAAAAGAAATCCGCACACAACAGCCATGACATCCAGAGGATGCCCGGCTAGATGCACATTCTGCAACGTCTCTGGATTTTATGGAAATTCGCTGCGCTCAAGGTCATTGGATAGCATGATAAAGGAATTAGATATTGTTGTTGAGCAGGGCTATAAGGAGATTTGGTACAGGGACGAGACATTTACATTCTTCAAAGAAAGGAATAAGAAATTCTGCGATCATATCAGGAAAAACAAGATAGATCTGACATGGATAGCAAATGCAAGAGTAGGAACCGTGGACAAAGAAGACATGATAATGCTGAAAAAAGCAGGCTGTCATATGCTGAAATTTGGAATAGAATCAGGAGTTCAAGAAATACTGGACAATGTGAAAAAAGGAACAACAATAGACATGGCTCGAAAGACCTTTAAATGGGCGCACGAAACAGGAATGGAAACCCATGCCCACATGATGCTTGGAATGCCAGGCGACAGCAAAGAAACAGTTAAACAGACAATAAAATTTGTAAAACAAATAGAGCCTACCACAGTGACGTTTGGAATATGCACACCATACCCAGGCACTCCGTTATTTGAATCTGTTGAAAAACAAGATCCAAGCGTCAGAGATGGAAAAGAATTGAACTTAAAAAAAATACACACAACAGGAGCATTCAACAAATATTACACCAGCCTGAATGACAAAGAGCTTCAGGAATATCTCAAGAGCGCCTATAGATCATTCTATTTCAGGCCAAGTTATATTCTCAAACGGCTGAAGACAATGAAAAGCATTGAAGAAGTGAAAAGAACAGTCAGGGCAGGCATGAATGTGTTCCAGTTTGGAATGGATCGCGAAGATTAAGTCAATTAGATTGCAATTTATAGTAAAGCAAGTAAATAATCAGGTATAATACTACTTTCTTTACATATAGCTCAGCGCGAAATAATATCCTGTTTGTTTCGCGGTAGAGCTATAGCAAACCCACAAAAGATTCTGGACATGTTTACTGAAACACCGAAAAGCTAATTTCCTCACAAATCAATTCAAATCATGGAAAAACTCAAGTTAAGCGGAAATCACACACAGGAAGATTTTCTACTGTTTTACAAAAA
>JACRMW010000035.1 GCA_016219465.1 Candidatus Aenigmatarchaeota archaeon | reverse complement strand
TTAGGCAGAGTTTTTATAGATTAGTGATGCTAATTCTTATTGATACATCATGGTCAATCCTGAATTAGCAAGACAATTATTGAAAGAATTGGAAAAAGAAGTGGGGGGTCCTGTTCAGTTAAGAGCAGATACACCCGAATCTGAAAGATATGTTGACGGTCAAATTCATGGAAGGCAATATTTTGGTGCTTTTTCTAAAAGAGGAGTTAGTGTTAGACGTGTAGATGACTTGGAAAAGAAGTATATGTCTGATGTTGCGTTGATTGAAGGAGAATATGAAAGTCTTGAACATCTGCAAAAAAGGATTGAAGAATTGAATGCTTTGTATGACTATCCTGCATCAGAACGCTTGGCTGAAAGGGTGTATAAATTGGTGCAAGAAAAGACTGGAATAAGAGATCTTGTGTGCAATGGTTTGTCATGGAATTTTAAAGAAATGCATGGATTTGGAAAAATTGCAGCAGAAATGGTTTATAAGATTCTTGACAATGCAGGCATGATGTACTTGAAGCATAATATTGCTGCGCGATCAGATGGAGTATATGATAACAGAACCAGCGGCGGAACATTATGCGAAGTTGATGAAACAAAAATAGCTGATGTTTTTTTGAAATTAATTGAATGATTATTAGTAATTCTTCTAACTAGAAAATTAATTCTTATTAATGCAATTCAATTTCTTCTTTTTCTGGAGTTCCTGCCAGAAGATTATTCCATTTATCAATTTCTTCTTGGGTTACTATTTCAGCTGTTGTAGATACACCAGTTTCCTGTCCAATTTTTATTGTTGTGTGCGTGAGCTTGAAGTTTTCCAGTTCTTCTGATGTTGCCGGAACTATTCTAAGATGGGAGACAGGTATTTTGAGATGAAGAAAATTATTCTCCTGCTCAACAGCAACCTTGTAAATAAATGGAATATCTTTTTTATAGCTCTCTCTAAGCTGTCGTTCAGTCGGTTCTTCCCTTGATATTATTATTGCCATCTTTCCTGGCCAATTCTTGTCAGAATTGCTGAATTTGACAAGTTTGTTGATAGGAAATGGATATAATTGGACAGGCTCTTGTTCCACGACCACGTCTACTTTCTCTGGTTCATTGCTCTTTCTGCTGAATAGTCTTGAAAAGAATCCTGCCATATCTATTATCATTGCATAAAGCTTTTTATTCCTACGCAATTAACAGTTTCTTGAGAAATATGTATATATCTGTCAAAGAAGCAATGGAACAGGAAGGCAAAGAGGTAGATCTAAGAGGCTGGTGTTATAGAGAGAGAAAGAGCAACAAATTTGTTTTCATGGTATTAAGAGATCATTCTGACATTATCCAGTGTGTTGTCAACAAGGACAAAGTAGATGAAAAGACATGGAATGAGGCAAACAAGATAATGATAGAGGCTTCTTTAAAATTGTCAGGCATTGTCAGAAAAGACGAAAGAGCTCCTACTGGCTATGAAGTGGATGTTAAAAGTCTGGAAATATCTGGCCAAGGAGGGGTATTTCCTATTACAAAAGACCAGTCTCAGGAATTTCTACTAGATGTAAGGCATCTCTGGCTAAGATCTAGAAAACTTACTGCTGTGATGAAGATACGCTCAACAGTTTTTGAGGCTGTTGATGAATTCTTTAGAAACAGGGGCTTTTATGAAGCTGCTCCGCCTATATTTACTCCAAATGCATGTGAAGGAGGAGCCACTCTTTTCAAGGTGAAATATTTTGATGATACTGTCTATCTTACACAGTCATGGCAGCTTTATGCAGAAGCTATGATCGCATCACTGGAGAAAATATACTGCAATTCTCCTTGCTTCAGGGCAGAAAAATCAAAGACCTCCCGCCATTTGGCTGAATTCTACATGGCAGAAATGGAAATGGCATGGGCTGGCTTGGATGATGTTATGAGACATGCAGAAGAGCTTGTTTCTTTTATAATCAGGAAGGTTCTTGAAAAGAACAAGCAGGAACTTGAGATATTGAAGAGAGCGGTCAGCAAGCTTGAGAATATCAGGGCTCCTTTTCCAAGAATCACATATACAGAGGCATTGAAAATACTTGATGAAAAAGAAGGAATGAAGATAAAATGGGGAAAAGATCTGAGAACAATTGAAGAAGACCTGCTGATGAAGCATTTTAACAGCCCTGTTATGGTAACACATTATCCAAAAGAAATAATGGCATTTTACAAGCCAAAAGATCCTAATAATCCAGAGACTGCTCTGTGCTTTGACATGCTTGCACCAGAAGGTTATGGCGAGATAATAGGAGGCTCTCAAAGAGAGACAGATATAGAGGAATTGAAAAAGTCTCTGAAAAAACAGGGAGAAAAAACAGAAAATTATGAATGGTATCTTGATACCAGAAGGCATGGTTCTGTTCCTCATGCAGGATTTGGAATGGGTGTTGAGAGAATGGTTGCGTGGTTGTGCGGCCTTGATAATATAAAAGATGCAATACCATTTCCAAGGACTATGCTGAGGAAGAGTCCTTGATTTCTCTATAAAAGCTTATAACAATCCCATAAAATACATAGTAAAGCAGAGCTATAAATAGATATGTAACGTATATGTTACATATGGAACAAATTAGTGACAAGGATTACAAACTTGAAATATTGTTGGAGTTGCTTAAAAACAATAGTCATATCAGAGCACTTGCAAAAGATATTGAAACAAATCATATGACAGTATTGCGAAAGATAAAGGAATTATCTGAAGAAAATGCGATCGATTATAAACAAGAGGGAAAAAATAAAACCTATTTTCTTAAGAAAACAATAGAAGCTAGAAATTATGTCATGATGGCTGAAAATTATAAATTATTGCAATTACTTATTAAATATCCTCATTTGAGACTTTAGGAAGAGAGATCGAAAAGAATCATGTTATAATAAAAGGATTAGAGGATTATTATGAAAAAATTGGATTTTTTAACTGATTTGAAATATAGAAACAAGATTGGTCTTACTGAAATTAGCGATAATATTAGACAATCGTATGCAGAAAAGTCAGAAAGTAATCTAATCTCTGCAAAGATTCTATTAAAAAATGGCAGACTAGAAGAAGCTGTATCACTTACGTACTATAGTATGTATCATATGCTAACTGCATTGATGTATAGAACAGGTATAAAATGTGAAAAGCATAGCGCGTGAAAAGACTGGTGGTATGACGTATCAATACTCCTATTAATAGTCATCCCATAAAACAATCAGGATTGTTTTATGGGCGACAGTACATGCAGAAGCATAGCTTCTGCTGTAAAAGATGTTTTTGGCATTGACAATAGTGAAATATCTTTTGCAAAGAAAGAGAGAATAGATAAACAGTATTATTTCGATTTCAAGGTTTCTGAAAAAGATGTTATGGACATGATTCAAAAAGCTGAAAGATTTAATAATACTATGACAGTAATACTATGACAGACTTTATCTCAAGACTTAATACTGATAAAATTACTAATATTAGAAGAACTTTTGTTCAATTATTTGAAAGGATAGAACCAAGTAAATAATCTGGATACGACAAAGATTCAAAGAATCTTTGTGTACAGAAAGAACTATGTCCTTTCTTGTATGATAATACTGGGGTTGCATACATGGAGAAACAAAGTTTCTCCTGTACAAGAAGGAATCTGCAATTCCTTCTGTACGCAAAGACTTGATAAGTCTTTGCTGTACAGGTTGAATTCTCTTAGAATTCAACCATGTA
>JACRMW010000034.1 GCA_016219465.1 Candidatus Aenigmatarchaeota archaeon | reverse complement strand
TAAAACAAGAACAAAATGACTTTCTTCGAAAGTCATTTATCTTGTCAAGGAAAGAAATATTATACTTTCCATTACAAGAACAAAAAGAACTGTTGTTGGCGGTATTGGTGAATTTATAGCTCTGCCACGAAATAAACAGTATATTATTTCGTGCTGAGCTATATGTGAAGCAAGTGATATTATATCCTGATTATTTACTTGCTTCACTATAAAGAAAATACTGCCGATGAAGTCGAAGGTTTAGGAGATATATTTCCAAATAAATTTCTAGCATCTATCGGAGCTCTAAGATGGAGAGAAAAGGATTGGAAAGAACTGCTGAGAAGAATGTAAAATTAAATCTGTATAGCCTCCGTTCTTCTTGATTCTATCTGATTTTCAAAAACGTCTTCAAAAACATTTAGAAGCTGTTCTGCTATAGGCTTTATTCCAAGAGGAGGAACAGCATTTCCTATTTGTCTTCTAACTTCTGACATATTTCCAACAAATTCAAAATTATCTGGGAAGGTTTGTATTCTAGCTCTTTCTCTATTTGTCAAAGGTCTGTGTTCTGAAAAATGATAGCCCCACGTTCCTCCACCACCATTGGCTACAATAGTGGGGGATGGCTGGGTTGGATGAAGTCTTTTATAAATCAAGCTCGTCCAATTCTTGTTCTCATATCCTGGAAGATTCTTATAATTTCCACCAGCTGGAATCAACTCCAGTTTTTTCTTAGTTGACAACTGAATATTGATCTTTTCATTGTTTTGTATCACATTTTCAACGCCGTTTAACGCAGTTTTTGCAGAAACATGTCTGTGTCTATGCGTAGGTTCCGGAAATGCAAAATTTAATTTCAAGTCATTCCTTATACCAATAATTATAACTCTTTCTCTATTTTGCGGAACTCCATAATCTGCAAAATTAATAAGTTTATATCTTACATCATATCCTACATGATCAACTTTTTCAAAGTCTTCTTTGATCTTTTTAATTGCCCAGCCATTGTCAGTTGTCAAAAGCCCTTTAACGTTCTCGGCTACAAAAAACAGAGGAAGTTTTTTGGCAACCGCTTCTACAAATCTTGTATATAGCAATCCCCTATTTGATTTAAATCCATATCTCTTTTCCCCTCTAAGAATTGAAAAATCTTGGCATGGAAATCCGCCTATTATTACATCAGCATCCGGAACTTTATTCAAGTCTACATTCCAAATATCTCCGCACATTACATCATGGCTAAAATTTTTCTTGTATGTCTCACAGACAGTTTTATCGAAATCGTTAGCCCAGATTATCTCATAAGATAATCGAGGATTCTTAGCCATCAGAAAGCCTAAATCCATTCCTCCACAGCCTGCAAACAAAGATATTATTTTTAATGTTTTTTTTCATATATAATCACATCATAAAAGCGCTATTTTTCCGGCATCTGTTATTTTATATTTACCGTTTTCTTTTATCAAAAATCCTTTCATTTCAAGATTTTTTATTAACCTATATCCTTTGGCTCTGCTTATTCTCAGATTATCAACTAATTCTGTAATGCTTTCTGATTTTTCTATCTTCTTTAATATATTTTTATCGTCTTCATTCAATTCAAGTGTTAATTTTGGAAATATGATAAGATTTTTATCATCCCCCCAATACATTATCTCCTTTATTCTATTAGACATTTTGTAGCATGCAAACAATACGCCAAAAGCTTGTGTTTTTCTTCCTTGAGATATGTCAATATATACTTCATCGTTCTTTGGTATGGATTTTATTATTTCTATAACATCTTTTGCTACAGAGAGCATATCATATAAATCAATCTCCTTTAATATATGTATTATAATGTTGATACATATGATAATAAAGTGAGACTATCAGAAAATGACACTTGAGATTTGGATGCGGACGCAAGAATCTCATTGCTTTTAAGCAATGGATGAATTGCGTCAAAAAAATATCATCTCTCTAGTTTATCTGGCTTTTTCTAAGGAAATGCAAAATGAAAAGCGTTAAACATCCCTTATCACATGGAGCTTTGGTTGACAAACCTCCTAAACAACAAACAGAGATGATTGGATGAAAACACAGGTTGAATCATCCGCAGATAGCTTTGGTGAAAGCTATCTCTATTTGCAGTTTACGCCAAAATATAGGCGTAATGTGTTTATGGACCGCTTTATACAAAAAGTTTGCGGTGCAAGTTTCCGAGAGGTTGCCTGGAAACTTTGGGTGAGGTTGGAAGTGTGCGAGTTTGGCCCAGATCATATCCATATTTTCATAGATGAGTGGAAGATATATACAATACCACAACTTGCGCAGTTTTTCAAAGGAAACAGCTCCAAAGAAGTCCGCTAATGAGCAAGCAGTTCGCGATAGATCATTGTTGAGCAGGTGAAGCAAAGCAATTTAAGCATTCTTTCTAAAATATGTTGAAGATGTTTATGGATAAAATTGGACAATATGTTTCTGATAGAACCTTTAACAACATGACAAGAGCCACAGAGGCTGATGTTGTTGCGCAATATCTAAAGGAAGTCAGGCAAAAGACAGTGCCAATAGGCGCTATTATAAAACGCGCCAAAAGACAGTGTGAAAAAGAGCCAGTAAAAGAAGAGCCAATTAAAAACACCAGCAAGAGTCAGTATCTTCCAATCTATCGCAATTGTTATTCTATTCCATATGATAACAAATTCTTGCCTTCAATTCCCGATGCTGTTAGTGATGGTTTCTATGAAAGGAGTTTTAGTGCATGGGAATATTCTGAAGAAAAAACCAACACAAATGAAAAATATCTCAGGTTGATTAATAATGTTAGTACTGCTGTCAGGGAAAAATATAACAGAGAAGAGATATTTCAGAAAGCCAGCATGGCATTCAATTTTCAGGAAAGAGCAGATGATTTGAATGGGTTATACGCGTCTTTGCAAGAAATGCTTGACCGCACCTCTATATATGTTATTGCGCAGGATGAATTAAAACTAAATGGAGTTATTCCTGGAATAGAAAGAGTATGCCGGATGATCGGAGAAGCTAATGATGACAGAAAAATAGCTTCTATTGGCACAAACGTTTCTAATTATATGAAGCGTATATTGCGCATGAAAAGAGGAATAGAATTTGCATTGGATTATTTTGAACAAAGCGCAGCAGTCTTTCCATCCAATGCAACAGAACAGGAATTTTGGCCAGAGAAAATAAGACATGTAATTAATAGAGATAATGTCAGAAAATATGGAGACGATTATCTGGGGCATATGAAAGAAATAATAAGTTTCATATTCCCATGGTTTTCTGAGAGTATAAAACATGAAAAACGTAAGTCAAGACTGCCTGTTGGAAAATAATAGATTTTTATATCTATTAATAATATCTATTTCTATCGCGCTCCTGTAATACAAAAGAATTTATGCTCTTTTGTAATACAGAGTATTTTAAAAAAAATGCTCCTGTAGTCTAGTAGCCTTTTGGCGCATGCAAGCGCACCAAAGCGTTAGCGGAGAGTACGCTTCCGCATACAAAGGGTTGGAAAATCCGGTCAAGGATCTCGGCCTCTCATAAACTTTTTAAGAAAAGGTTTAATCAAAAAAACGCACAAATCAATTATGATGCAGCGCGTTTAAGAAAAAGCCAAAGAATTTAGGGAACGCCGATGACGTGGGTTCAAACGCGATGCTGAGCAAAGCTCGTATGCTTTTTCAGCTTCGCTGAAAATCCCGCCGGGAGCATTTATCTTTTCTTCCCAATCTTTTTCACGTTTTGTCTTTTCCGATAATCATAATTCCTTTTTGGCTTTGTTGGTTTGCTGCTTTTATGAATAAGATAATATGCCAAAAACATAATAGCGATTAACAGTATAAATGCAATTATTGAGATTGGCAGTTCAGTTTCTTTTGGCGCAGGCTGATCTATAGTTTCAGGTTCTTCAACAGGCATTGTTATTTCTGAATCAGCTTTTGTTATGTTGCCAATACATTGATTGCCTGCGCATCCATAATCACATATTTTGTCAAATACCCAGATATTATTCACACATTGCTGCAATTGCTGCCCAGAGCATCTTGTTCCAGATTCACACTCTTTGTATATCTCTGATATTGCCAGACTGGATAGTTTTTTTGAATATGTCTGGTGATTTGTATAATTATCAGAATCATTAATCCTTTTCGTCTCAAGCACAGACCATTTTCCATTTTCATAGATGCTCATTGCCATGTTGTTGGCATCAGCACCCTCTGAATCTATCCAGGTCTTGTTCACTTCAAATCTTATTATGATATTTAATATATCAGAGTCATCCAGATTCCCAGTCTCTAGCTCAATATATCTATATGGCCTGTCTATACCTGTCATGTTATTAGGAGATATGCCGGCTGATTCCACCGAAATCATCACATCACTGGCATCTCTTTTTGTTGTTATTACCATCTCTGTTATGCCAGATGCTTTGCAAAATCCTGTCACTGATATATTCTGGCCAGCTGGCATGGTGCTGAAAGATCTCTTTAGGCAGCCTGCGCTTGCTGTAGATCCTCCGCCACCCCCGCCTCCACCACTAGGCGTTGTTGTAGTGGAAATAGAATATACAAGAGGAGCAAATAAACTGAATGATGAAATAGCTGATGAAGGCATTATTGAGGATGAAGATGTATTCACTGTTGATGGCCTTTGTATCCATGTGCCATTGTATGCGCCTATACCAAGCCTGTCTGTGCTATAATCGCCCAGATCAGATGAATTATAATATAATCGCGGAGTAAATAGTGCATAACCTGATGTATTTGTGGCATTTAGTGCATAATATGCATTTTTTGACGTTCTGACTATTTTTGATGATGCCAGGTTAGATATGCCAGAGATTGAATCAGGTGTCAGGTCTAGTCCAGATAGAGACAAATTAGCCAGTGAAAGCGATATGTTGGATGCAGAAATCCCAAAGTCAAGATAATTTGTTGAAATATTATACGCTCCTGTTGCAAGCGTTCCGTTTGCAAGATATATTTCATTTACTGAGATATTGTTCATATAATTGGTGTTGGCAAAGAATGCATCTGAGTTTGAGAGATAAATTCCATAAGAAAGGTTGGTAAGGTTGTTCCATGACAATGACAAGTTGTTTGATACAGACAGATATACCCCTATATACACATCTGTCATGTTTGCATATGAGATGCTGTTGTTCACAGAAGAATAAAGATAAACTCCTGCATAAACATTTGACAGGCTGATATTGTATATGCTCAGATTTTCTGTCTGTAATATCAGTAATCCATTGCTGCTGATATTGTCAGTATCAGACATTGTTATATTTGTTACAACAGAATTGTCTGCATTGCATAATATTATCTCTGCTGTGTTTGAGAGATTTGCAATGAATACAGTATTGTTATAGAATAGTATTGTTTTGTTGCCAAGCGCAGTATTGTTTGTTATAATATTGTTGCAGTGTGCTGCGCTTGCTGCATCCAGGCGAAGGTCTGCTATCTGGTTTTGCGCTATTGTATTATTTGATACATTCAGGCCATAGCTGCCTGTGATGTATATACCATACTGGGAATTATTATATACATTGTTTTCTGTTATATTGTTCTGATGTGATGAGACCACGCTTATTCCAGGTGTTGAACTATTATATATTCTATTCTGTGTCAGGCTGTTGTTGTATGTTTCGTATAAATACAGCCCTATAACATTCTGGTACACAACATTCCTGCTCACAATACTATACATAGAGCCTTGTATAGCTATTCCATAATCAGTATTCTCATACACGCTGTTGTTTTGTATTGTAGTATTCGTGGAATTCAGCCATGCATATATTCCATACTGGCTGTTGTTGTAGACTGTATTATTTATTATTCTGTTATTCACAGATTCATTGAAGCTGACAATTCCGCGCCAGGTATTGTTGTATATTGTGTTGTTCGTGATGTTTCCCCATGAGCTCAGCATCAATATAATGCCGTCCTGGCTGTTTTTGTATATTGTATTGTTTGATATTACAGCATAATTTGATGAATTGAACAGTATTATTCCCCACTGAGTATTGTTGTATATAGTATTTTTGTCAAATACATTGTAAGAGCTCATCTCTGATGAATAGATTCCATTAGACGAGCTATAGACAATATTATTCCTTATTGTATTTGTGCTTGCATTATGCTGTAGATTGATGCCAGAATAATTATTATTGAATATGCTGTTGTTTGCAATCGTGTTGTTGCCAGATGTGTTGAATAAATGAATGCCGCTTGCATTATTGCCCCGCATGCTGCTGTTTGTTATGTTATTCCAGTGGCTTTCAGATAGCAGTATTCCATCATATGTGTTGTTAGAGGCAGTTATGTTGATGAATAAATTATATCGCGACTGGTTATACACCTCAATGCCATGCCATCTATTGTCTTGTATGCGCAAATTCCTGAATGAATTATTAGAGCTGTTGAACATGCCAATTCCATCAAGGAGATTGAGGCGGATAGTGCTGTTTTCAATAGTTATATTGTTTGCTGACTGCAGCAGGATTCCATTGACAGTGTTGTTTAATACTGTAAGGTTTGATATGATGATGTTGTCAGAATAGTATGCATATATGCCATAGCTGAAGTTTGCTATTGAATTGCAGTTCCTTATTGTGATATTAGTGAAGGAGTTGTTGATGAATATGCCATATGTTGTTCCATTTGTGCCATTGTTTAATATGCTAAACCCATTGCAGTCAAATGATATGTCAGATGAGGATATTATCACAGCAGCTGTTCCGTTTAGCGATGTGTTATATGGCGTGCCTGAATAATCGCTATTCATTTGATATTCTCCAGGCCCTGATATCTCTATTCCACTTATCAGTGTTGTGAAATTAAAAGGGCCTGTTGTTGTGCAGTTGCCTGTGTAATCACAGTTTGTTATATTGTAGAAATATGTTGTTCCAGAAGCAAGACCAATCAGTTCAGCAAGATGCGCAGATGAGTATGAGTTATTTGCTGCAGAATTTGACAGATTGGTAATATTAGTTCCATAGAATATAGTGGAATTTGTTGGCTCAGATGCGCTGACAGAGACAACCGCGCTATTCCTTGATATGCTGGAATTTGTTATGTTAGTGATGTTCAATGGCTCTGCATCAATTGTAATAGATCTCTGGCTTGAATTTCCACTATTTCCAAACCCATCAATTACAAGCGCAGTATAATTATATTTGCTATCCAGCAAACCAGTCTCATTATAATAACATGAAACAGATTGTCCAGAACCAATCATTGTCATTGATATGTTAGTATTGTTTGTCCATTGCAGTATGCATGATGAAACATTTGCAGCATCTGCTGCGGTTATGTTAATAAATGTATAATTTCTGTGAACAATCTCCGAGTTGTTGTCAGTCGGACTAACAAATGATATAACAGGCCCATCAACATCCACATTAATGGTGTTGTTAAAAGGAGCAAATGCCTGCCTGGAAGAGTCTCTAGCAAGACAATTCCATGTATAATTGCTGCTGGTTGTGAAGTTATAGATAATAGAAGTGGTATTGGAATTTCCTCCAATATTAGCAGAAACTGTCTGGCTAGCAGATGAATTCCAAATATATAATGTCATGTTTGTAAGTGTATTGCTTGAACGAGCGCTGCAGTTAAATGCCTGGTTAGAGTCTGTTAGTATATTATTAGCAGGAGTGTCCAGTGTAACATTAATGTTTGAGGATGTTATAAATGTTTCGTCTATGAACACTAATGTCTCATTTGCAGTGCTGTTTTTCCAGATTGTCTGGTTTGTGCGAACAGCCAGCCTTAGCTTATATGTGCCATTTGACAAGCTGCCAATGTCCCATGATCCAAGCGCGCCATTTATAACACTTGAATTTCCAGATATTATGGTATTCCATGCAGATGGATAGAGTCCTGTGCCATATTCCAGTGTATAATTGGAAAAATTGTAGCCAGCAAAACTCAGGTTAGCTGTTCCTGTGATTGCAAGATTTTGTGTTGTAGTATTGTCATCCAGAGATGAATTAAGAATAAGTATTGGCGATTGGTTTATCTGCACTGCCTTGTATGCATTTATCCTGCCTGTTCCTAAGTATACTGAAGATGAGAGATTATCCACTGCTGTATGCAATATTGTTTTTACCTGTTCTTGTGTAAATGAATTCCTGGAAAGAATAAGCCCTGCAATGCCAGCTGTCATTGGAGTTGACATTGATGTTCCAGAAACAACGCCATAGCTGTTGTTGAAATAAGTGCTGTTTATGCTTGTGCCTGGCGCAGCAGCATCAAGCCATGTTCCGTGGTTTGAAAAAGATGATTTTGCATCTGATGAATCAGTAGAACCCACTGAAACAACATTGTCATATGCAGCAGGATATTGCCTTGTTGCTGAATTAGAATTACCAGACGCAGCTATTAACACAACACCTTTTGAATAAGCATAATTTATAGCATCCTGCAGGCTTGATGACGAAGAGCTTAATCCAAATGACATGCTGATTATGTCTGCTCCATTATCTGCTCCATAATAAAGAGCAGAGACAATATCTGCTGTAGTAAGATATCCTCCTCCATTATTATATTTGAAGCCTGCTCTCAATGGCATTATCTTGCAGTTCCAGCATACACCAGCTACGCCAATTGAATTGTTTGTCACTGCAGCTGCAATGCCAGATACGTGTGTTCCATGGCCATGAAAATCCATAGGATTATTGTCCCTGTCATCACAATCCTCTCCATCATAACAGTCAGTTATATTGTCTACAAAATCCCAGCCCCTGCAGTCATCTACAAATCCATTAGAATCATCATCCACGCCATTTGTGCAGTTTGTTTCAGCTGTATTGTTCCAGATATTTGAAGCAAGATCAGGATGATCCCAGTCAACACCTGTGTCTATGATGCCTATAATGACAGAAATGTTGCCTTGTGTGATGTTCCATGCAAGGCTGGATTCTATGTTTGCATGATGATACTGGGTTGAATATGAAAGGTCATCTGGCGCTAAAAATGCCTGCGCAAGATAATTAGGTTCTGCATATTCCACAGCAGGATTTTTTTCATACTGCTTTGCCAGCGCTTCAATATCTGTTCTCTTATCAACTTCAATCACGATTATATTAGGCTTCTCATCCTCTTCAGCAGCCTGCGCAATGCCCAGGATATTTACAATGTCAGTAGGCTCTCCATTATTTTTGTATTTCACAAGCATCTGGCCAGGAATATATTCAGGCGATGTGTACGATTGCAGCGAATCAGAAGAGCGCGAAAGAGCATCATTGCTGTCAGCAGCTGCAGGTATAACAACAAAGCTAATCATAATCAGCAATATTGCAACCGAATAAAAAATTCGCATATATCATATATACAAATATGTCATAGAAATAGGTTTCGGTGATATTGGAGCATTTAAATCCTCATTTCTCATAATATATAAAAAGGCTAAATGCTGATAGCGTATTTTTTCGCCAGCACTTTTCTTAGAAAGTGGAGCTTTCTAAGATCTCAAAAGATTCGCAATCTTTTTGCAGATTTGCGCTTGCTGGCGAAAAAGAGCTTTTGCAGAGGTAGCCAAGCCAGACATTTTGAATACTCAGATGTCCTTGAATGGTCAAGCGAAGCGTGTGAGCAAGAATTTCGTAAGAAATTCGCTAGCGAACTAGCTGAGTGCGACAGTATATTATTGTCGTTCGGATCAAAGGCGCTAGGCTTAGGACCTAGTTGGTTAGTCCATTCGCAGGTTCAAATATCAAGCCGTTTCCTCAAAGAAAAAGGCTAGATGTTGCCTAAAAAGAAATATAGTTTCTGACGAAACTAATTATACAGGCAACTCTAGAAACCATGAAATAGGTTTGATGGAAATTCCTGCCCTCTGCATTTCAATATTTATAGAATACAACAAAGTATTTGTAGGTGAGAATGTAATGATTGATTCTGTTGGTAGGGAATTTGATTGTGAGATAAAGGTTTATTGGAAAATGACTAGATAGATTACATTTTTATAATTGAGAACTTTGATTAACCCATGTTTTGGCAAAGTTCGGAATAAGGACTTTGAGTAAAAAGCATGTTATTCAAGGTCCTCAATTATCTAAATCTACGTAATCTTTCGTTTACAAGTTTTTGATGGGCTTTGTATATTTCTGATGCTAGAAGTGCTGTGCTTGCAGGAATATATTCAACTTTTAATCCATCATTTCTTGGAACAGTATCAATACATACGAGGGCATCTATATATGGTCTATTATTACTTTTTTCATATTGTCTTGGTGTTGTAACTACATGAGATGTCCAGACTTCTACTCGGTTTGCACCAGCTTTTTTTAATATTTCACCGACATCACAAGCAGTTCCTCCACTTGCATACATATCATCAATTATTATATAAATTCCTTCTTTATCAACATTTTTTCTATTTATCTTACTAAAAGGTTTTACTTTATATTCACTTTTATCTAGAGCAACTCGTCTTTTGTCAAAATACATAACCCTTGCATAATATTCTTTTGGTTGGAGCTCTGCAAAACATCTATCGACAAAGTTTTCTACCCTTCCTTCGGTGCCATCATCAACTGATACCAAATAAAGACGATTCCCATATTCTTTTTTCATTTCTTCAAATCTTTTATGAAAAGGTCTGAGATTATTCATTACACTGTCTATTTTTTCATCAGCAATGCCTAGTTTATATGGATTTAATGATCTAGTTGATTGGAAAGGATTTGCAGCATGATAATACATACCAAATTCTTCTGCAATTTGTTTTGCTTTGTCAGAATGAGGATCTAATGTTACTAACGTGTCTAATTTTGAATTTTGGAATTCTTTTAAAAACATATTCAACGAATCAAATTGAAAAAATTCTTGCTCTCTATATTTTTCAACACTATGTGAGCGTACATATGTAAGATATGGTGCGACTAGAATTCTTCCAAGTGCATCAGTATTTGAAAGTAGATTCAGAACGCCTTTTACTGTTGCGACATGGTCATTGACAGAAACCTTTTGTCCTATAAAATCTGAAAACATTTCTCTGTCAGGTGTTAGTAGGTGTTCTATAAGAACAACATGTCTGCCTCTGATAGTGTCGATTAATTCGTTTTTTCCAATATCTGCGCGAACTTCACCATCATCAAAATAATCAACCACTAAAGGATATCTATTATCTTTTGGAGTGCCTTTTTCTATAGTTATTGATCTACTGCTTCCTAAAATCTCAACATCTTCACCAAGATTGTGATCATGTTTCAAAGCGTTTAAGATTCCTCGTGTTAAGTCAGATGTTTCTCCTCCAGAACAAGGGACCAATAGAAGTTTTACCAAACAAACACCAACTTACATAATTGATTATTTGGCATATTCTTAAGCGTTTCTAAATTGCAAGAACAAGGAATAGAAGGTCTATAGTGAACCAACTAAATAATCAGGTATGATAATAGTTGGTTCACATACATGATGAACTTAGAGAGTTCATCTGTACAAGAAGGAATTTGCAATTCCTTCTGTACGCAAAGACTTGAGAAGTCTTTGCTGTACAGGTTGAACATGGTTCAACCATGTATAGCTTCCAATGAAATAATATAGAGGACTTTGAATAATGTGTGTTTTGGTCAAGGTCCTTATTGTGAACTTTGATGAGTTGTAGGGTTAATCAAAGTTCTCTATAGTGAATACTTCATTGGAGAGCTATATAACAGGCTGAATGTAATAAGTAGAATAATGGTAGTTATGAAATACATAAAATTCTTTTCAGAGATTGGCATGAAAGACGTTTCTGCAGTTGGCGGCAAGAATGCATCGCTTGGTGAACTGCTGAAAGCAGGCCTGCCTGTGCCAGACGGCTTTGCAGTCACTGCAGAAGGATATAGTTATTTCATATTGCATAATAAACTGGATGAGAAAATAAAGGATGTACTGAAAAGAAAAGGAAAAGGCATTGACCAGCTACAGGACGCAGGCAGTGAAATCAGGAGGCTTATAAAGAATGGCTCTTTTCCAAAGGAATTAAGAAAAGAGATAGCAGAAGCCTGCAACAAATTAAGCGCAGGCAAACAACTGCAAAGCAACAGCAGTTTTCGTGTGGCTATTAGGAGCTCTGCCACGACAGAAGATAGCGCAGATGCGTCTTTTGCAGGCCAGCAGGAGAGTTATGTCAATGTATCAGGCAGTGAGGTCTTGAACAGGATAAGAGAATGTTTTGCATCTCTTTTTACTGACAGAGCAATTTCTTACAGAGAAGACAAGGGATTTGATCACCTTAAAGTTCTTCTGAGCGTTGGTGTGCAGAAAATGATTTATTCAGATGCAAGCGGTGTGATGTTTACAATAGAGCCCAATTCAGGTCATTCTGGATTTATCAAGATAGACAGCTCATGGGGACTAGGCGATTATATTGTGCAGGGAAAGACAGATCCAGACAGTTATCTTGTGCACAAAGCAACCATGACAATTATAGAGAAAAAACTAGGTTTAAAAAAGAAAATGGAGATCAGTGCAAAAGAAGGGGTAAAAGGAAAAGAAGTTTCTGCTGGTAAACAGGTTGAATTTGCGCTAAGTGAAAAAGAGGTCACAGAGCTCGCAAAATATGGCATCATGATTGAGAAGCATTATAAAAAACCAATGGATATTGAATGGGCAAAAGAAAAAGGAAAGATATTCATATTGCAGGCAAGGCCTGAAACTGTCTATTCGCAGAAAAAGCCTGTTTATAAAGAATTCTCTCTAAAGGCAAAAGGATCTCCTGTAATGGAAGGAATTGCAATTGGTCGTTCAGTTGCAGCTGGCGCTGTAAATATAATACACAACTTGAGTGAAATCAATAAATTCAAAAAAGGAAGAATACTTGTAACAAGAACCACTAATCCAGATTGGGAGCCCTTAATGAAAATAGCTTCTGGAATCATAACAGAGACAGGCGCTTCAACATGCCATGCAGCCATTGTATCAAGAGAACTAGGAATTCCATGCATAGTTGGCTGCCAGGGAGCGGTCAAGAAACTAAAAAACAATCAGAATATCACAATTGACTGCACAGCTGAAACAGGAAAAATATGGAATGGGTTGTTGAAATATTCTGTTAAAACATATGATCTTTCAGAACTGCCAAAAACAAGAACAAAGATTTATGTAAATGTAGGAAATCCGGATCTTGCATTGGATGCTGCAATGCTGCCTGTTGACGGAGTTGGTCTTGCAAGACAGGAATTCATAATATCATCTGCTATTAAAGAACATCCTCTTGCAATGATAAGACAAAATCGTGGCCAGGAATATGTTGATAAATTGGCTCAAGGAATTGCAAAGATTGCAGCAGCATTCTATCCAAGGCCAGTGATAGTCAGATTGAGTGATTTCAAAACAAATGAATACAGGGGACTGAAAGGCGGTGAAGAATACGAGCCTCTGGAAGAAAATCCAATGATAGGCTGGCGTGGAGCATCTAGATACATCAGCCATGGATTTGAAAAAGCCTTTGCGCTAGAATGCCATGCATTGAGGAAAGTAATCTACGAAACAAAACTTAGCAATGTTATAATAATGGTTCCGTTCTGCAGGACAATCAAGGAAGCTGCTGAGGTTATAAAAGAACTGAATAAGTCTGGACTAGGAAAAGTAAAATGTTATGCCATGGCAGAAATACCAAGCAATGTTATTCTTGCAGACCAGTTTTCAAAATATTTTGATGGTTTTAGCATTGGCTCAAACGATCTGACGCAACTGACACTTGGCATAGACAGAAACAGCGAGTTGGTTGCCAAAAGCTTTGATGAACGAGATGAGTCAGTCAAAAGAATGGTTTCAATGATTATCAAAACAGCTCATGCTCATAAGAAACCCGTAGGCATATGCGGAGAAGCTCCAAGCAATTATCCAGAGTTTGCGGAATTTCTAGTAAAACAAGGCATTGATTCCATTAGTGTTCAGACAGACGCAGTATTTCACACAAAACATCTTGTTGCAAAACTGGAGAAGAAATAACCTTATATATATGTAAACACATATGTTTACAGTGAGTGATATGATACAAGTTCAGATAAGAATGCCAGAAAAGACTGTGGATGAGATTGATAAATGGGTTGAATCTGGAAAATTCAAAAGCAGAAGCGATGCTATAAAAACAATTGTTGCATTTTTTGAGGAAAGAGAGAAGACCATGAAATTTCTAAAAATGCTTGCAAAAAGAAGCGATGAAAGCAAGAATAACCCTGGCATACTTATTCCATTTGAGGAGGTATGATGAATTATACTGTTCTTCTGCATCCTAAGGCAGCAGAGTTTCTTAAAAAGATTGATAGAATTAATGGGGATAGAATAAAAACAGAACTAAAGTTATTAAGAAATGCTACAGATCATTGCGAAAAACTTGTCTCAACACCTTTCTGGAAAATTAGAATAGGTGATTATAGAGCGATCCTTGAAATAAATCATGCAGAAAAGAAAATAATAGTTCTTTTCATTGGACATAGGAAAAATGTTTATGATGATTCTAGTAAATTGCTATGAGAAATCAAAATGGCATTAAACCAATATCCATCTGTCTATAAAAAGCTTGAGACTATTATTCTATTTGATATTATGTTCAGCGCAATTCTGGAAGACACTGGTATTCTCAGGGAAAGCATGGCATCTATTGCAGAGCTTATAGACGAAGCAGAATTAGTTATACGCCAGGATGGTATAAAACTAGTGTCATCAGACAGGGCTGTTGTCGTGGTAGTGGATTTCTTTTTGGACAAATCCGGATTCAGGGAATATAATTACAGCACAGACATGCGTGCAGGCGTCAATCTGCTGAACTTATTAAGAATATTAAAAAGAGCAGGAACAGATGACATAATGGAAATAAAAGTTGACAAGAAAATAGAGCTGAAATTCAAAGGCAGTTCATCAAGAAAGTTCACTCTTCCTATCATAGATGTCTCAAAAGAAGAGCTTCCACCTATAGACAAGCTTGATTTTGCTTCTTCATTTGAGATAAATTCAGACATACTAAGCAGCGCAGTGGATGACACAGATCTTGTCTCAGACACTCTCCTGTTTTTGACAGCAGACAATAAGGTTATAATAAATGCAGATAGTGACCAGTCTGCTGTTGAACTGGAAATAACAAGTCTTAAGGATTTTAAGTCATCAGAGAGTTCAAGAGCAAGATATTCAATAGAATACCTAAAAAAAATAATAAAGGCAAAGAAGATGTCTGACTTTGTGTCTGTTGCATATTCAACAGATTTTCCAATGAGAATATTGTTTAGCGTGCCAGGAAAATCAAGGCTTTCATTTATCCTGGCTCCAAGAGTTGAGGAATAATTCTCAGAGAAGAATCCGACGATAATAGTGAATGGGTGTCTATTCTTGTTCTTGTATAGGACAACGCCCATATCTTTAAATGGTTAGTTCTCTAATAAGTAGTAACAGTGATGATCTATGGATGCGCCATGTAGTCAGGCATATGCAGGAGATTTTGATTTGTCCAGGGCAAGTTTTGTTTCAAATGGCGCTGTTATTGAAGTCGCGCCAGATTACAAAGGATTGCCTAAATCAGGTCAATCTAGATTGATTGTGTATAGAGGGCCAAATAAATGGATTTTCTATGATGGCACAATGGGTAGTTTTGACGGATTTCCTGATTATGCCAGGATAGGGGCAAAATCATCTGAAGCATCTGTTGTCATGGAGAATGATATTGCTGTTAATGCAGACGGCGCATACAAGGAAATGGCGCAAGCCATTACGCAAAAATACATCAATGCCTGCGTCCATGCATTGAAAGCTGGCGCAAAAATAGAATTAGAAGGCAATGTCATTCATGTCTATGATAAAGAAAATTCCTTCTCTGTATATGACAAAGAAGGAGATGGAGTTACTGACTGGTTTGCAGCATACGTTGCTGGCAGAAAGAATCCAATAGTGGATATACGAGGAAATGATCCAACCAGCTCCATAGATCAATGCAATAATATATTGAAAGAGATGAATTTTTTTCTAGAGAAAAACAAAATTCCAAGAAAGAAGTTTTCTGCAAATAGATAAAACAGTGATTATAGTGAGCCAACAAAAGAATACAAACAGAAGCTTTGCTTCTGTTGTACAGGAGGAAATATATTTTCCTCCTTGTACCGATACATGGTAAAGCAAGCTTTACCTGTACAGAAAGAACAAAGCGGCCTTGCTTCGCAAGCTCGCTAAACACACAAACAACATACGTTGTTTGGTGCACCAGAAAGCTCTGCTTTCTGTGTGTCTTGTATAGGAAAATATCATAATAAATATACTTTCCTATACAAGAACAAAATGACTTTCTTCGAAAGTCATTTTGTTTCCAAGAGTTCTGCAGTGTTCATATCTACAAAGATTGATAAAATATAAAAGAGAAGCCTTTTATTCTAGTTTACCCCGTTCGCTTTCCTCTTTTTTAGGCTCTGGCTTTGGAGGCATCTCTGTGTTTATTATAAGCTTGCTTTGCACTTCCCAGAATTGTTCATCAGACATTTGATATCTTGGTATTGTGAAGTTTATCCTGTCATTTGGAAACCTTGGCACAACATGAAAATGAACATGGTCTATTATCTGTCCAGCCAGTCGCCCATTGTTCAGAATTATATTTATATTATCAGTCCTGAGTTCTTTTTTTATCTTTTCTGCAATAAGTTTCACAACTTCTATTGTTCTTCTCAAATCAAGAGAATCCATTGCAAATATAGAATCAGCGTGCTTTTTAGGCACAACAAGCGTATGACCCGGCGATGCAGGATTAATATCAAGTATAGCTATATTGTCCTCGTCTTCATATATCTTTCTTGACGCAATCTGGTTGTCAATTATCCTGCACAAGATGCATTCCATAGAATCACTGAAATTATTAGGAAACGTTCTTATTTAAAATAATATTCTCATACATCTCCATGTCAAGATTATTCATATCCTGTATCAGTTCTGCTCTTAGCTCATTATTCTCAAGAACCCTGCAGAACACCCTAAGCGTCTCCCCTATTCTAAGGGATTCCACTAGATTATTCTCCATAAATATTTCTGCCTTTCCAGATGCATCCTCAAGCATGACAGAGCCGTTCATCTTGTCAACAACCTGTCCAGTGATGCGCACCCTGATGTCCTTGACCGGGTCTATCTTTGCAATAAGTCTTGGAGTTGCTGCAGCCCTTTTGTATTTGAATTCCACCATAATCACTATATTAACTCTATGCCCAAAGAAATAAAGCCTTCAATGCAATGGAATTTTATCACAATGCAAGAGTGATTCTTCTTAGCCATAAAAGTTAAATACTGGAAATTATATAATATGATTTGTGTGGTAATATGGTTGGCACCTGTCCAGTGTGTTCAAGCAAGATGAATCATTACGATACAGTTGGTCATGTCTGTAAAGTCTGTGGTTATCTCTCATCTGGCTCCTTGAAAAGAAAGATTATCCAGCCAGAAAAGATGCAATGAAGATGCCACAATGCAGACATTTTACAAAGCTAAATTCTTTAAGCTTTCAGGTTATTCTATATATGATGGCATATGTTCAACAGACTGAAAAAAATATTTGCAAAAGAGAAAAAGACAGAAAAAATATCAATGGATTATGAAAGGCTCAAGCATTATTTCTATGAAAGCATACAGTCCAGGGAACGGACTGATATCATTGAAGCGCGCATTGCCAGGGATAATATATTATCAATTGCAAAAGACCTTCTTGTTGTTATGGACAATCTTAAGAATAAGGAAATCCCGGAAAAGCGGGCAAAGTCATCTGAACTTGTTAAGAACAGATTTTCTGAGAAATCAATAGCAACATTCAACAACATGTTCGAGATAGAGAAAATAAACATATCTGGCTATGGTGATATTGGAGAGCTTGCAAGGACTGCGAAAAAACACGTTGACAGGATTGACCTTAGTCCAAAAGAAGTTATGCATATAAAATTCTTCTTCTCAGAAGAATTCTCTGATGTTGCCAGGTTGATGAGCATAATATACAAAAACATTGAGAAGATGGAATCAATAATATCAGGCGATTTTGCAAAAAAGAAGAATAACATAGAGAAATGCATATCATCCATTGCATCATATGAAAACAGCATAGCGCAGGGAAGTGATCAGCTCAAGGATCTATCCAATGAATTGAACAGTCTGGAGAAAAAGAAAGACAGCATATCCCTTATCAGTCTTGATGAATATAGAGATACAAGGAGCAGTATAAAGCATCTTGATACAAGAATGTCCTATCTAAGGCAGCAGATAAGTTCTGTGCTTGGCAGCATGTCAAGAATATTAAAGCGCGCTTATCATAACAAGGAAGATGCCCTGATATCAGAATACATACAATCGCCATATGATGCATTTATGCAGGACAGGGAAAACAAAATAAGAAATGTTCTGATAAAAACCCTTGTGATGACAAAGGACAATGAATTGGATATAGACAAGAAAAGCATTCTAAAGCTTGAAGAGACTCTTGACAAACTAGATGAACTAAATCAATGCAGGAATGAGATAGATGAACTTGACAAGAGAATGAGCGAATTAAGCAATAAAGAAGGCATGCTCTCAGAGAAAGAAGACTTGAATAAGAACGCTGAAAAAGAGATCAGGAGCACAGAGAAGAAGATAGATCTTGCAAGAGCAAGGGAGCAGGATATAAAACAGATGATAGAAGATGCAAAGCAGCAGATAACAGAGAACAAGAAAAAAACAGCATCCTTGATCTCTGATCTGGCAGGAAAAGAAATTGAACTTTCCGAACAAGGCTAATCGCACTATAGCAAATTTTGTTGTTGTTCTTACAGCCAATTCTTCAGCTTGAATATAGACAATGTTCCTATCATGGATGCCAATAGCAGGACAACCAGAAATGTAAATGCATTTGGATCACTGCCAAATGGCAGGCTAATATTCATGCCCCAGAATCCTGTTATTAGCAGTGGTATGGTTAGTATAGCTGTTATCACAGTAAGTATCTTGACAGTTTCTCCTACTTTATTTGAGACTATTGAGGAATATGAATCCATGCTTCCTTTTAGCAGATCCCTGTATGTTATAGTCATGTCTAGCAACTGGAATATCTCTGTATGAATATCCTTCATGTCTTCAACACGTTTCTTGTCAATGAAAAGAATGTTCTTCTCTATCATGGACAGCACAACTACCCTGTTGGCAATCAATGACCTGTAGAAGAATATCAGTGTTCTCTTGATATCAGCCATTTTCTCAATAATTATGTTTCTTGGATTCTTTACAACCTCATCTTCAATCATATCTATCTGTTTTTCTATCTTGCCCAGTACCTGGAAATAACTCTTGATGGTTTGTGAAAGTATGTATAAAATAAATTCTGTCTTATTTTCAATAGGCATATTCTTGGATGGCTCAAATATCGGCTTTACATAGCCAGTGTAATAAAGATGGACTGTTATTGTATAATTTTTTGTCAAGAAGATGCCAATAGGAGATGTCTCTATTTCATTTTCTTTCTGGACAAAAGGCAGTCTTAATATGAACAATGTGAAGTTTTTTCCAATATCTATTCTGGGCCTTTCATCCTCATCAAGAGCCATCTTGAATTCAGATACAGGTATTTTCACCAGTTTTGATAGTTCTGCCAGTTCTTTTTCATTTGGTGAAAAGACATCTATCCAGCATCTTGGCTTTGGCTTTCTCAATTCTTTGATGCTCCCATTCACAGATTTATAATATTTTATCATATACAACCCTAAAAATATAGTCTAAAATAAAGTTCGTTTTAAACATATTTATGCTTTGTTTGTTAATAAAATATTGATATACATGGCAAAAAACTCTATATTTCTCTATCTTGCAGTTGCATTGTTAATAATCATAGTTATTCTAGTGTCTTTATTGCTGTATTTAGCAACAAGCAAATCCATTGATGTTATCAGACAGCAAGACAATGTAGAATATGCAGAATGGAAAGTTCCTCCAGGTTATATTAAGCCAGATTCCTTTGAAGTAACAGGCGCCTCGGTTCTGATAAAAAAAGGGTGCAGACAGCTGACTGCAGAAACAACACCCGAAAGAGCCTTGGGTATATTCAATGCTCTCTATAACAGAACTGATCAGAGGCCAGATATCTATGAAGGAATGGTCTCGCTAATGCAGGCATATAATATAAAAGTAGAATCAGTCATGGTCTATGCATTTGCGGATGATACATTTTATTCAGATGCTTATTTCAGGGTTGGCAATGATATTTTGCAGCTGGACATGAAGCCTTCTGATGCAATGGCAGTTGCGTTGCGCACAAATTCCAGCATCTATTTCAACACCACTCTATTCAATGAAAAGTCTGAGAATGTTTGCTGATTCAAGCGAGCAAAGCGAAGAAGCATCTTTGATGCGCATCTGAGCGCAGTGAGCGCGAAAGATTCAAGCGAGCAAAGCGAAGAAGCATCTTTGATGCGCATCTGAGCGCAGTGAGCGCGAAAGAGTATGATAATATATGCGAAGCAGGCAAAAACCGGCTGATCAGGTAAAAATAGCAAAAGAAAGGATAGCCATGCTATTTAACCATGCAGAGCAGTCTGCAAAAAAAGGAAGGATAGAATATGCAAATCGTTATATTCATCTTGCAAGAAAGATAGGCATGCGTTACAATGTAAGGCTGCCGTCAAATTATAGAAGAAGATTCTGCAGACAGTGTAAGAAATATCTTTGCAATGGAGTAAGCTCAGAGGAAACCCAGGAAAAAGGATTTTTAAAAATAAAATGCCTAAACTGCAGCAGGGTTATGAGATACAAATTAAAGGAGTATATAGCGAGCTAACAAAGTAATCGAGTATAATATTTTTTGTTGCTCGTATATGCTCAAAAAACTAAAAGTTCTTTGGCACATCAGAAAACTTTGTTTTCTGAATGCAGCTAACCAAATTTATGTCCGGTTTGTTTATTTGGTTGGCTATAAATTAGAGAACTGACAAATATATCGTGATGCATCATGAAGGAACTGATAGGATATGCCGATTTCCAAAAGCTTGAATTGCGCGTTGGAATGATAAAGAAAGCAGAGCACGTGGCAGGCACAGACAAACTCATGAAACTGCAGGTGGATATTGGAGAAAAAGATGATATACAATTGGTTGCAGGCATTGCAGACAGTTATTCTGCAGGCGAGCTCATTGGAAGGAATATTATAGTCCTTGCAAATCTTGTGCCTAAAAAACTCAAAGGGTTGGAATCCCAGGGAATGCTGTTGGCAGCTGTTGTTGATGGCAAGTCAGTCCTGCTTACAATAGATAGAAATGCAGAGCCAGGAGCAGTAGTGATGTAATTCTCAGATGAAATATGTTTAAATCTCTTTATATTAAATATCTTTGTACTAATAGTATAAAATTAGAAATGTGAAAAACATGGTATCAATTCGTGACGTCAATCAATCACTGCTTGTGAAAAAAGCATCATTGGAACTGGAGAAAAGAATACAAATGCCAGAGTGGGCTAATTTTGTAAAAACAGGAGTATGTAAGGAAAGGCCGCCTGAACAGAAAGATTGGTGGTTCTTGAGAACAGCCAGCCTTCTAAGAAAAGTATACATGGATGGTCCTATTGGTGTTTCCAAACTTAGGTCATACTATGGCGGATTAAGAAATCTTGGACACAAACCTTCACATTTCAAGAAAGCAGGAGGCAAGGTAATAAGAACATCTTTACAAGAGCTTGAAAGAGCAGGTCTTATTGAAAAAGTAAACAAGCCAAAAAAAGGCAGAATAGTCACAAAAGAAGGACAGCGGTTTCTTGACAAGATTGCAAAGGATTGTAAAAGCTGATCGCAAAAACAAACAGCTATAGCAAGCCAATGAAATAATCAAGATAGAGACTATAGAAATATCCTCTTTGCATTCTGTGGTTCGTGAAGATTAAAGTCAAGAACCGCAGGAGTATTGAATCCGTTTTTTCCATTGATTCTGTGAATTGAAATCTGTTCCAGCCATCCAAAAGAATTAATACTTTCTTTGGCAGCTATAATTATGAATGAAGAAAGTAAGCTCAAACGAAGAATGCTTGAAAAACAGCAGCAGCTCTATCAGCAGCAGATGATGCAGCAGGCAGCAGGCCAGCAGCATGCTATCAATCAGCAGCTGGAAATGCTCAAAATGATCATGACAGAAATACTAGAGCCAAAAGCGCGGGAGCGTCTTAATAATCTAAAGATGGTTAAGCCTGATGTTGCAACACAGGTGGAAATATATCTCGCGCAGGCATACCAGTCAGGTCAGCTGCAGCAAAAGATAACAGAGGAGCAGTTGATAGCAATACTAAGCCAGATAGAAGGCAAACACAGTTTCAAGATAACAAGAAAATAATCATCTGAATTTTAACAACTTTATGCCGTCTATTTTATTGAAATCCTTTGCATTGTCGCTCAAGAGTTTGCATCTAATGTCCTTTGCATGCTGCGCAATTATAGCGTCATTTATTCTAAGTTGCTTCTTTGTAAGATATAATGCTTTTGATATGGTGGATTCTTCAATTGGCAGATAAACAACATAATCTGAATCAATGATATTTTCAATGGCTTTTATTGCCTTTTCAACATTTGTCAAGACACTCAGCTTATGAAAGACTTCTGACAAAATTATTGCATTGATTGCTATCTGTTCTTTTGTGGCATTTATTATGAGTTTTCTTGCAGAACTGTTCTCAGGATATTCCTCAATATTTGCAAAAATCCATATATTGGAATCTATAAGAATCACGGCAACCACATTTTATTCTCTATCTCTTCCAGATCAATCCCCTTTAATTTCTTTGGATCAACATGCATAGGAGATTCTAATAAAACAAGCAAAGAATCCTTCTTCTGCGTCTTTTTGTGTCTTAATCTCCTTAGAAGAATAGTGTCATCCTCTAAAACCAGATTCAACACCTCTTCTGATTCCATATGTATAGCTTCGCGAATTTCTTGAGGTATTAATATTCTGCCCCTGTCATCAATTTTCACATTAGTCATACCCACTACCCATTTATATATGGGAATGGATATATTTAAAGATTATTGCCATCAGAATATTAACAGGCATTTAAATATCATCTTAATAAGATATCTAAAATAACATCATGTGATATTAATGGGTTCAATAAAAAAATCCGGTGAAAAAAGAAAACTTGTGGCAGCCAGGAAGCAGAGCGCTCCTAGATGGGCTGATATCAGGAAATTCACTCTGAAAAGAGCAAGAACGCGAAGAATTCGCATTGCCACAAAACACTGGAGACGAGGCAGGATTAAGGTGTGATAATAATCTTGAATAATTAAGGTGTTTAAAAATGGCAGAACCAGTTGAAAAAGTTTTTAATATTCCTATTGGAGAAACGCGCAAAAAGTGCAGGATGAGGAGATCAAATTATGCAATGGCTCTCATCAAAGAATATCTGAAGCTGCATACAAAAAAGAAGACAATAAAGATAGGCAGGCACCTGAACTCGCTTGTCTGGACAAGAGGGCCAAAAAAGCCGCAGACAATGGTAAGGGTAAAAGCTGTCATTGCAGATGATGTTGTCAAAGCAGAGATTCTTGGCCGTGATTATCAGGATTTTGTGGCAATGAAAGTCAGGAAAAAAGAAAAACTCTTGGATCAGCTAAAGGCAAGAATGGGCGCAAAGGCAATGCAAAAAGCAGAAGAAGAAAAGAAAATAGAAGGAGACGCAAAAACATCAGCAGAAGCGCCTAAGCTGAACACAGCTGACACGAAATCAAGAACCGTTGAAGCCTAGAACTGTTTGTGCTCTGTAAATAAATTAGCTAAAAAGATATTCTAATTTCTATTCTCAACCAAATAGTCAACATTTAAAGCTTTGCATGCAAGTAACTGAAGTGATAAAATGATAGGAGCAATAGATCAGGATTATAGCGCATCAAGAGTTTTCATAGGACATGAAAACAAATCCCCTGTATGAAGGAGTAATGAAGCAGGTTATGTATAGTGATAAAGGTTATGTATAGTGATAATTTAACATCTTATGAAGAATCAGAAAATTATGAGAGAAATGCTAGAAAAACAATGAATGAAAAAAGCATGGCTTATCTTATAAACAATGCCAGCAAGATGCCAGAAATATATTTCTTTACACAGGTTAATATTGTTGGAAACTACAAGTCGCTAAAACCACTTAGATCAAAATTATTTTGGAAAGGCTATACTGAAGCAAAGCTGAGTGATCTGAAAACTGCTAATGAAATATTTGAAACGTCTGAACAGCAGCAGAATGAATATGTATGGTTTTATGAAGGGTATAAAAATAAAGAGCGTGGCAAATGGAATAACTGCGATGTTGTGATCAATCCAGAAATCGGAGATCTGAGTTTTATTGTGTGAAATTATAGTGAGCCAACAAAAGAATACAAACAGAAGCTTTGCTTCTGTTGTACAGGAGGAAATATATTTTCCTCCTTGTACCGATACATGGCAAGGCAAGCTTTACCTGTACAGATTGAATTATGTTCAATTCTGTATAGCAAACCAATATACATGGTTGAGCTATGCTCAACCTGTACAGGTGGACTCAACGGGTCCACCATGTATCATACCTGATTATCTACTTGGTTTGCTATAAATCCATTTCATCAACAGGATGCCAATCATTTTTTTAAGAATGTTTGCTTTTTGGAGTCTTTCAATTTCATTGATCATTCCATGTCTGGCTAATTCTGTCCATTTTATCTATCCCAGCAGATTCTTCACAATCTCTTCTGGGCTGAATTCTTTCAGGTCGCCATAGTTCTGGCCTGTTCCTAAGAATAAAATAGGCTTTTTGATTGTATAGGCTGCGCTCAATGCAGAGCCTCCTTTTTCATAGACATCTGTTTTTGTAAGTATTATAGCATCTACACCAACTGCCTGATCAAACAGTCTTGCCTGTTCATAGATATCATTGCCTGTCAATGCGTCCAATACCAATATTTTCAAATCAGGCTTGTTTACCCTGCATATTTTTTTCAGTTCATCCATGAGATTTGCATTTGTATGAGCTCTTCCTGCTGTGTCAGCCAATACTAGTTTAGAATCTGCCGCAGCAGCATGTTTTTTTGCGTCAAAGATAACTGCTGCTGAATCAGCGCCATATCTGTGCTTTACTAAATCAGCTCCAATGTTTTTTGAATGTTCTTCCAACTGTTCTATGCTTGCTGCTCTGAATGTATCGCCTGCTGCAAGAATTGGCTTGTATTTTTTATATCTATGAGCTATTTTAGAAAGCACAGTCGTCTTCCCAACACCATTGAACCCAAGAAATATCACCAACAACGGTTCTTTTGCTTGTTCTAACATATTGTCTAAGTCTATTCTTTCCTGGCTCAGCACTCCAAGAACAGCATTCTTCATTGCATTTTCTATAACCTCTTCTGTTCTTCCTCTGCTGATTGTCCTGCCAATCAATTCTTTCTTCAGATCATTTATTATACAATCTGAAACATCCAGGGCAACATCATTCTCCAGCAATGCATGGCGTATATCAGCAAGTATATCCTTTATGTCGTCTTCTGAAAGGGTTTTTTCCTTTATTTTTGTAAAAAACCCTTTTTTCTCAACAACAAGCTCTGCTGCGCTCGGTTCTGCTTTCTCAACAATATCTATTGATTTTTCATCAACCTTTATAGAAATGGTTTGTGGCATTGTAGTTGGTTTTTCTGGCACAACTGACTTTGTTATCTTGATAATAGGCTCTTGTTTAATTGGTTTGTCTGGCTCCACAACCGGCTCTGGCACAATAATTTTTTTAGCTTCAGAAAGTTCAGAAAGCTTTTTAGTTTTCATTGGAAGAATTCTCTCAAGGATAGATTTCTTTTTTGGCTCTATTTCAGCAGCAAGAACAGATTTCTTTTCCTCATCAATCTTTTTCTCAATTTCTTCCAATTCCTGCTTTTCTTTATCAATTTCGTTTACAATCTTTTTTTCTTCCTTTATCTCCTCTTCAATTTCATGAATTAATTTAGCATCGTGTTTTTCTTCAACATCTTCAAGAACTCTTTTTTCTTCTTTTATTTCTTTTTCCACTGTTTCTTCAAATTCTTTCAATTCTTCCACTTTCTTGCTTATTTCCTGCTCTATTTTCTGGTCTGTCTCAACAAGCTCGTCTATTAGATCCTGCTTTTCATCAGAAGATAATTTTTCCTTATCATTATCTTTTACCATATCTTTTTTCTCGTTCTCTAATACTTTTTCAGTTTCTATTCTTTCTTGTTCACTGGGTTCGTTTGTTTCAATAGACATAGAAGACTCTATTGTTCCTGGCTGAGGAGCAGGCATTTCCTTATATTCCTCTTTATCTATGCGACCAGAGACCTTGCTTATGACTTCTTTAAGTTTTTTCTTTAATATACCAAACATAAAAATCACTCTTTGCTTATAGCAATACAACAAAGTATTCAGTATTATATTTGTTGTTTGCTATATATGAAGCAAGTGATATTATACAAGAAAGAACATAGTTCTTTCTGTACACAAAGATTTAGAGAATCTTTGTTTTATTCTGATTATTTACTTGCTTCACTATAATAGAATAAGCTTAATATTGATAGAATAAAAAGCTGTTGAATTACTGCATCTTTTGCATGAGCTCTTGTATGTGCGGCTCCAAGTGATGCAGCTGCATATTCAGGCTTGTCATCTCCATTTGAAGCTGGCTGCTTGTTTTTTCAAGCTCCTGTCTTCTTTTTTCAAGCATCTGCAAAGCTTCATCAACCGGCTTCTTTCCAAACACGCCTGAGCCAATCTCTATAATGACTTTGTCGTTCTCTGCTATTTCTGCGCTCATAAATACACTTGAGCCAAGATTTGTCAGGAATTCATTCTGTTTATCCAGTTTTGGAAGCCCTTTTATTGCCTCTATTGTGACAGCTATCTCAGCTAATTTTGCCTCTATTGCAGCATTCTCCTGATTATAAACAGCAGAATATTGCTTCATAATTTCATACTGCATATAGAGCTTTTGCAGCTCTTCTTTTTCATTGCCAGTGTTTTTATTATCAACTGTCTTTTCTTTTTTAGTTTTTGCCATATTATCATTCCTATATTCAAAGATTCAGAGAATCTTTGTTGTATCTGGATTGTTTATAGCGAGCTATATTTGGTTCACTATAAAAACTTATGTGGATGTGTATATTAAAAGATTTCATGGCTAATGATAATATGCCATATTCTACTGGAGAAACAATCACAGTGCATGACAGATTATCGCGCGCTGAAAAAGCTAAAGAAAAGGTTCTTAATATTCCATGGTTTTCAGCAGACTATCTTGATGATGAATCTAGAGCATTTATTACTGGCTGCTATAAAAAGCATCTCGCGCTAATGAATGATTATTGAGAACTTTGATTAACCCTACAATCTGTAAAAAGACTTCAGGTATTCTGAAGTCTTTTTACACGCTGTACACAAAGACTAAAGGTCTTTGTGTACACCATGTGAAAGTTCTCAATAAGGACTTTGACCAAAACACATGTTATTCAAAGTCCTCTATTTTGATAATCTGAATCTGGAAAGAAACGGAGACAGCAACAGGCAATTGCGCAATCTCATAACTGCAAATTCTTATAAACTGAATTAATAGGGCCTGAATTTCGCTGGCCAATAAAGATTGGAGGACTTGAATTGCTTAAGAGAGGGGGTGTTTTTATTTTCACAAGAAAATCAGGCGAACTGCTTTCTCCATTATAAATAAAAATCAGTTTTGTAGAAATGCAAAACCTATAGAAATCCCAATGCTTCTGTTATTCTTCCCATTTCAGGGCCTGATGTTGTTCTTGATGTTATGAAGCCATTGCTGTTTGCTATGATGCCTGCTCCTGGATAATGGCTGCCAAAAGACACTGTTCCTATATTGACAGGCACATCCAATGATTTTTCTATCAAGCTTGCTTCCTTGTCCAATACATCTGGATGAAGAAGACATCCTTTGTTCGTGGCTATGCCAAGCGACCCTACCAGGTTTAGTTTTGATATCTTTCCTATGACAACATCCAATGAAAAGAATTTTTCTATTTCATTCTTATGTTTTTTGATGACATCTGAGATCACTATACCCTTGTCGTTCATTAGAATAAAGTTTCCCAGGGCATAATTTGTATCAATTACTTTTATCTTGAAATCAAACTCTTTTCTAAAATCATCTATCTCCTGCTTTGGCATCATTGATGGCAGAACTATTCCAGCAGAATTGCCTGCTGTAAAAAGCTTTGCCAGATTTATATCAAGAAATTGCGCTTTGTAGACAGGCGCTTTCAGCACGCTTTTTATCTGCTGATTTATTTTCTTGTTATCAATTCCAAGCAAACAGAAAGAGTCTGTGGCAATTCCATATAATCCAATGTTGTTATCTCCATGAAAATTTATCTGAGTAAAAAAGCTCATTTACACACCAATTATAATTTATACACTATCTCTGGAATATAAGAGATTTTATCTTTTCCCTATACTTCTCATATCTTGGTCTCTTTACTTTATGTATCTCCAGCTCTACTTCTGTTCCTATCTCTACATTCATAGTCTTTTTAATATCATCTTTTGCTACGATTTCAACAACATCTGGATAATGCACTCCTTTTTCTTCTCTTATTATCCAGCAGTCTATCTTATTCAGGGTTTCTCCATCCCTGATATAAAGAGATGCAGGCGCAAGCCTTACATCAATCCATGTCCTGCCACTCAATAATATGTGATCAAGGCGTTTTGTCTCATAGTCCTTCATGTTGATTGCTTTCTCAATCTTTATATTCAGAGTTCCAAGAAAAGGCGCAAACCCAAGGACATTCCTGAGCCTGTGAAGATATCTCTCAATCAATGGCACTCCTCTCAGCACACCTGGTATTATATTTCCTTTCACGATCATGATAATCAATAATAATTTTACTATTGGTATATTTAATAGTTCTTTATTCTAAAAACTCTATACAAGAACAAGTTCTTTTGATATCGCATTTATAGCAAGCCAATGAAATAATCAGGTACATGGTGGAACATAGTTCCACCTGTATAGGTGAAGCTATGCTTCACCATATATACTTACATATAATATTTCATTGGTTGCTATACATGATTGAATCTAGGATTCAATCTGTACAGCAAAGACTTCTCAAGTCTTTGCGTACAGAAGGAATTGCAAATTCCTTCTTGTACAACAGAAGCAAAGCTTCTGTTTGTATTCTTTTGTTGGTCCACTATAAAGAAGTGAGAAAATGATATACAATCTTGATTATTTTATTCTAAGACTGTTGTAGTCATGCAATTTTTCCAGGCAATACAATCATATCATTCTCAGTATTTCCAATAATCTCTGTTCTGCTCTTTAGATGAAGCATTCCACACAATGCGCAGAGTATTGCATCATATTGGTCTTTGTTGAGCTTCTTATTCTCCAGTTTTCCTTCCACACTTGCCATAAGCATGTTCTTGTTTATATCAAGTATTTTCTCAACAGCCCTTGAAAAGGTTTCTATCACCCTATAGCTGCCGAGTTCTTTGTTAAGGACAATTGCCCTGTCTGCAAGTATTCCCATGTTTGCCAGCTGGCATGAAATTGGCTTAAATCCCTTGCTAAGAAGAATCTGTTCAGAATGCCTCCATGGCCTGTTTATTGGTCTGGAAAATGGCGCATCTATTGCAATTATATCTGGATTTGTTGGATTTATCTTATCAAGAATCTCGTTGTTATTGTACAGCATTTCTACTGTTATCTTTTCTATGCAGCCAAACAGACTGTCAGAATCATTAAACTCTATAATACAAAATCCTGTTGGATTTGTTTCCTTGCCAGCCAGATCTATCCCCACTGCCATCATAATATTGAAATAGCCTGCAAGTTTATAAGGATTTGCAATCAAAAAAATAAACAGTATATTATTTCGTGCTGAGCTATATGTGAAGCAAGTGATATTATACAAGAAAGAACATAGTAGCATAATTATCTTTTTAATTAGGATTTGCAATATAGTATTATGAAAAACGAGGAGATTGCAAAGATATTCTATGATATTGCCCTGTTCCTGCAGATGAAGGATGAGAATGTCTTTAAAATAAGAGCCTATGAAAGAACTGGCCAGACAATTGAGTCCCTTCCGACTGATATAGAACTGTTGTATAAAAAAGGCGGGATTGATGCTCTTCAGGAATTGCCTGGTATTGGCAGGGCAATTGCAGAGAAAATAGAAGAGTTGTTGAAAACAGGAAAGCTGCAGACATTTGAAAGGCTGAAAAAAGAGATTCCTGTTGACATCGATGGATTGCGAAGAGTAGAAGGCATAGGGCCAAGAAAAATATTATTTCTTTATAAAAAACTAGGCATAAAATCAGTTGCAGAATTGGAAAAAGCAGCAAAGCAGGGAAAGATAAGCAGGTTGTCTGGTTTTGGCGCAAAAAGCCAGGAAAATATTTTGAAAGGAATAGAATTTCTGAAAAAGACAAAAGGAAGATATTTATTAGGCCATATAATGCCTCTTGCAACTGACATAGAAAACAGGCTAAAGCAGCTCCCATTTGTAAGAAAAGCAGTGATATCAGGCTCATTCAGACGAAGAAAAGAAACAGTCGGAGACATAGATATCTTAGCAATATCAGACAAGCCAGAAAAGGTTATGGATTTTTTTGTATCAATGCCAGAAGTTATAAATGTCTATGGAAAAGGAAAGACAAAGACAATGGTCTTGCTGAATAATGGAATAGGAGCAGACTTAAGGGTTGTTCCTGAGAAAAGCTATGCAGCTGCTTTGAATTATTTTACAGGAAGCAAGGATCATAATATTGCCCTCAGAAGAATAGCTATACATAAAAGAATGAAGCTAAGTGAATATGGCCTTTTCAAAAAAGGGAAAAACATATCAGGCATTGATGAAAAAAGCCTCTATGGCGCTCTGGGTCTGAAATATATAGAGCCTGAATTGCGCGAAAATGCAGGAGAGATAGAAGCAGCTATGCAGGATAAACTGCCAATACTTATAGAATACAAGAGCCTGAAAGGAGATCTGCAGATACAGACAAATTGGACAGACGGCTCTAACAGTATAGAGGAAATGGCAATCGCCGCTAAGAATTATGGATTAGAATATATTGCAATAACAGACCACACAAAAACATTGGCAATGATCAATGGTTTGAATGAGAAGAAAATAGCAAAACAGGGAAAAGAAATAGATATACTTAACAAGAAGCTCAAAGGAATCAAAATATTGAAAGGAGCAGAAGTGAATATTCTTAAAAATGGAAAATTGGACACAAAAGACTCGTGCTTAAAAGAGCTGGATATTGTTGGTATAGCTGTTCATGCTAGTTTTAACCAGACAAAACAAGAAATGACAAAGAGAATAATAACTGCAATGGAGAACGAGCACGTGGATATATTATTTCATCCAACGTGCAGGCTTATTGGAAAAAGGCCTGCTATACAGCTTGATATTGAAAAAATAATAGACATAGCCAAATCAACTGGCACTATATTGGAAATAAACTCAATGCCAGACAGGCTTGATCTCAAGGACGAACATATAAGAATGGCTGTAAAAGCAGGTGTCAGGCTTGTAATAGACACAGATGCTCACAGCGGGTATCATTTTCCTTTTCTTGAACTTGGCATAGCCCAGGCAAGGCGTGGATGGGCTGAGAAAAAAGACATCATAAATGCATGGCCATTGAAGACAATGATGAAGATGATTAAAATATAGGTGAAAATATGGGAATGACAAAGGTGACCAGAAATTTTCAGATAACACTGCCAAGAGATGTGCGGGAATTAGAGGGTATAGACATAGGAGACACACTAATTGTCACAACAAAAGGAGAGGATATTATATTGCGAAAAAACAGTTGAAAAACTAATGTTACTAAAAATTAAAGGTGGAAAAAATGATGCAGTTGAGTTTGTTAATAAAACAAAAGAGATGCTGGAAGATCAAAAGATGTAGTTCTCTCTAAAGGGCTAATCCAGCCCTTTATATCCTTTTCCAGTTGTATAAATTGTATAGTAGATGAATAACAAATAAGAGTCTGGTGTTGAGTTTTATAGCAAGATAGCAAGTTCTTATTCTTGGTTCAGCTACATTTAAAAGGTGAATAAAATGGCATTCCAACGAAGAGGCTTTGATCGAGGAGACCGAGGCCCAAAAGAAATGCACAAAGCTGTTTGTTCAGATTGTGGAAAGGAGTGTGACGTTCCTTTCAAGCCAACTGAAGGAAGAGAAGTTTGGTGCAGGGATTGTTTCTCAAAACATAGAAAACCAAGATTCTAATTAGAAATGAATCTTTGCTTGAAGAACACATATTTTTTCTTTTCTTATTCTATATAATTAGTTGCAATACTAATTACCTATATTTTACGTAGTTTTTAGTCACTAGGTTTTAATAATTTCTTATTTACTGCTTTAAGTATAGATGTTTGTTTTTCTGTTAACTTTACAATTTTACTAAAACTATTTTTTGTT
>JACRMW010000037.1 GCA_016219465.1 Candidatus Aenigmatarchaeota archaeon | reverse complement strand
GGTCCAACAACTGCGACAATATTATATAATTCTGATACTTTCACAAACCGTTCTTTTATCTCTCGTTCAATGTACATATTAGATATTTATAAACAAAACTATTTAAGCTCACTAAACCTAACATAGAGTTCAATTTTAGTAATACTAAACCTAAAGTGCAGTTTAACTTTAGTATGACTATTACTAAAGTCTGATTATACTCTGGTAATCTCTGAGTCTGCAGAACAATATGCATGATACTATTTTGAGATACGTTAAAAAGTATTTAAATATATACACATAATATATTAATATGCACATAATGCATGAGGTATAAGAATGACAACCCTGACACTAGCTGTTCCAGATGAGATGAAGAAGAAGATGGACTCTTTTCCAGAGATGAATTGGTCTGAGGTAGCTCGACAGGCATTCAGACAAAAGATAGAGGATATGGAATTCCTTAGGAAATTCAAAGAAAAAAGCAGACTCACTGAAATAGATGCCTTAGAACTAGGCAAAGATGCGAGCAGAGAGGTGGGCAACAGGCTGCGAAAAATGGTGAAGTAATCATGGATCTTGTTGTTGATGCGAATATTCTGTTCTCAGCATTGATTAAAGATAGCTTTGCTCACAATCTTCTCTTTAATGAAAGATTTCATCTTTTTACTCCTGATTATATTTTTTCAGAGTTTGAAAAACACAAGGAAGAGATTCTTAAGAAAACAGAACGCATAGAATGGCTTATTTTGCACTTGCATTAAGATTGAGTTGCGCTATCTGGAGCAATGATAAAAAACTGAAAGAACAAAGAGGAATTGCTTCGCAATTCCTCTAAGTCTCGTATAGGAAAATATCATAATAAATATACTTTCCTATACAAGAACAAAACAAAATCAAGATTTATAATACATATGAATTAATTAAAATAATTGGCAACTAATCATTGTCTGCATTCCATATATCCGTCAATTGCAATGCCAAGGGATATCAGGAAATGCGCGATGCAGAACAGAAGTCCTGGCATTGCAAGATACCATGAAATGCCGATGTAGAATAAAGGCGCCAGGCTGAATATCCATGCAAACAAAAGAACAATTCCTAACACCAGTTTCTTGCCATTATAAATATATCCTGTTCCCCAGATTATGAAATTCAGCACTGCAGAAGCCACTGGATTTCTTTCATTTGTTTTCTCAGTTCTTTTTGCCATATAACATTAATGTCATGGCAGTATAAAAATCTTTAATAAACTCTTGATCTCTTGTCAATTTTCACAATACCCAGAAGATTGCTATTCTGATCAACTTCGTATAGAATCCTATAATCGCCAACTCTTATTCTGAAAATTCTTTCTTTGTATCCTTCTACAGATTTTATTCCTTGTGAAAAAGGATTATTTGCCAGTTCCTCGATTTTCTTCATAAGTCGTTTGACAACAACCTTTTCAGCTTTTCTAAGAAAATCTTCAGCTTGATTTGAATATTTCACTTCAAGCATTATATCCCCAATTCCTTTTTGAGCTGTTTATGTGAAATCAGTTTTCCAGCTTTCTTTTCTTTCCTATATTCCAATAAAGCTTCATAATCATCTTCGGTCAGAATACTATCTATATCTACCATATGTTCTTTTATGTCTTTCAGCTCTTTTTCTATAGTTTCAAGTTTTTCCATGATTTGTTGATCTTGCATGATATTAGTTAAATAACAAAATATATATAGTCGTCAAACAAAAGAATCTGGATATGATTTTGTTTGACTCCGTATAGCAAACCCACAATTCATGTCCAGATTATTTACTGGGTTTGCTATAAATCTTGATTTTCACCAGTCTATTTGATTGGCGGCTGCACAGAAGTCTTTGACATTAGTGGAATGCTTTGCATTCCACTATTTTATATGGCAAAGCAATAAATGTATAGTTGTAATCATAACAAACTAGAATAAATGATTGCTCCAGTATAGTTAGCTGCAACCCATGACACTCTAATTAGTATTGCAGCTAACTATAATGTAAATAGCTATCCTGTTTACAGGATAGCCAGAATAATATCCTGCTTCGCAGGATAGGTAAATAGCTAAAATTCTTTTAGAATTTTAGCCAGAATAATAGTTGAATTCTCTTTCAGAGAATTCAGCTAAAATATGTGATATTATGGCATTCAGATCAACCCCAGGGTTTAAGCCAGCAGTGAATCCAATCATATTCTGGTCTATAATTGGAATAGCGCTGGTTGTCATAGTGATTGCAGGCTTTTTGATATCAGAATCATGCATTGAGATATCTGGATGCAAGGCATGCTGGAGCAATATTGACAGGACAAAACAATCCAGCGCATGCCCTGAAAACCAGACCTGTAAAGTGGAATCATATGTTGATCAGCACAATGCAGTGACATCTGCTTTGCTATGCGCATGCAGCAAGGCAAATGTAAACAATGACTATCCTGACACCAGTCTAAATAACAGGATAATTGATATATATAGTTCATTATACGGAACACGGCCATCTGTGCAAGAGGTCTGTGAATCAGGAGGGCTTGTGAGGGTTAGATATTAAACCAGTCAAATAGTGATAGAATTATAGCTCTACCGTGAAATAAACAGTATATTATTTCGCGCTGACCTATACATGGTGAAGTGAAACTTCACCTGTACAG
>JACRMW010000011.1:18258-24918 GCA_016219465.1 Candidatus Aenigmatarchaeota archaeon | reverse complement strand
AGTGCCTTCGAGAGCTCGAGTCTCCCCCCCTGCATCCCACTCCTTTTCTTTAAAACAGAAACGTCAGCTTGCACCTGATTATAGCTATGTTACATGATTCTGGTTTTGCTGCATTCAGACAACAAAGTTTTCTGAATGCAGAAATCTATTATAGCAACCCCAGTAAATAATCTGGACATGATAAACTGGGTTTGCTATTTGCAGAAAGCAAAGCTTTCTGAAATTCTTGAAATGCTCTGCATTTCAGAATCTCGAAGAAAGAAACTTTCTTCGAAGATCTAAAAGGAGCTTTGCTCCTTTGCAGATACATGGTGAAGCGAAGCTTCACCTGTACATGCAGAAGCTATGCTTCTGCATGTACTGTCGCCCATAAAACAATCCTGATTGTTTTATGGGATGATTATAAAACCCGAATTCTGAACAAGTTATAAAACACTCTTAACAGCTTTCACAAAATCCTTTGACTTGTCCTCTAGAATATCCAGTGCTTTTAGAAACAGTTCTTCTGCAGACAGTCCGCACACTGATTCTATTGTAAATATGAATTTTGTGTCATCCTGGGACACAGAAATACCTTCACATAATTCAGCGCACCGCATGCAGAGATCGCAATTGATTGGTTTTGAAAGGCCAATAGTATTGTCCTTTTTGACAAAGACTCCTTGTGGACAGGCTTTCAAAGCAGCTGCAATATCAGACTTGTCTTTTATTTTCACGATAGGAACATATCTATATCCTACAACAGCTGGCTGCCATTTTGCATGATCACGGCCAACCCCAAGCATAGCAGTTGCTTCTAACTTTACTTTCTGTTCATCAAGCAGTTCAGCAATCGGTATATCTGGATCAATTGGCTTTGCATCGCTTGAAAATATCAGGTCACTGGCTTTAATCACACAAGGGCCTTTCTTGTCAAGTGATATTGAAACCTGGCAGTTGCTGCATCCTTTTCCATTGCATTTGCATTCATCTTTCAGGTTTAATTTGGAAAACTTCAGTGGAATCAGGCCTAATCTGTGCGCAAGCCCCTCATCATAAAATCCAGAAGTATTCTCTATGACATCAACATCCTCTATTGCAAGCACAGGTATTTCATTCAGCAAGACCCGTCTAAGAGAGTTTGCAAATGCAGGATTAATATCGTCTATTTCCACCACTATTTTATTTTCTGATTTTTCAAATATCTTTACATCCATAATCTACACCCTTCTGCCTCTCCGCCCTCCTTTCTTTGTGCATCCGTCATGTGGAATAGGAGTCACGTCTTCAATTGAAAATATCCTGAATCCAGATCTTGCAAGGGCCCTTACAGCTGGCTGGGCGCCTTGTCCAGGTATTCTTGATTTTATTCCTCCAGGAGCCCTGATCTTTATATGCAATGCAGTTATTCCAGCTTGTCTTGCCTTGTCAGCTGCTTTCTGCGATACTCGCATTGCAGTGAATGGCTTTCCTTTCATCATGTCCCTGTCAGTAGCCATGCCGCCAGATGCAATTGCAACAGTTTCTGATCCAGAGACATCAGTAATATGAACTATTGTATTGTTCATTGATGAAAATACGTGCGCTATTCCTACTCTTTCTTTCATTATTTATTCACCTTTTCCAATTGTTGTTTTCTCATATGTTCAACAAGCTGAATATTATTCTCTTCTTCTGGCATTACTATAAAACTAGGATACCATATCTTTTTATTGTTTATCAGGACATGTCTATGTGTTATGAATTGTCTTGCTTCTTTCAATGTTTTGGCAAGGCCCTTTTTATAGACAATTGTCTGCAGTCTTCTTGCCAGAAAGTCTTCAATCTTCATTGAAAGAACATCATCTAATTTCTCTGTCTTAAATCCAAGTTTGTTCAATCTGTCAAAAAGTTCTTTCTGTTTTTTTTCATCAGGCTTTGCAAGCAATTCCCTGGACCGTCTTCTGAAATTTCTCAGCAGGCCTTCTGCTTTCCATAACTCTCTCTTTCTCCTAAGACCAAAATCCTTGATAATCTTTTTCTCCTTGACAAATCTGTCTTTATCATAAGGCTTTTTTGGTCTCTTGAATTGTTTTCTTGCTTTTTTCGGTTGTCCTATATTAAACACCTTTTGTTTGAAAATTGGAATTTGTATAAATTATGCTTATAGTAAAAAATTTGCTCTGCAAATTTTTTACTTAGCTGCTGCTTTTGCAGGCGCTTGTTTCTTCTTTACAACGCCAACAGTTTTGTTCTTTCTAAATGATGACCGCGTTCTCTGTCCTCTTACAGGAAGCCCTAGTTCATGTCTGATTCCCCTATATGCCCTGATCTTTCTAAGGAAATGAATATCTTCTCTTTTTCTAAAGTCAAGACCAGTTCCTATCAAATGTTTGTTCTCACCTGTTTCCAGGTCCCGCTGCCTGTTTAAGAGATGGCTAGGAAGCTTCATATCCTTTAAAAATTCCTCTATCTTCTTGATATCATCCTCAGACATCTCACCTACTCTTTTCTCTGGGTCAGTCTGTGTAGAGATGCAAATATAATGAGCAAGAGGATGGCCAACGCCTTTTATCTTTCTCAATGCATTCTTGGCTTTTATCTGGCCAGCTATATCAGTAGCAGCTATTCTTACAATTCCCCTTCCTTTGTATCCTGTTTTCACAGGCTTTGTTTCTGCTGTTCTTGATTCCTTTGCATCATTCACGTTCTTTGCAATTTCAGAATTAATTTCATTTGCCATATTTTATTCCATCTTCTATTTTATCACTGAACTATGTGAAGTGATTAAATCAGATGGAATTTTATTCCATCTTCTATTTTATCACTGAACTATGTGAAGTGATTAAATCAGATGGATCAGATGGAATTTTATTCCATCTTCTATTTTATCACTGAACTATGTGAAGTGATTAAATCAGATGGAATTTTATTCCATCTTCTATCCTGTTTATTTGGAAAAAAACTATTAAAACCTTTCAAGCGAGCTGGTGGAGAGCAAAAACAGTATTATGCAATCAAACATCGCGCCAGATATAGCAAACTCATAAAACATTCAGGATGTGAATCTGTGGGTTTGCTATAATCAATTCCCAAATCTTCTTTTCCTGTTTTCAAATTCCTTGAAAGCCTCTAGAAAATCACTCTCTTCCATCTCTGGCCAGTGCTTGTCAAAGAACATGAGCTCTGAATAGACTGACTGGAATGGCAGGAAATTAGAAAGCCTTTTTTCACCGCCTGTCCTTATTATAAGATCAGGAAAAGGCTGTCCGTTTGTGTAAAGGTGTTCTTTTATAACATCCTCATTCAGCTGCGCAGGAGAAAGAATTCCTTTCATTGCTTTTTCAGTTATATGCTTCACAGCATCAACAACCTCTTGCTGGCCGCCATATGCAAGAGCTATATTCAGCACAAATTCAGAATTGTTCTTTGTGTGCTCAGCCACTTTACCAAGCTTTTCCCTGAGCATTATAGGCAGTTCATCTGTTCTTCCAATAAAATTAACTTTTATATTATTCCTGTTCACGATATGTGTCTTATCTTCCAGGACACAATCAAGCTCATCTTCAAGATATTTGAATATATAGTTAAGCTCCAGAGCAGGCCGTGTTTTCAGATTTTCATATGACAGGACATAGGCTGTGATATATTTTATTCCATGGTTGCATGTCCATTCAATCGCCTGTCTTGCCTTGTCAAGACCTATCCGATGTCCTTCCCATGGGTTTTTCATAATATGTTTTGCAAAGCGGCGGTTTCCATCCAATATTAGCGCAAGATGATTTATCATAATATCACTGAATAATAAGATATTCATTTTATTAATTAATAAAGTTGTGGTATAGAATATATAAAAAGAATAGGTGTAGCATGTTAGAAATCGCAATTATTATAGCATTCATAGGCGCATTGACAGCAGGCATTCTTGATCTAAGGTCATCAGAATTTCCAGATGATATACCATATCTCATGATTGCGCTTGGAATATTCATATGGTTTATATATGCGCTGACATTTGCAGATTTTCAGCCTTTATTTTTCTCGCTTGCGCTAGGCGCTTTGTTCAGCATTATTGGCTATGCATCATATAGATTTGGTGTATGGGGAGATGGCGATGCTGCAATATTGGCAGCTGTTGTCTTTGTCCTGCCATCAATCCTGTTTATCGCAGATTTTATAATAAACCTGTTGATTGTCAGTATAATCTATCTTGTGATATATAGCCTGGCAATTGGCCTTGGCAAAAAACAAATCAGGCAGTCTTTTATAGAAGATGTTATTCGCAGGAAATCTCTTTTCATTGCATATATAATATTCTCCAGCATCCTGATCATAGCAAGCTATATGATTATTCCTGAATTGTTCATCAACCTATCATTGCTTCTCCTGCTTGGAATTTCCATGATATGTTTCATACTCTATGGAAAGAATATTGAGAAGAAATTATTCAAGAAAAAAATTCCAATAAACGAATTGAAAGAAGGCGATGTGCTCGCAAGCTCAAGACAATTAAGAGGCCTTACAAATGAAGAAATCCGGGAAATAAAAAAACATCATAATAATAAATTCATTGAAATAAAAGAAGGAGTCAGGTTCACGATTGTCTTTGCAATTGCAATTGCAATCACAGCTTTCTTTGGAAATCTCCTCTTTGTTCTATTAGGAGCATAGAGCTACTGATTTACAATAATTGTTCATTGTTTCCATAAATATATCCATATTCACACCTTTCTCTTTCCTTCACACTTCACATTTCTCACAAATTCCTCAAGAAGCTTTTGTGGATTCCTTGCCTGTTCAGCAGCAGTGCCTATCTGTATCCAGTCAGCGCCTGCTTTTATCACATTTGCTGCCTGTTGGATTGTTCTTATTCCACCTGCAACCAAATATGGTATTGAAATATTCTTTTTCACAGCAGTTATCATTTCCAGAGGAATGTGATCAGGAGCAGCAGAACCAGCATCTGTGAATATTATTCTATGGCCTGTATATTCTCCTGCCAATGCAAGAGAAGCAGCTATTGCCGGCTTGTTTCTTGGAACAGCATTAGCATCACCAACCCAGCCAACAGTTCCTCCTGGCTCAACAACAATATAACCTATTGGCAAAGGCTCTATTCCTAAATGTTTTACCAGCGGTGCTGACAAAGTCTGTGCCTGAGAAATGTAATATGGATTTCTGCTGTTTAACATTGACATAAAATATATTGCATCTGCATAAGGCGTTACAGTTGCAATATTTCCAGGAAACAATACAACTGGCTTTGCTGTCTGTTCTTTTATTGATTTGACAACATTGTCAAGAAGCTTGCCCTGGGCTCCTATACTTCCACCAACAGCTATGATATCAACTCCTGCCCTGTCAGCAATTAATGCGGTTTCTATTGCATTTTCAGGCTTTGGATAATCAACAGGATCAATAATAATAGACATGATTCCGCCGTCTTTCTCAATCATCTCATTGATGTATTTTTCTATTTTGCCTGGTTTCATGATATCACTTCATAACAAACAGTCTTATGAAAAAGTAGTTGGCAGAAATCTATAAAAATAGCAGAAATTAGAAATTATTCCTCCCTTGTATCAGCTCTGATATAAGGCATGGCGCGAAATTCTCCTGATTCTAATTCTTTTACAGAACCTGTGTTTCCATCTGTCAGCATAGGCTGATAATAAAATCTTGATAATGCTTTGCTGCTTACTGCAAACAAGCCTCTGTTGTCAGGTCTTGTTAAAAATATCCTATATTCAGACCCGTTTTCAGGCGCTATAATTGTCGGTGATACTATTATGAACTGCTGTTTGTATGCTTCATAATCTTTTCCAAATGCCTCTGTTCGTATTGTTACAACATCTCCTCTTGCTCTCAAATCAACTAAAAATTCTGGCTGTTCTTCACCTAAAGATTGTTTTAATCCTGCTTCCAGCTGCCTAAATCCAATATTCATGAATGTGTTTATTGCTTTTCTTCCTTGATTTATCTTTTTTATTGTAGGAACTGTCACATATTCCTGTGATCTGAATTCAGGAGTTTTATCAAATCCGCCTGGTGTTAATTGTTCAACATCAAATGCTCCTGAAACACCGGAAAGATATGCTTTCCATTTTACTTCCTCACAGTGTGTGAAAAGCGAGTTAACCCAAGTTGTATCTAAATCTATATCATCGCAATAAACAGGCTCTAGTCTTACTACTATGGATTGGCCGGTTTTTGCAGCTTTTTTATCATATGCAAAATTTCCATATTTTTCTATTGTATCAATTAGATATTGTTTTCTTTTCCATCGCTCGCATAGTCCCTGGTTAATAGGTATCATTTCATAAGACACTCTAATACAATGGTTGTCAGGTGTTATGATTTCTCTATAACCAAGACTGCTTTTAATACCCCCGCACTTTACTCCTTTATTCCATTCTATCTGCAAATCTGAAATAGTCTTCTCCACATCAAGCAATTCTTTGTTTAGAACTTCAATATCCCTGCTCTTGTCTATAGGCACATGTTCCACATCAATATAATTATATCCCACTGTCATTCCAGGAACAACACTTGGTATTCTTACATAAGGCTCGTTGCCGAATAATGGCTTCTTTGTCAATGGAGTAACGCTATATATTTCTATCAAAACAACACCTTGTAGAAATATCTCAACCAGAAAGTATTTAAAATCATCTTTATTGGGTAACAACACATACCATACAA
>JACRMW010000011.1:0-18242 GCA_016219465.1 Candidatus Aenigmatarchaeota archaeon | reverse complement strand
ACAATTTAGCACAGCACACACATGCAAAAAATCAGGAAGACATTATAGCAAACCCATAAAATACTCAGGACATGATACTTGTTTTGCTACTTGCAGAAAGCAGAGCTTTTTGAAATCCTTGAAATGCTTTGCATTTCAGAATCTCGAAGAAAGAAACTTTCTTCGAAGATCTCAAAGGAGCTTCGCTCCTTTGCAGATAAGGAGGGAAACAAAAGAATGTCCACATTCTTTTTCATGGTTGAACTGTGTTCAACCATGAAAATCTAAGTTAGCTATGCTGACTATAAATTTGTTGGACGACTATAAGAATAATCAGGATGTTATGAAATTTGCAGCGTGAAAAATATTGACAAAAATAGATTTTTTGGCCTCTAATTGTGCAAAAAATCTATTTCATCATACTAATCTCAGCAACATCATGCTCTGAATAGCCAAGCTTCATGAGCTTAAGCCCTTTTATTGTTTCTGCCAGAGCCTGCTGGGTCGTAAACCTTGGCTCATAGCCAAGCTCTTGCTTTGTCTTTTCTGTTGAGAGCTGCCTGTTTCTCAGCAGCCTATCCACAGTATGCCTGTTTATAACAGGGTCGTTCTTGAATAACAGCAAAAATTTCAGCAATGCAGGTGATATGCGTTTTTCTGTCATTGGAATTCTCAGTTCACTGCATATCATTTTATAGACTTCAAAATAAGTTGGGCTGTCTTTTGCAGCTATGTGATATGTCTGGTTTTTTGCTTTTTGCCTGTCTTTGACCAATGCCAACAATGCAATAACATCATTTATATAGGATAAATGAAATTTGTTTTCACCAGAGCCAATCAATGGAAATCCTTTCATAGCAGCGCCTATGATAGCTCTCCAAATATTATTTGGCATCATGATAATGCTTGCGCGTATGATAGTGTATGGTATGCTGCTTTCTTTCACCAGTTGTTCAGATATCATCTTTGATTCTTCGTATTTTGTAAATGGATTGTATTCCATATCCTCCTTAGATGGCTCGTCTGTCTCGCCCAATACACCAGAAGAGCTTAGAAGTATGATATGCTTTACACCTGCTTTCTTTGCCATTTCAACAACATTTCTTGTAAGAGCAATATTCTGCTTATACATATCAGGATCTGTTTCATTTGTGTTTGCAGCCAGATGATAGACAATATCAATGCCCCTGAGATCAGCATCATCCTTGAGTAGGTCTTTCTGCACATAGAATATGTTATTATCTTTTGTTCTTGTATCTGCCCTGATGTTTTCAATGTTTTTGCGGGTTGGTATAAACACCCTGTTGTGTCTTGCCAGAACCATTGCCAGCCGTGCGCCTACAGCGCCTGTCCCGCCTGTAATTAATATATTCATTAGATCACTTCTGCCAATGAAGAATAACAATCTAAAGCTTTAAGAAGCTTTGCCAATATAGTAGTGACAATGAATTAGCAGAGATTATACTCATCCACATAAGTCTTTGGGCTAAAAGTGTGGATGAGTATACATGAGTCCAACAACGATTTACAAAATTGCTTTCTTGGACGAGTATATGCAATATAGTAAATAAATAAAGAAAGAAATGAAGATTGGGGTTAGGAGTATGACAGAAAACGCAGACAGAAATTATTTTATTGAACAGATAGAAAAATTGTATAACGCAATGAATAATAAAGAGGTTCTAGAGGTAATTAAGATATATTCTGATCTCGTAAAAAGAAAACATACAAGCTATAGCAGACTCTGTCCAAAAGAACAATTGAACAAAATATATACTTCAATGATGCAATTGATTACAGAATCCATGACTGTGGCTGAAAATGAGCAGAAAGCTTATAAAACAGATCTAGAATCTGTTACTAGGGAGTATAATATCTCGAACACCAGATATGATGCTTTATTACAAGAACATGGAGATTGTATACATGAACAAAAAAAGTTAGAAGCAGAAAAAGAAAAGTATAAATCAGAAATGAATGAATTAACTACTAAACAAAAAAAGTTAGAAGCAGAAAAAGCAGAACTAGAAAACACTATGAGAAAATATATTGATAAATATATTGCTAATAGATTGAATGATTCTGTTGGGAGAATAAAAACAGGATATAAGAGAATGCTTGCTGCTGGGCTTATAATAACCAGTCTTTTAACAGGCGCATTATACAATGAAAATGTGAAAAGGAACGCTGAATACAGGTCAGATACAACCCAACTGATGGATGATATAGAAATACTAAAGGGTGTCATAGAATCAGGAAAAACAGTCCCTCTGAAAGGCCTTGAAAACGCAAAGAGAGAAAGATTAAGCGAGCGCATAAAACAAACAAAAGAAAACCAAAAATACCAGGATATATTCGCGATATTTTGAGCAAAGAAAATTAAGAACTAAATAACAAATAAAGAATAGGTGGTATAAATGACACTGACAGCACCAAGACCAGGATTTTTCTCAGGATTTGCAGACAGCATTGCAAAAGGCTATGAAAAAGCTGCTGCAAATGCAACAAATGCATACAAATCAGCCTGCAATGCCTATACTTCTGCAAAAAATAATATATCTGAAAAGTATATCCAGAATTATCAGAAACCAGCTGTGTCTGAAATAACAGCAATGCCAGCACAGAAAACAGAATTAGCTGAAAGAAAATATTCAAACATGGCTGAGAATGAATTGCTGAGAAAAAAGCAGGAATTTATAGAAGAAAACCACCTCCATGAAGAGAACCTTAGAAACATAGGAGAAGATCGGGAATCGGTTCTGTATAGTGAATGGAATATTCTCAACAATGGAAAAAGCAGTGACAAGGCCATGAACAAAATGATGACATATTATGAAGAAAAAGCCGGCCATGCTTTTGCAAAATCATTAAAAACATTCATACATTCAAAAGAACACATTGAAGACAGATACAATGCCTTGTTTAAGCAGGAAAAAGACAGGATAGCTAGCTGGAATCTCAGAGAATATCTAGCCAATCTTAATACTGTCAAGCAATTGCAGTACAGCATAGATCTTTCACATTCTTACATTAAGTCAGTGATTGCAAGCAAATTAGCAAGATATGCGCCTATTGCTGTCGCAGCAGGTCTGGCAGCTGGATGCGCGCCTACACTTGATAATGATTTGATGGCAGAAGCCGAGAGATTGACAAACACGCCAAGGCCTGCGCGATCAGAAAAAAGGCAGACAATCTCAACAAGATATCCTGTTTCAATTCCTGATAAAACGGAATTTGACAGCTCTATATCAGAAGCATATACAAAACAAATACATGGAAGCATGTGGCTATATGCATGTGGACTCTCTGAAAAGTATAAGCCAAAAGGAAGAGCTGATTTGTCAGGAGCAGAGAAAAAAGAGCTTAGAAAAAGCATTAAAAAATTCCATGATTTTTGCGAAGAAAAACATAATATGAAAGGAATGGTTCTTACAGCAGAGGCATTGGATGATAATTCTAGATATTTTGGATGGAGTGGAGATCCTAAAACAGTTGGAGATAAAACATATAATGAGAATCCTGTGTTAAGCGCAGTTCTTGAAAATGACAAATGGAATATTTTCTAGTTGTAATGGAAAGTATAATATTTCTTTCCTTGACAAGATAAATGACTTTCGAAGAAAGTCATTTTGTTCTTTATATCACTCCACAACCATTGGCACTCTTTCTGCATAGCGGTGCATGAATCTGGTCAGGTCTGCTATTCTTAATTCCAATTCACCTAATCTTTGTTCCATTGGCCTTAGATTAGGATGTTCTATCATTGCAATCATGCCTTCAAGTCTGACCAGTCTTTTTTCTATTTCTGGCCTGCTTGGATATTCCAGCAGTTTCTTGTCAAGCATTCTTGCAAAATGCTCTATTTTCTCAGAAAGCATGTTGATAACTCTGGATTCAATATTCTTTTCATAGCTGTCTTTTGAAGGTATGCCGTCAAATGCCTTGTCAAGTTTTTCCTCAATATCAATCATCTTAAGATCCAGTTTATGATTCATGTTTTGCAGATATTCTGTGACAGTTTCCTCTAATTTTGCAAGCTCTGCTCCCATATTTCTGGTTTTGATATTCTCCTGTCCAATTGTTGCAGAAGTAGGTCTGGTTTCAGAAATCTGCAGAGATTTCTGAGTTTCGACCATATTCAGCCTGCTTAGGATATTCTCTATATTTGTCTCTAATGCATCCAGTTTTCTTTCTGGGAAATTCTCATCAAGATGAGAATGCTGGCCATTATTGAGAAGTTTTAATTCCATGCCTGAAAAAAGATGCTCAAGATCGCTTATCCTCTGTTCAAGGACTGAATCAGGCCTCTGTAGTTTTCTATCAACATTCTGTAAAGCCATCTCTAGATTGCGCATCTTGGTGCTGAGCATGTTTATGTTCTCAGACAATCTCTGGTCTATTTCTGTTAATCTATCCTCATCACGCATTTGTAAAACCTAGATATAGTGCAAAGCATATAGTCATCCCATAAAACAATCAGGATTGTTTTATGGGCGACAGTACATGCAGAAGCATAGCTTCTGCTATAACTATCTAGAGTAAATATGCTTTGCACATATTCATAGTCAGCAAAGCTGACTTGAATATTCAGGATGACGTTGTCATCCATGAATATAGTAAGGACAAAAATATTACATGATTGAACTTTGTTCAATCTGTATAGGTGGAATAAAATTCCACCATATATAGTCTAATTAGTTTTGTCCATTACTATAAATATTGTTAGATGGGTAAATAAATGCCACAGTTCTAGAACTGAGATGTATTTGAAATAATTTTTATTGTGTACAGCTATTTTTAATAAGAATTTGCAGAGCAAATTCTTATTTCTTGCCCTTTACCATGACATTGGAGCCGAATTTCCAGATAAGGATTTCATCCCCTTCTTTTAGCTCTATGTCATCAGGCTTTTTGACATCTGACAAGCTGAAGTCCTCCAGGTCCATTACCTGGATATTATCGTCTGAGATAGAAATCACCTGGCCATTCTTTTTCTCAATAACAGGAATATCAATCCGCGTATCAGCAGGCTTTACTATTATCTTTTTTGTATTTTCAAACAAACCAACTGCAGTAAGCCTTGCCTTTGCGCTTCCATGCTTTCCTGGCTTTGATATAGAGATGTCAGTAACCTTGCAAGGAACATCATCTATGATGACAAATCCGCCTTCTTTCAATGATTTTACCTCAACTGGTTTTTTCTCCATATAAACGCCTTGTATAGCAATTCCTTCTGCACGCAAAGACTTGAGAAGTCTTCGCTGTGCAGGTGAACTCTATGAGTTCACCATGCATGAATCTGTGGGGTTGCTGCATTCAGAAAACAAAGTTTTCTGATGTGCCAAAGAACTAAGAGTTCTTTGAGCATATGGGAGGCAGCAAATTCATGTTTGTATTCTTTTGTTGGCTCACTATAAATATACTTGGTAATGTGGTTTAAATTTCTGAGCAAATTGCAATTCTAGAAGCTCACATGCCAAAAAAAACGAAAGATGCAAGAAATGGCGTTAGATGCAATATTATCACAAATCCAACAGCCAGCCCAATTCCCATGCCAGCTGACACATCAACAGGATCATGTCTTTTCAAAAGCACTCTTGTGATTGCAACGCCTATAATGCATAGTGCAAATATCACTGTCAATAAAACATTTGCAAAATAACTTGCAAGAACAACCCCTAATATGGCTGATCTCATTGCATGAAGGCTTGGAAAAGAGCCAGCATCTATTTTCTCTATAAAATTCTTGTATTTCTGCTTTTCTGGCCTTTGCTTGAAATAAAAGACGCGAAAAAAGACTGTTATGATATATGCAATAACAAGACCTGCAGCCAATTGCTTCAGTGCCGGCATTTCACCGATTGTATATAATATCATAAGAATCATGATATATATAGGAAGCCCGCCAAATGCGCTGAAATCCCTATAATTGTCTTTTTTAATAAGATCACCTGTGTCCTGTAACAAAATCAATATCCTCTTTTCTTACTGTTTTCCTGCCTGCATGGTTTGCCAGCCTGACAGATTGTTCAGATATTTCAAGAGCAGTCTCTTCAATATATTCCCTTGCCTCTTCCAAAGCCTCTCTGGAAACCCTTTTTATCTGGTTCTTCTTCACAATCCTCTCAAACGGCGTCATTGGCAGAATACTCATTCTATTATTTTACTTTCCTGATTATAAATCCCTGTTCTCAGACTTTCTTCAATGGTATCTGAAGAAGCATATACAACAAGATTGTCAGTATTTCTTGTATAGGAAAGTATATTTATTATGATATTTTCCTATACGAGACACACAGAAAGCAGAGCTTTCTGGTGCACCAAACAACGTATGTTGTTTGTGTGTTTAGCGAGCTTGCGAAGCAAGGTCGCTTTGTTCCCTTGCTATTTCTTACCCATCCATTTTTTTCTAATTCATACGCAAAAGTGGGAAAAAAGTAACACTTAAATACTTTTCCAATCAAAATAATGGAAAGAAAGTGATGAAGAATGGAGATAACAAGAAGAGCAATAGAGAGTGGACGAGTTTATTGTCCATACCTAGGAGAAACTAATGCATATGGTTGCGTACCATGCAGTTTCAATAAGTCTAGTATTGATACACATCTTCAATTATAGTAAAGCAAGTAAATAATCAGGTATAATACTACTTTCTTTACATATAGCTCAGCGCGAAATAATATTCTGAAATACAATTGACACTGCCTCAGAAAACAGAAAAGTCAAAAGAAAGACAACTAGTTGCAATAGCGTGATAATTATGCCAGAATATATGCCAGAATACTGTTTTGTGAATAGATTCAGAGATAAAACATTTGAATTCAAGGATATGCCAAAAGAATATCTGAAAAGAGTGCCTATGCGATTCTATGAAGGCATTGGCAAAGGCTATATTGTTCATGATGGCGCTCTGTATGACATGATTGGAGAAATGATATTAAGGGTTTATCCAGCAATGAAAAACTGAAGATTGATCTGCCAAATTCAGTATATAGTGGCATTTCGCAACTTATTTAAATAAATAAGCTAAACAGAAAGCTTTAAATACTTTTCTGAATAACTCTCTTTACTAGGCATTTGTTACTTCCTAAAGAGAAACATGTGTTCTAGTATGGTGTGATTAGATGGCAGATGTAAAGAAATGTCCTGAATGCGGTTCTACGCATTTTTATCATGATCCTGAAAAAGCAGAAAAAATATGCTCAAAGTGCGGAATGGTTTTGGAGGAGAATATAGTTGATGTTGGACAGGACTGGCGTGCTTTTGACCATGATCAGCGCGTAAAAAGAGCAAGAACAGGCGCTCCTCTTACGCATAAAAGGCATGACAAAGGTCTGACAACAGAGATAGGAAAAGGCGCTACAGAACTGTTCAAAGTGCCAGTCAAAAAGAGATCGCAATTCTTCAGGATTAGAAAATGGCAAAAGCGTTTGCTGACAAGCAAGGACAGAAACATGTCTTTTGCATTAAGCGAATTGCAGAGATTAGTATCATTCTTAGGTCTTCCAAAGACTCTTCACGAAGAGGTTGCAAAACTCTATGAAAAGGCATTGCAAAAAGGGCTTGTTCGTGGAAGGTCAATTGAATCTATAATTGCTGCTTTGGTCTATTCTCTTGCAAGAGAATATGAATCGCCTCGTACACTGACAGAGATATCACAGGCATCTGGCATTGGCAAGCGTGAATTGGGAAGGACATATAGATATATTTCTAGAAAATTGGAAATGAGAATCCTGCCTGCAAAAGCAGAGACATATATACCAAGATTCTCATCAATGCTCAAGCTTTCTGACAAGGTCCAGATCAGGGCAATAAAAATCCTTAGAAAAGCAAAAGAAAGAGATGTTGTCTCTGGAAAAGGGCCAACAGGATGCGCAGCAGCAGCAATATACATTGCCTCTGTTTTGGAAGGAGAGAGAAAAACGCAGAGAGATGTTGCAGATATTGTAGGAGTCACAGAAGTTACAATCAGAAATCGCTATAAAGAAATTGCAGAAGCATTGAACATAGAAGAAGAAGTTGAAAGAAAGTCCAAGGAAGAGGAGAAATAAACCTTGTGATGCCAATGCCCACTGATTCTAATGACGTAATATATGATATGAAAAGAGTAAGAGATATTCTAATGCATGCGCGTAGTGGCGATGTTATAGAGGTAAACGACCCGAGATATATAGCTGATTTTCTTGCACATCTTCCTCAGAAGGCATGTGAAATAGATGCTATGGCAAAATTTTCCCAAGAAGCAGGCTTCTATTTAAGTTTTATTCCTAAACCTTTTCAATAAGGTGTGATAATTAAGAATGGAATCTTATTCCATTCTATTTCAAAAACAGAGGGTTCTTAAAATGATTGAGCAATCAAAGATTGTTCACATTCTAGACCCCAATAGAAATATTATAGGTTTTTAAAATGAAAGCAGTTATACTAGCAGCAGGAAAAGGAACAAGGCTTGAGCCTGTGACATCAACAAGGTCAAAGCCAATGATACCTCTTGCAAACAAGCCGTTATTGGAATGGACTGTTGAAAATCTTATACACATAGTTGATGAAATAGTGCTGGTTGTGAGAAAAGATCAGCAGGATATCATAGAGCATTTCTCAGGCACATTGAAGATAAAATTCGTTTACCAGGATGAGCCAAGAGGAACAGGCCATGCATTGCTATGTTGTGAAAAAGAGATAGATAGCAGGTTTATTCTCCTGAATGGCGATGAAATGATCCCAAGATCAGATATAGAAACTCTCTCAAAAAAGACTGAATTGCAGCTCTCTGTATTCTATGTAGAAAATCCAAAAAAATATGGTGTATTGAAGATAGAAGGTAATAAGATAAAAAAGATAGACGAGAAATCAGAGACCCCACAATCAAATATAGTGAGCGCAGGATTATATCTTCTTGACAAAAGAATTTTTAATTATCTAAAAAAGATAAAGCCGTCTGCCAGGAATGAGTTGGAATTGACAGATGGATTGAACCTGATGTTTGCGGATGGCATTGTGGTAGAGCCTTTCAGTCTTAGCCAGTGGGTTACAATAACCCATCCATGGGATTATCTTGATGCGCAAAAGCTAATACTTGATCAGACAGGAACACAGATAGGCAGAAATGTCAAGATAAGACCAGGCGCATTTATAGAAGAGCCTGTTGCAATAGGCGATGGCGCTGTTCTAGGGCCAAACTGTTTTATCAGGAAATATTCTGTGATAGGGAAAAACTGCAGAATAGGCAATGCAGTTGAGATAAAGAATTCTATTATAATGGACAATAGCTATGTTTCCCATCTGTCATATGTTGGCGACAGCATTGTTGGAAAAGACTGCAACATAGGCGCAGGTTGTATAATTGCAAATCTTCTATTGGATGACAAGAAGACAATAAAAGTAAAGATCAGAGACGATGTAATAGACTCAGGCAAGCGAAAACTAGGCGCAATAATAGGAGACAATGTGAAATTCGGAGTAAATGTCACAATAATGCCAGGCAGGATGATATGGCCTAACATGATGATACCGCCATGTACATTGATTGCCAATGATATCAAGCAACAGCCAGTTATAGATCTGGAGAAAAGGGTGTTGTAGGGGAGTGTAATGAATAATATTTCCGCAATAATATTTGACATGGATGGCGTGATTTCTGATACAGAGCACCTTCATAAAAAGGCAAATGATGAAGTTCTCAAAGAACTTGGTATAATCATAGACAAAAAAGATAGAGATCGGTATGTAGGAATTCCAACAAAGCATTATTTTAGGAGAATTCTAAAAAAACATAAAAATCTAGATATCAATGATATCATGAAGATTAATAATGAAAAACTAAAGCAGCTTATTGTAAAAGAAATGAAGCCAATATCTGGCGCAATTGAATTGATAAATAATATCAAGGATGCTGGATATAAAACAGCAGTAGCATCAAGCACTGAGCTTGAGTTGATAGAATTTATACTGGAAAGGATTGGAGTAAGAGACAGATTTGACAATATTGTAAGCGGTTCTGACCTTGATAATCCAAAGCCAGCGCCAGATGTTTTTCTAATAACAGCAAAAGAACTTGATGTCATGCCAGAAGAATGTCTTGTCATAGAAGACTCTGCCAATGGTGTCAGGGCTGCAAAATCAGCTGGAATGAGATGCATAGGATTTACAAGCGCAAATAGTGGAAATCAGGACCTTAGCAAGGCAGATATTGTAGTGGATGACTTAAAAAAGATTAACATTAATTTAATAAAAAGACTCTGATGACTATAAATAGGTGTAATCATGTGCGGCATAATAGCATACAAAGGAACCAGAAAAGCAGCAGACATCTTGTTAGACGGCCTGAAAAGGCTGGAATACAGGGGATATGATTCATGCGGCATGGCAATTATTTCAAACAACAGAATAGAAACCAAGAAAGATGTTGGCAGAATAGCAGAGGTTGACAAAAAACTCAATTTTCTGAAAATGAACGGAAATATCGGAGTTTCACATACCCGCTGGAGCACCACTGGCAGTGTCACGCAGATAAATTCCCATCCTCATTTATCATGCGACAGAAAAATAGCAGTAGTGCACAATGGTGTTATTGAAAATTACACAGAACTGAAAAAAGAGCTTGTAAAAAAAGGCCATAAATTTACAAGCGAGACAGACACAGAGGTTATTGCGCATTTGATTGAAGAAGACAGCAGTTTTGAAAGAGCCTGTCTCAAGACATTCAAGAAAATACAAGGAAGAAATGCCTTTGTTGCCATGAATGACAAAGGAGAGATGGTGGTTGCAAAAAACGGCTCTCCGCTGGTGATTGGCATTGGCAGCAATGAATACTTTGTTGCATCAGACGCGCCTGCATTTATCAAGCATACTAGAAAAATAATATTTGTAGAAGACGGCGAACTGATATCTCTTGGAAATGCCAAAGACCAGGAAATAAGATTCATTGATACAAGATACAGCAAAGACCTGAAGAAAAGGATTCAGGAAATAGAATGGAATGTAGAAGAGGCGCAGAAAGGAAAATACCCGCATTTTTTGATAAAAGAGATAATGGACCAGAAAAAAACAATCATGGCAGCAGCTACACAGGATTATGACAAGATAGAAAAAATAGCAGACATGATAAACGAGTCATTTGGCTCATTCCTAATAGCATGCGGAACAGCAGGGCACGCAGCCCTTGCTTCATCATACTTTTTTTCAAAAATAGCCAATAAGCACATCAATCACATGGTTGCTTCAGAATTCCAGAGCCATTATCATTTTCTTACTGACAAGAGCCTTGTTATTGCAATTTCGCAGAGCGGTGAAACAGCAGATGTATTGGAAGCTGTGAAAAAAGCAAAAACAAAGAGCGCAAAAATAGTAGGCATTGTCAATGTGCCAGGCTCTTCACTTGCCCGGCAGTCAAACTATGCATTTATGACAAATGCAGGGCCTGAAATAGCTGTCTGCTCTACAAAAGCATACACTTCTCAATTAAGCGTGGCATTATTGCTGGCATATGCAGCTGCTGGAAAAATGGATGAAGGAGTTGCTCTGCTAAAACAGACAGCAAACTTAGTGGATAACATGCTTAATCAAGATCTGCAAAACAAAACAAAACAATTGGCAAAAAAGCTTGCAGACAAGGATCATATCTATGTTCTTGGAAAAGGATTTAATTATCCAACTTCATTGGAAACAGCCCTGAAGATAAAAGAAGTCTCTTATATCCATGCAGAGGGATTTGCATCAGGCGAACTAAAGCATGGTGTTATAGCTCTGATAGAAAAAGACACTCCTTGCATTGTAATTGTAGCAAATGATGATACAAAGCAGGACGTGCTAACAGCCGCGCTTGAGGTAAAAAGCAGAGGTGGCTATATAATAGGAATATCCCCGGAGAACAATGAAATTTTTGATTATTGGCTAAAAGTGCCGGATGCAGGCAATGCCTCGCCAATAGTAAACACAATACCCAGCCAGCTTCTTGCATACTATCTTTCAATAGAGCGCGGTTGCGACCCGGATTATTGCAGAAATCTGGCAAAGGCTGTGACAGTGTTGTAGATAAAGTATAAATCTTCTACAATGAAAAGTAAAATATAAAAAAAACAAAAACATGTCGGTACAAGGAGGAAAATATATTTCCTCCTGTACAACAAAAGCAACCTTTTGTTTGTATTCTTTTGTTGGCTCACTATAAAATATGACACAAGCAGCTTTATCCAACAAAAACTTCTATTGCCTTTGCAGATACCTTGTATTTCTTGAATAACGCAATAACATCTTCGCGATGCTGGACAGGAATTATTATACAGCTCTTGCCCATGCGCTTTCCGCCAAATTTTTCAAGCATGCCTGGATAGCGTTTGTTGTTTGCAGTAAAGCCGTAGAGTGCATTTAGAAAAGAGCCTCTATTTATTCCAATACTATCCCAATAAAATATAATCTCATGCTCAGTGTCTGATGGTTTTTCTTTTTCTTCATATCGTCCCCACAATACAATGCCTGTGCTCATTATGCTTCTGTGAATATCTTTCCAATCCGATAATTTGCCTACAATAATATTCAGTTTATTATCTATTGCTTGTGTCTTGAAAAGCAACGCTTCTCTAGAATCATAGAATTCTGATGCCATGGTTTGTATTATTTTTACCATTTTATCTGATTTCTTATCAGTCTTGATAAAAATATCCACATCGCTTTCTTTTGTTGACTCTGATTTTGCAACAGAACCAAATAATATAATTCTATTGATTTCATCCATTAGCTTCTTGTTTGCCAATTCTTTCATTAGATATGCTGCAAAACTTAGTGCATATGCTTTTCTTTGTTCGTGTTCGTTCAGAATTTTATTCATAACAATTCGCCTGCTTTGCTCTCTATTATTTTTTTTGCTTCAAAAACAATCAATGTCACAATACCCAAAGAAAGCATAGAACCAAGCCTTGCCTGATGGCTTACAACTCCTCTTTGATCCTTTAAAGCGGTTTGTATTTCATCCAAGACTTCCTTTAACTTTTCAAGATGTTTTTCTACTCGCACGATCCCACCCAATAAGTCAGATGCCTTATTAATATATAAGACAGATGACTTAAATAGTTAGCTATTATTAAGATATATGTCTTAACAAGAATAAGTCACGTGTCTTAATGTTATCATGTTCTTTTTAGTTTATCTTCAATTGCCTTCTCAACAAATCTTGAAATCAAGCATTCCACCAGTTTTAACTGGTGGTATGCGGATGTAAAAGACTTCGGAGTAATGATGCAAAGAGAAACAAAGTTTCTCTTGCACAGCAAAGACTTGCCAGTCTTTGCTGTGACATCGATCTTTCCTAAGATGACAGCAGTCATCTTGGAAATTCAGGAGAGCTTTGCTCTCCATGAATTTGACCAGTGGATTCGCGGTCAAATATGATTTGACCCGAATCTTCAAAATGACATATTGTCATTTTAGAAGATACACGAAATCTTTTCACAAACTTCAAAGGCTTTGCAAATTCTCTTGAGCCCACATATCCCACCTTCCAAGAAAATTATCAAAGAAAAAAAGGAAGAAGAGCCGAAAGAGCCTAAAAAGTTGGGTGCGCCGATTGGCCATAAAGGAGCTACAAGGAAAACACCAGAGCCAAACAGAGTTATTGATCTGAAAGACCGGATACCAGTAAAAAGCCCAAAACATGGAGCAAACATACTTTCTATAGAGCCTTTTGAAAAGACAATTGAAGATATAGAGATTGTCGCAAAAATTACAACATTCATTGGATATGAAGTTATATATGAGCCTGGAGAAAGATTTGTGACAACTCATCCAGACCTTCCAAAAAGAGGAAGGTTCGGCCCAAACATTGCAGCAATATGGGAAAATATGCATTACATTGGAACAATGCCATTGGAAAGGGTTTCAAGGACAAGTGAAAACTGCTTTGGTATCTTTGGTATGCTTGTTGTTGAAAACGGCGCATATACGCTGTTTCCAGAGTGCATGCTGGAAAATTAGACTGCTGCAGCCCATTAAGACCTAGGTCTTAAAATATGACACAAAGCTTTATTAAGACTCATGTCTTAATAAATCTATGAAAGAAGAAAAACACATTGAAGCACTGCAAGAAGTCAGGGAAACAATAGAAGAAGCATTGAAAGATCAACGCGGGGTGCTGCCAAGGCAGCGGCGCATTGCTGCAATGCTTTCATTGGGTGTAGCTAATATCATAGAACTCTATTTCCATAGATTGCATATAATAAAACCAGGAACCCAGATAAAACACAATTGGTTCAAATCAGAAGAAAAATCATTAAAACTTAGATTATCAGGCATTCTAACAAAATCATTGGATCAGATAGAAGAAATCCATCATGTTCTCCAATTAGCTCATGAGATAGAACGAGAGCGCGATGAAATGGTCTACGGAGCTCCGCTTGATAAAGATTCTTCATTAAAGGAAAAAATAGATCTGTTTCTTGAATTAAAAAAGATAATAGAAAATATTGTGGGTGAGATAATATGGTAACTTCTCATGAAATCAAGCAAATTGCTATAATTGCTGCAGGACACTTAATTGCAGGATTGGATGAAAAGGAGCTGAAAAACATAAATAATGTTATACTATTTGGCAGCGTCAGTCAGAATAGGGCATGCAAGGATTCTGACATTGATTTATTCTTTGATGTTAATCTCTCAAAATCAGGACAAAAAAGAATGAAAACAAAACTTAACAAAATTACTGACGATTTTCACAATACCCAGATAGCAATGCAATTCAGGTTGAGAGGAATTGATAACAAGATAAGTATTCAGGTTGGCAGGCTTGATGAATGGAAAGAACTGAAAGACAGCATTGTCAGCGGCAACATTCTTTTATATGGAAAATATCAAGCACAAACAGAAAAGATAAAACAACAGATACTATTTTCCTGGGAAAATGTAGATTCAAAGGTTCGCGGCGCATTTCTTAATAAGATGTATGGATATAACATTGGCAAGAAGCATTACAAAGGCATGGTAGAAAGGTTTGACGGATCAAGAATTGGAAAAGCTGTTATAATTGTGCCATTAAGAAACAAGGATGTCTTCATGGATGTGTTCAAGAAGTACAATATTCAATATATTATATATGAGTTTTGAGTATACAATCATCAACTTGTATGTACCATCAATATTGCAACATTGTCATGAAATTTGTGGCGCAAAAAATATACTATCATATGATTGTTGATAGAATTATAGAAATAAAGAAAAAACACTCTATCTCTTATAGCAAACCAAGTAAATAATCCGTACATGTAAACTGGGTTTGCTATAATGGGTTATTCAAAGTCCTCAATATTCTCTGTTTTCATTTCTTCCTGCCCCTCTGATTTTTGAAAAGTTTTTCCATGGTTTTTATAGTATCAGCATCTTCTGGCTTTTTCTCATCTTCTCTGATTCTCAACAATCTTGGAAATCTTAATGCAAATCCTGATGAATATTTTGGACTGCGTTGTATTTCTTCATATGCAACTTCTATGACAATCCTTGGCTTTATCTTGACTTCTCTGTCATGCTCTTCTGTTATCAGTGGCCTGAGTTTTTCTGTCAAATCCTTCATCTGTTCTTCTGTTAATCCAGAGCCAAGCATGCCAGTTGCAGCAAAATTATCTCTGTTGCGCGCAGCCAACAGAAGCGAGCCAAGCCAGTTTGCCCTCTTACCCTCTCCCCATGTCCCGCCAATAATCACTAAATCTAATGGCTCCATTATTGGCTTTACCTTAAGCCAATATCCAACCCGTTTGCCTGGCTGGTATTGAGCATCCAGATTCTTGACAATAACCCCTTCCTCTCCTGCTGCCAATGCCTGTGTATAGAATTTTTCAGCTTTAGAACAATCCTTTGTTTCAATGTGGTTGACAAACATGAAGGTTTTTGATTGTTTGATTATTTCATTAAGTCTTTGCCATCGTTCCTTCAATGGCTTTTGCATCCAGCTCTTTCCATCAAGATATATTAGGTCAAATAGGTTTATCTGGATAGGTATCTCCTTTGTCATTCTTTCAATATCATATTTTCTTTGTATTCTGCGGGAAAGATGCTGGAATGGCAATGGATTGCCTTTGCTGTCAACTGCAATAACTTCACCTTCTACAATACACTGTTTTGCCTTTATACACTCCCTACACCATTTGACTATTTCTGGAAACTGGCTTGTTAGTTCGTCTAGTCTGCGGGAAAATAGTCTGATTTTCTCACAATCTTTATGAATTTGCATCCTAAGGCCATCTAGTTTAAATTCAATAGCAGCATGTTCAAACTCTTCCAAAGCTTCTTTTAAATCTGGCGATCTGTCGGCAAGCATAACCCTTACTGGATTTCCTAATATTATATCTGCTTTCAATTTTCCATTCTTGGCCATTTCAGCAACCTTTCCAAAATCACCAGTTACATTCCAGCTATTCTCTACTTCTTTTGGCTCTTTGTTAAATGCAAGTGCTATTGCATCTCTGACAATTCCATGAGCAACGCCTATTCTCATATCACCCAGTGTTGTCCGCACTATATAGCGCGCTTCCAATGGCTGCGCATGCGAAAGAAGTTCTGCAATCAGTGATATTTTTTTATCCTGTGATCCAGAACCAGAAAGTTCAGGCAGTTTTCTTATGTTCTCAAAAACATTGTCAATGCTAAGCTCTTTTTTGAAAAAAGCTTGCTGTTTCCTGTTTTTTGCAAAATACTCAGCAGCAAGCCCAAGATCACCGGTCTCTTTCAGTTTTTGCACAATCTCTTTTTCAGGAATTCCATAGGTTTTTGCAGCCACTCTTATCATCATCTGCGATGCAATGCCTAAGTCAATATCAGCCGCAACAATGCCCATTGACATCATTGTAACTATAGCAAGATCATTCTCTGGTGCTTGTTTATAGAAGACGGCAAGAATATCCCTTTTTTCCAATTTCTTAGCAGTGGCTTCCAATTCTTCATATAGTCTGGCTAGTTTGATATATTGCATAATATCACTTTAGTCTATTTTTTAGGATATTTGTCAATATCCCAATTATTTGGTCTAGTTTTTTATTACTCCTATCCAAATAATCTTTTTCTACAAAGAATCCTTTATATGCTATCTTATGGCGTGTTTTGCGCAGCCTGTCTAAAAAATCAATATCATAACCAGAGAACTCTTTGTAATATTCTGCCAAATAAGCAATCAATGCCTCATGTGACAGTGTCTTGAATCCATCCATTTCTAATATTGCTGTAATTATCTCTTTGATTATTTCATAATAATCTTCTACTATAATAGTAGTAAATTTTTCATTGTTAAGGAAAGTATAATATTTCTTTCCTTGACAAGATAAATGACTTTCGAAAAAAGTCATTTTGTTCTCAGTTAATATGGTTATAGAATTTTTCAAAGCCTCTTTTCTAACTTCAACCATTTTTAAAATAGAGACAGCAGTCATTCTATTTGGTTCTATTTTCCATACATCTTCTTGCAATTCTTTCCATGCTTTCATTAAAAAACCTCAAGATAACCATATAAAACAACTCCGTTTATGATGTTACTCATGAGTTCCTTTGGAATGTTTTTAATTTTGTTTTCAAAAAGAATATTTATTTTCCTTTTCAGTATCTTCTCAAACTTATCCAATTTTAATTTTTTATCCTCTGCTAAAACAAAAATATCCACATCACTATGTTCTATATCATCTCCCTTTGATGCAGAACCAAAAAGAACGATCACATCAGGAGATAATTCATCAACAAGATATTCTAATAAACCAGATTCATGAATCCTAATCATGACATCATTTCTTTTGTATAGCTTGAATCTATCATTTCTGGTAGCAACAAAACTGTCATAAATATTTCCTTTTGTTTTTCTTATCAACCCAGCAGTTTCCAGTTTTTCAACATGTGCTTTTACAGACGGAAGACCTATCCTAATCATTCGAGAAATTTCTCTGAGCTGAAAATGTTTTGTCGGGCTATCAAAAAACAGGCTCACTATCCTATAGGTGTTATAATTTTGTAACATATGATACAATATTATATCGCATGATATATAAAGATATCACATATCCTAGAACCCAATCTCATTTACAAGTTGAAAACCACATGCTTTAGCTTGTGGTAACAACTTGGAAAGAAGTCCTTTTGGGGAAATCCCAGACTTTGGTCTGGGGAGTCTGAGAGGACTTCACCTGCAATCTCTTTCATTGTTGTAGATAAAGTATAGACTTTATCTTCATGGTGAACATGTGTTCACCTGAAGATTCAGGTCAGCTTTGCTGACCACAATCTGCAGCATTAGTGGACTT
>JACRMW010000032.1 GCA_016219465.1 Candidatus Aenigmatarchaeota archaeon | reverse complement strand
TATAGAACCATCTGAAATATCATTGGCAGAGGACAAGAATGCAAACATACTTATTGGATTGAATGTTCCTGCAGGCATAATCAATGTATCTGCATCATTTACCATAAGCGCAACAAGCCAGAAAACAGGAAAAGTGATGAGATCAAGGTCAAATATGACAGTGACAGAAAGATCATATTCTCATCCAGATGTTTTTGTTTCAGCATTGCCTGCGCTTGTTGAAGAAGGCAGCATGATAACATTTGCTGCGCAAATATCAGATCCAGAAGCAGATCCTATTGCGCAAAAAGATATCTGCCTTGATGAATTCTGCAATAAATTATTATGCGCCCTGATTGAGCAGAACAATGGCTATGAATGCGCTTATGCAGCAGACATTGAACCAGGGACTCATGAATATTATGCTGTTGTAAAAGATGGCACTGGCCAGGTATCAAAGACTATAGAAACATTTGATGTCAAGAAAAAGAAGATTATCATAACAAACCCATATGCAAATATAACAATTCCAGAACAGTCTTCAAGGACAGCTGACAGGCTCATGATAAAATCTGCAACAGCATTGTCATCAGAATCACTAAACCCTGTGGAAAATCTTATAGATGGAGTGCAGGGAACATATTGGATGACAACTGAATCAAGCCAGTCTGTTATAGCAGATCTTGGCGAGCTAAAGGAAATAGACGGCATTGGAATATATTCTGTTTATGCAAGGCCTGTTGATATCAAGATATCACTAAGCACAAACTGCCTTGATTTTTATCCATTGACAGCAGAATCAAACATCGCATATTCAAAGAACTGGCATCTTGAGCAGTTTCAGAAAAAGGATGCAAGATGCATAGAATTATTAGCAGAGAGATCTGAGTTAAATGCAACCACAATAGGAGAGCTGGAGATATACAGGGCAAAGGCTGTTGTGATTGAAGAGCCTATGCCTTTTGCAGTCCAGGATTATACTCTATATATAATAATAGCAGTCATTGCAGCTGCGATAGCAGTTGTTGTTTTATTGAGAGAGCGTATAATAGAAGGCTTTAGGAATTTCAGCCTGTGGATGAAATATAGGTAGACAAACGAACCAGCTGAGCAAAATAAATCCAAAGCTTCTAAAGACTAAAGGTCTTTGAGATCTCGGAGATATTGAAGATATCTCCGCAGACAGAGCTGAAGGATTTGTGCAGCGAGGCGTGTGTGAGTGCGTCAGGAATAATATAGAAGTGATGACAATGAACCTGCCAGTTAAATCAATTGCAATAATAGTCGTGATTTTATTAGTCCTGATAATAGTTGCTGTGTTTTTCATATCAACAGCTGGATCAAAGATGTCACAGGCAGAGGCTGACAGGGTGTTTGCAAGCCAGTGCATTGATTTATGCAACGGCATGCAGAAGGCTTCTGATAAAATAGGATTTATGAGGGCAATACCAATAACCAATCCAAACTTCATAGCTGCATGCGATTCAAGATTTTCTACAAGAGCGCCTGGCGCATGCCTGACATATTGCGGAGAGGGATGCAGTGTGACACTCAGCGCGCAGGAAGAGCTGTGCATGAAAGCATATGCAGGCACACGAGATTTTGCAGAAGCATGCAAAGATCTCCAGAAATTAGAAAGATTCAGAACAAGTTCCTGTGAGGAGTGCTAATTTACTACAAGGGATAGTAAAATATTTAAATAGTAATATGTATAGTATTAGTATAGGCGGTTATATGTCAGATGAGAGCATTGTAACAAGAGGAAATCAGATAACACTGACAAAAGAGATAAGAGAAAAGATGCATGTTATGGAAGGGGATATTGTTACATTGAATATAGAGGGTGATGTACTCATGATCAGCAAACGAAATCCAATGGTTTTTGATGATTTTGAGGATTTTCTTCCTGAGAGATTTGATAAAACTATGAAAAAAATAAGATCAGATGAGAAAGACAGATTAAAGAGACTAGGAATTGTGGAGTGATGGTGCTTTGATGAATGTTGTTTTAGACACGTCTATTATTGTTGAAATAGACAGAAAAAACAAAGAAGTAATAGACATACTCAAAAAACTCATTGATAATAACCATAGAATATTAGTAAGCACCATCAGTGTTTCTGAAATACTTACAGGTTCGTATCTAAGAAAGGATTATAAGAGTTCTGTTTTAGAAGCAAAACGCATATTAGGTCAGTTTCTCTGGATAGATTTAGACGCCAAAATAGCAGAGAAAACAGCTCAATACCTTGCTTATCTAATTACTGAAGGAAATATTATAGAATATCAGGATGCGGCAATAGCAGCCACATTCAAAACGACTGATTCTGATTATCTGCTCACATTAAATAAAAATCATTTTGAGCGCATTCCAGACCTAAAGAATAAGGTATTTATTCCAAAGGAATTTGTGAAACTCGCGCGCAGATAGCGATGCTGTCTGGAATTTCAAGACAGCTCTTTACTTAATGAGAATATTGGCCTGAACCGAACATTGTTTTTGTCAGCCATTAATTTTTCAGAAAAAATCAATGCTTTCTTGGGCTTGTATTTTTCAATAAAACTAATAAACGAAGGAGTGAATTTTGCTCTGTTTAATTCAGATTTTATTTCAAGGGGAATTATTCTGCCTTTTGATTCAATAACAAAATCCACTTCTGCCTTTGATTTTGTTCGCCAGTATTTGATATCAACATTCTTTTTAATGAGCTCGGTTGCGATGAAATTTTCATACAGCATTCCTTTATCTGTTCTCATTCCAACTGCCATAAAATTCTTGATTACAACGTTTCTAAAGCCATTGTCAATAAAGAATATCTTTGGAGATTTTACCAGTTCTGTTCTTTTGTTTGTGTGAAATGGCTGGCTCTTTCTGGATATAAATGTCTTTTCAAGCACATTCATATAATTCAATAATTCTTTGTAATTGAATCCTGTTATGCTTGAGAGTTCATTGTAATTTATTATATTTCCTATTTGCAGAGCAAGCGCATGAATTAATTTGCTTAATCTGTGGTCATCTGGGATGTTCAATATCTCCTTAATTTCTTTTAGAAAATAAGTATTATAAATATTCTTGAGCACTGTTTCTTTTTCTTCATTGTCTTTTGCCAATATAACCCGCGGATAGCCTCCAAAAACGCAGAATTCATTGAAATAGGGAATAATTCTCTCTATAATTGGTTTTGTCGGCTTTCTTTTCAGATAGATGCTATATAGTTTCGGTTCTTTATAGTTAAGATATTCCTCAAAGGAAAACGGATACAGATAGAATACAAATATCCTTCCAACAAGGTATTTTATGCTCTGTATAGACAGGCTGGTTGCAGATGAACCAGATATAAGAATTTTGATGTTCTGGCTGTCGTAAATATATTTTAGTTGTTTTCCGCCATCTTTAGCATACTGGAATTCGTCAATAAAAAGGTAATCATGTTTCTTGACATATAGATCAATGAATGATTTTATATCATCGTTGAACAGTTCCAGCGTTTCTCTGTCTTCAAAATCCAAGAACACAGCATTCTTAAGTTCGCTGAATATCTGTCTTAATAGAGTTGTCTTTCCGCTTTGACGCGGACCAATGACTGCTATTATCTCCCGTTTATCAAGATATCTTCGGATATCCCTTTCTAAAATTCTTTTTATGTACATTTTACCCCTGCCAAAATTTACAATATGTAAATAATAGTAATACTGATATTTAAAGAAGATTTGACAGTCTTTTCTGTTCTTGTATAGGAAAGTATATTTATTATGATATTTTCCTATACGAGACACGCAGAAAGCAAAGCTTTCTGGTGCACCAAACAACACATGTTGTTTGTGTGTTTAGATGAATTGCTTCGCAATTCCTCTTTGTTCTTGTAATGGAAAGTATAATATTTCTTTCCTTGACAAGATAAATGACT
>JACRMW010000016.1 GCA_016219465.1 Candidatus Aenigmatarchaeota archaeon | reverse complement strand
ATATTTCTTTCCTTGACAAGATAAATGACTTTCGAAGAAAGTCATTTTGTTCTTTATTCAACAATTCAGTTGTATTACTATTCGCGCCAATAGCTGTTTCGTTTCAAGAAACAGTCAAAATAACTATTCTGCTTTGCAGAATAATCGTGATACAATTGTTTTGCATACCTATGCAAAACAATTGCACAGCTTTATATACTGGCGCGCGCAATAAATATCAGTGGAAAAATATGGACAGTTTATTAGAAAGCAATTATAATTGCAAGCCTGCAAGAACAATGCTGGAAGCGAATTCTAGAGGATATCATTTGCATCGGATTGGAGGCAAAGGCGAGGATATGAGGCATGCCACAACATCAGTCAGCGATCTAAAACAGATGAAAAAATTCATGGATGATTATAGCATACAAGTTGATGAATTCACAGGCGGCATGTTATCAAGGCTCTACTGTGGTCTTATGTTTGGCAATTATAAAAGAAAATAATTATTTCTCTTTGAGAAATAATTATTACCAGGCCTTCAATTGCGTGAGCTTCTTTTTCAGGCGCTGGACAGCGTCCTTGACTGCATCCAATGTCTTAGCTCCTGCGCACACTGCGCGTCCTGATGAAAATAGCAGAAATGCTACTTTTGGCTCTTCTAACCGATACACCAACCCAGGAAACTGCTCTGGTTCATATTCACTTCCTTCCAGTTTGAATGCGAGCTGATCAAGATTAAGTTCTTTTCCAAGATTTGCAGCAACGACAATGTTCTCTATTTTTATTTTTATGGAGTTTTCATTCACTCTTATTCCGATTTTCTTGATATTCTTTACTGTCTTTCTCAAAGCAATCTTTGCTGCATTTGTACTGCGGGCTCCAACACAGATTATTTTTCCTGACCTGAATATCAGAGTAGCTACTTTTGGCTCTGTCAGCCGATACACCAACCCAGGAAACTGCTCTGGCTCATACTCACTGGATTCTAAAACAGTCAAAAGCTTGTCCAATGATATTACTTTTTTAATATCTGTAGAAGCGACTACGTTTTCAATCTTTATTTCATTCGGCATAACCTTTCCCATAAAAACACCTCTTATAGTAGATTGCAACCAAACGTTCCAATATTATTGCAATCTGCTATAGCTAGCCAACTTAATATTCAAGACATGATATACAAGTTGGCTGCTATATTCATGGTTGAACAAAGTTCAACCTGAATATATGATTGAACCAGAAGGTTCAATCTATACAGGAGAAACTTTGTTTCTCCATGTATTCAGGTCAGCTCTGCTGACCATGAATAAGTTAACCAGATACAACAAAGAACCAACTGGTTCTTTGTGTACAGAAGGTTCAATGAACCTTCTTGTATTATACCTGAATCTTTACTGGGCTAACTATATATGGAAAGAACATAATAAAAACATTCCAAAATTACTGTTCTTTACTATTAATAGCTGTTCTGCTTGCAGCTATAACAACAAACTATAGCTACTATTGTTTTGTTGCATTATCATAACCATTTCCTTTCAAGAAACAGTCATGTCAAGTAGTTTAAATACTAAAAAGCTTTAAATACCATTTGTTGATGCATATTTACTCTAGCAAAGTGGTTATTCTAAAGGAAATATAACATTTGGTAAAAGCATACACTAAAATATGTTGCTAGCATCTATTCTTGTACGAAAGCATGTCTCTAGCTATAACTATTATTTTGCGCGGTGTGTAAATGGAAAAGCATGAAGTGTTGTATAATTTTCTAAGGGAATATTATCATTCTGAGGTGCAGCAGCAGCTGACAGAGGACAAGCCTGCGCTGTCTATAGATTTTTCATTGCTTGATATATATGATCCTGTTATTGCAGATCAGCTTCTTGAACAGCCAGATGCTGTTCTGAAAGAATTCAAGGAAGCTGTCAAACTTTTTGACAGTTCAATGGAAAAGATGAATGTCAGGGTAAGAAACCTTCCTGAAAAAAGACTGATTCGTTTGAGAAACCTGAGGGCAGAGCATATAGGCAAGCTCATCAGCACAGATGTCATAGTAAAGTCTGCGACAGAGATAAAGCCCCAGGTCTATGAGATAATCTATTCATGCCCTGACTGTGCAAACAAAATAGCAGTTCCTCAGGACGATTCCCCATTCATACAAAAGCCTTCTGTGTGCATTTGTGGATTCAGAGGAGATTTTAATCAGGCAGAGAGAAAACTGTATGATTTCAGGTGGCTTAGGGGAGTGGAGCCTTTTGAGATAACAACAGGAGAACAGCCAAGCGAGATCATGCTGCTTGTAAAAGAAGATCTTACAACACCAAAGATGCAGAGAAAGACAGATCCTGGAAATCGGATAAGGGTTGTTGGCATTCTCAAGGAAATACCAAGGCGCATAAAAGGCAAGGTCACTACAATACTGAACACACATATAGAGGTGAATTATTTTGAATCTTCAAAGGCAGAGCTTGACGAGCTTGAATTGACAGAAGACGATGTGAAAAAAATACTTGATCTCTCCAGAGATCCGGGTATATATGAAAAACTCAGGGGATCTATTGCTCCTGGAATATATGGATTTAATGAAATAAAGGAATCAATTGCTTTGCAGTTGTTTGGCGGGGTTCCGCATGTTTTGCCAGACGGCTCTAGGACACGCGGAAATATTCATATTCTTCTTACAGGAGATCCTGGTGTTGGAAAAAGCGTTATACTGAAACTTGTGTCTACAATTGTTCCACGCGCAAGATATGTGAGTGGTTCTGGTGTCTCGGGAGTTGGATTATGCGCTACATATGATACATTGATAACCATGAGAGATGGCTCTATAACAAGAATTGGTGAGTTGGTGGAAGAAAAAATGAAATTACAGAAAAAAGAGCTAGAGGAAGGAGTTTTTATCAGTGATGGTGATGGCTCTGAGATAATTGCATTTGATCAAGAAAATCTCAAGATTAAATCAAAAAAAATCACTAAATACTGGAAACTAAAATCTCCAAAAAAACTAATTAAAATTGTCTCAAGAACAGGAAAAGAGCTGAAACTTACTCTGGAAAATCCAGTTCCTGTTATAAAAAATGGCGAGACTGTGTGGAAAAAAGCATGTGATGTCAAAAAAGGCGAATATATTGCATCACCAAGAATAATCTATACCGATCCTCAAAATAATGCATCTGTTTTTAATCTGTTGGATAAAACCGTTAGACTGATAAATACTGATTCTGTCATGAGTCCGGTTATTGACAAAATAAAACAGGCAGGCACAATCAGGGAATTCTCCAGAGAAAACAGCATAGGAGAGAATAATCTTTATCATGGCTGGCGCGGAAATAAGGCACCAACAATACAGACAATGATGAAATTATGCGAGGAGGTTGATACGTCATACCACCAGTCTTTAACTGGTGGTTGGCGTGTAAAAGACTTCGGAGTAGTGATGCAAAGAGAAACAAAGTTTCTCTTGCACAGCAGAACGCATGTTCTGCTTGTGCCATCGATCTATCGACCGATGGATATACCGAAATCTTTTCACATTAATATAGAGGAGCTTTTGCCAGATGATCTGGAACTTACACAATATATGGGGCATAAAATAAAATTTCCAAAGCATTTTACAGAGGACATGCTGTATTTCTTTGGTTTGATTGCAGGCGATGGAAATATATACAGGTCAAAACATGGCGGATTATCCTTGTGGTTTTCTTCAAATGACAATGAACTGTTAAATAGTTTTTCATATTTATCCAAGAGTTTATTTGAAATAGAGCCAGAATATTATAAGCACCCTGACAGAATACCATATCTAAGAATACATTCAAAAATAATTGGCAGTGTTGCTGAAAAGTTTGGAATTCCAAGCGGAAAAAAATCACATAAACTAAGAATAACAAGAGAACTATCAAGACTTCCGAATAATCTGATATCTGCATATATTAAAGGATTGTTTGATACTGATGGTTATGTTGCTATTCAGCAAGGAAAAGGTTCTGATTCAATTGGATTTAATACAGCAAGCAAGGAGTTTGCGATCGGTCTGCAATTGTTGTTGCTAAGGTTTGGCATAATATCAAAGATTAGAAAAAGAGAGCCAACAAAATCTATCATAAAAGGACGATATGCAATATCAACAGACAAATATTCATTAGAAATTCGTGGAATAGAAACTCTGAGAAAATTTAATGAAACAATTGGGTTTGGTTCTTCGGTAAAACAAAAAAAGTTAGATTGTATTATTCAAAGAACTTTAAAGAAAAATACAAATATAGATATAATTCCTGAAATATCATGTCTGTTAAAAAAAGCGAGGCTTAGTGCTGGAATGACATCAAAGATGCTGTACGGTTATAAAAATTATGCATATGAGAAGAACAGAATAATGATTTCTAGAGATAGATTGTCAAAGATTGTTGAAAAAATGCCAGAAACCGAATCCGGGCAAATCAGAAGACTAAAAGTATTTGCAAACTCAGATATATTTTGGGATGAAATCATTGGCATTGAGATCATTGATGGTGAAGACTATGTATATGATGTTACTGTTGAGGATGATCATTCGTTTGTTGCAAATGGATTGATTATGCATAACACGGCATCTGTAAGAAAAGATGAAGTTCTTGGCAGCTGGGTTCTGGAAGCAGGCGCATTGATTCTTTGCAATAAAGGATTGATAGCTATTGATGAATTTGACAAGATGAGCAAGGATGATCAGATAGCGATGCACGAAGCCACGAGTATAGAGACTGTTAGCATCGCGAAAGCAAGCATTGTGGCGACATTGCCTGCGCAGACAGCTGTGCTTGCTGGAGCAAATCCTAAATATGGCAGGTTTGAACAGTATAAAGGAATACTTGAGCAGGTTGATATTCCAGATACATTGTTGTCAAGGTTTGATTTGAAATTTGCATTAAAGGATATTCCTGACAAGCTGGCTGATGAAAGAATGGCAGACCACATCATAACATCCAGAATATTGCCTGAAACTGTTGTGCCTGAGATTGAACTTGATCTGCTAAGAAAATATATTGCTTATGCAAGGAGAATAGAGAATGTAGCGCTGACGAAAGAAGCTGCTGATATGCTCAAGAATTTTTATGTTGAGATGAGAAATGCCTATCCAGAAGGAGGCGTTGTGAGCATTACATTAAGGCAGTATGAGGCATTGCTGAGATTGTCAGAGGCTTCTGCTAAGATAAGGCTTGATACAAGGATCACTATTGATGATGCAAAGCGGTCTATTAATCTCATGAAGTTTTCATTGATGCAGCTTGGATCTGACGAAGAGACAGGAAGGATTGATATTGACAAGCTGGAAAGTGGCATATCATCAAGACAGAGATCCAAGATAAGGATAATACAGGACATTATTGCAGAGCTGCAGAAAGAAGGCGGCAAAGAGGTTGCGATATCTGATATTGAAGCCCAGGCAGGAGAGCAGGGCGTAGAAACAGAAAAAGCGCGGGAAATTATACACAGACTAAAAGATGAAGGAATGTTATTTGAGCCAAAACCAGGATATGTGAAGAGAACATAATGTTGGGATAATTATGGATATGTTGAAATTTTTTATGATAATTAGAAAACTGAAAGACGAGAAAAGAAGAGGCTGGGTTTTGCGAGGAATTGAAACCCCAGAATCTGTTGCTGACCATTCTTACATGACAGCTGTCATGTGTATGCTGCTTGCTGATGATAGAGTTGACAGGGATAAGGTGATAAAAATGGCTCTTGCTCATGATATGGGAGAATCTATTATAGGCGATCTTACGCCAGATGACATTGGCAGGGAAAGCAAGCATGTAAAGGAAAAGAATGCAATGATTGAGATTACATCATTGTTGCCAGATGCGCAGAGAAAGGAAATAATGAATTTGTGGACAGCGTATAATGAAGGAAAAACAAATGAGGCAATATTTGTGAAAGATATTGATTTGCTTGAATTGGCTATGCAGGTGCTGGAATATGAGAAGAGTAATTCAAAAAAATATGATATTATTGAAAAAGTGGGTGATAGGATAACAACTAAAGCATTAAGGTTATTATTTAATGAAATTAAAGGCATGAGAAAATGATTGAACAATCAGAGATTGTTCAAATTTCAAAAGCCAGTTGAATATTATAAGGTTTTTAAAATGATTGAGAAAAAGAGACTTACTGCAATAAAGGCCCGGATAGGTTCTGTGATGAATGGCAGGTATGTCAATGAAGCAGAGAACAGTTATATTGTCACTAAAAAAGCTTATAGAATAAACAGAGTAAGACTGCTTGGAACTGTTGTTGACAGGTTTTTGTCAGCAGACAAAAAGTTTTCCAGCATAACTCTGGATGATGGCACTGACACTATAAGGGCAAAAATATTTGATTCCATTGTTCTTGATAATCTGAATGCAGGCGAGATTGTTGATCTTGTTGGAAAGATAAGGGAATATAATGGCGAGATCTATGTTCTTATAGAAAATGTATGGAAGATGGCTGATCCAAATTTCGAAATTCTTCGGGAGCTTGAAATAAGGGAGAATGACAAGGCAATGGACAGCAAAAAAAAGATAATAATAGAATACAAGAAACAGATAAGCGATCTCCATGAGCTTAAGCATGTCATGAAAGAGTTTGGAATTTCAAGTCATGAGATTGAGGCAGTTATACAAGCAGAAAGCATAGAAGAGCCTGAACATGATATTGGCACTGAGGAGCAAAAGGAAAAGATTCTTATGCTCATAGACCAGATGGATTCTGGTGAGGGCTGCAATTATTCAGAGATTATAGAAAAGTCTGGACTGCCTGAGAATGTGGTGGATATTGTTATAGAAGAGCTGCTGAACGAGGGCTCTTGCTATGAACCAAAGCCTGGGAAGATTAAAAAGCTTTAACTATAGCAAGCCAATGAAGCAACCAAGTACAATATTTCATTGGTTGCTATACACATAAACAACATACGTTGTTTGGTGCACCAGAAAGCTTTGCTTTCTGTGTGTGTGAAAACACTGTATCATATATTGAATCTTTAGTGGTTTCACTATATTTCAGAATAGTGTATAAATATCTTCATATCAATACATATCAATACTTATCAAATCCTATCAATTCATATCAAACCCTATCAAACATTATCAATACTAGTTGAAGGCGATATTATGTCAAAATTAAGGTCGTTTGCGAATTTTATTAAATTCTTTTTCAATGATATAAGAGAAGATTGGCACACCATGGATCGCAAGATTCTTAGGATAGCAGCAGGCATAGCTGGATTTGTGATAGCTGCATTGTTCTGGCTGTATTTTTTCCAGTCAAGCAGTCCGTTTGGGTTTTAATCAATCCATTTCATGGATTGATTATTCTGATAATTGTTTTTAATAGTCTTCAGATTATAGCAAGCCAATGAAATAATCAGGTACATGGTGGAACATAGTTCCACCTGTATAGGTGAAGCTATGCTTCACCATATATACTACATATAATATTTCATTGGTTGCTATACATGGTTGAACCATGTTCAACCTGTACAGCAAAGACTTCTCAAGTCTTTGCGTACAGAAGGAATTGCAAATTCCTTCTTGTACAGCAGAAGCAAAGCTTCTGTTTGTATTCTTTATTTGGTTCACTATAATCATTCCATAAGACTTTACAAAGCTCTATATCTCCAGACCTATATTTCTTGCATGCTTCATGACGTCATTGTATTCTGATATTGTTATTCTTCGCGATATCTCGTTTTCCATGCCAATTCTTGGCGTGAATTCTGCGCACAATTGGAAATTATATTTACTGAGATTTTGTTTTACCCACTCAAGAATAGGCTTTGTATCACATTCAATATGGCTTGGCAATATTTGATGCCTAAGAACCAGATCTCCGTGTTTTTCTGCTGCAAGAATATTCTTCTTTGCATAGTCTGCATAATCAGGTGTTTTGCCTAGAAACTCTGCGCAATCGCTTGACATGTACTTAAAATTCATGATATGCACATCAACGATGTTATTCAACTGCCTGGCTATGTCTTCTGAATAATATCCATCTGTCTCAAGTATTATTGGCGTGCTTGCTTTTACCATTGACAGTGCAGATATTACATGACCTAGGTTTTTTTCTATGTTTCCTGGATTTATTATTATTCCTTTTCTTTCTCTTGCCATGTTTTCTATCCACTTTGCAGTTTGTTTTGTCGCCCACAGTTTTCCTTTATTTTGCTTTTCCAGATGACTGTATTGCATCACAGATTCTTGAAAACTTAGCCTGGCTGTGCGCAATGGCTTTAGTGCATCGTCGTTGTCATTGTTCAATATCATTGCACTAGTTCCAGAATCAGTTGATTTTCGCAGGGTTTTTGCGAATCTTGCTTTTATCCTGCCTTTTATGATCTTCTCATACCTTTCCAGTTTCATGATATCACTTGCATTAAAGGACTTTGAATAACATGTTTTTTGGTCAAAGTCCTTATTGTGAACTTTGATTAATTCAAAGTTCACAATATCTAATTCTTTTTCTCCAGCTATTTATACCACAGGAGAGAAGTATTATTGATAACTATGTGCGATGTCAAAAAAATGATCGGCGCAGCAATTTGCATGACTATCGCAGCAGTGCTTATCTTTGGCGCTCTTGCAACGCAGGTAGCGCTTGGCGGAGCATTTCCAATGAACCAGACACTGGCTATGGTAATAGTCCAGTATTTTGTTGGATTCCTGTTCCTTGGCGCTGCTAAGATGTGCATAATGCATAAAGAAGCTGCACCGGCAAAGAAAAGAAGATAAATATTTTTTTATTTTATTTTTCTATTTTATTAAAATGTGCTATAGTTTTGCGGTTTATATAGTCTTCAAGTGAATTTTTCACCCCATTTTCAATGAAGGGAGAAAAATTCTGCTTAAAACTCAATAATTTATGCTTTTCAGCCAATTTTGTTGTCTCCATTGTAAAAATGGACAACAGAATTGCTTCATGGGGTATTTAAACCGCAAAAGTTCAGAATGTGGTTATAGCTAGCCAACTTAATAATCTGGATATGATATATAAGTTGGTTGCTATAAGTGAACCAAGATACATGGTTGAGCTATGCTCAACCTGTACAGGTGGACTCAACGAGTCCACCATGTATCATACCTGATTATCTGGTGGAATCTGGTGGAACAGAGTTCCACCGATACAAGAAGGAATTTACAATTCCTTCTGTACGCAAAGACTTGAGAAGTCTTTGCTGTACAAGTGAAACTATGTTTCACTTTGTATTTACTTGGTTCACTATATATGGTTGATTTTAGCGTTCCTATAATTATTATTCTTATTCTGTATGGTGTGATTCAGTTGTTCTTTGGTTGGGGATTGCAAGGTGATGTTGGCTTTTGGCTAGGTATAATTGCTTTGGTAATTGGTGTAATTGGTGCGTTCAATTCTCTTGGTGGATAAAATAGATAGAACTTCATTCCCTTAAAATCTTTATTCTCATATTCAATGCTTTTAAATATGTAAGTATGGATATATGTAAATATGTATCTGTGGTAATATGTTTATAGAAAAGCATGTGATTGTCGGAGAACGGGGGCAGATAACAATACCAAAGGAGATAAGAGACCAGGAGAACATTAGACCAAATCAGTTGTTGAAGATAGTTGATATATCTGGCGAGATATCTATAAAAAAGATTTCCAAGATTTGCGGAGAAGATCTTATTCTTTCTGCTTTATCCAAGGCACATGGAAAAATAACCATGAAAGACTGGGAAGATATACAAAAAGAGAGAGCAGATAGGTAAACTCTTGGAAAAATAATTAAAATCAGACTTTTTCAAAAATAAAAGTTTGGGGCGCTTTTAAAACCGAAGATGGAATTTCGTTCCATCGGATTTCGTGCCCAAGAAGAGAATCTTCTTTGGTCGCTCAAAGAGCGACTGCTCTTTGCAGAAAAATCCAATAAAAATATTATAAGGGCTTTAGAATGAAGTATACATCTGATAGTTGGTTCTTTATAAAACTTGTTGAAAAAGATCCAAAAGCAATTGCTTTATGGGAGGATATTAAATATGGCAAAGCTAGATTGATTGTTCCGTCTGTTGTCATAACAGAAATAGTTAAGAAGTATCTGATGCGTGGTCTTAATAAAGAATTAGATATGTTTATTTCTGGATTAAATTCAAGTGAAAATATTTTCGTTGCAGATCTAACACGAGAGATAGCTGAAGAAGCTGGAAAACTAAGTTATTCTTTTAATATACCAACAATTGATTCTATTGTTGTCGCAACTGCAGTATCAACTGGTTATACTAATATAATCAGCGATGACTCTGATTACAAAATAGCTGAAAAACAAAACAAGATAAAAAGAATTCGCTGGTAATATCTAAAACTTATAGTCGTTCAACAAAACATTCTGGAAATGTTTTGTTTCCCTCCGTATATATACAATATTTCTTTGAAACACATTATTTTTCCACGTTTCACAAATATTCCATCTTTCTCTAATAATGCTATCTTCTTTCTTATGCCACCAGAATATCCACCAAGCTTGCAATTGCTCATCACAACCTTGTAACAGGGATATTTGTCAGGGTATTGATTTTTGCTGAGCATTCTGCCTATTGCTCGCGGCGATGTTCCTAATTTATTGGCAATAATTTTATAGGTTGTGATTTTTCCGCATGGGATATTTGTCAGAAGTTTCTGCAGTTTTGGCATCATGATAATATTTTCTTTGGCGTGGATTTAATTCTTACAGTCTCTGTCAGAAATTATAAAAATCATATCACTTCTTTATTAGACAATTTTCAGACGTAAACTTTATTTTATAGTCTTTAGTTTCTGATCCAGGCAATTTAAAACAAAAAGCCATATCAAAATGGTTGCTCTTATATAACGATGCTAATCTGCATTCCAATTCATCAAGGCTATTAAAAACAGCGTCATTAAAATCACATTCATTTATTCCAATAGATCCAAATTTTCCTGTCTCAGGATCCTGATATACACAAACAGCATGACCCTGTTTACTTACACTTGAATCAAACAATGCGCATATTTCTGTTTCATATCTATCGTCATTCAATAATGCAGTGCCTGCAACAGCTCCGTCAACACAAACTCCTTTTCTTGTCTCGTGTATTGTTTTGAATGAATTCCATATCTTATATCCGTCTGAATCAAGTACGATTTTTCCGCCATCAATAAAATATATACAATAATCCTGCGCTTCTCTTGGGGTTTTTATTTCACCAATAACATTTCTGTAATCCACGTGTTCGTATTTTCTTATTATTGCATTCTTCTTTTCATGGTGTTTGTTATAATCATATGCACCGAATGTAAGTATTCCTAACAAAAAAAGCGTAAAACATTTATCAATAACCTTCATATATACAACCTCAATTCACACAAACTGCTGAATTCAACAACCATTTCATGGATATTTTCTCCTGACTAGATCCATATCTCTTATCAGAGAATCCTGGATATTGATCTGCAATATCTATAAAAGTGTTGCCTGCTTTTATCGCATATCCTGTCGTGATTCCACTGGCAATTGTTTCATTGCTTCTGGGCTTGCGCGACAGGTTGTTGAATGCCAAATGTGTGTATTCTCTGTCAAGAACAGGCAACATATAATACGATCCTGTCCTCATTATATTGTTTTCCGTATAACAGAGGCCATCAAACTCTTTTCTTATATCTGCGCATCTGAATGGCATTGTTCCTTTCTTTTCCATATATCTTAGTTCGGATTCAAGCAATTCTTTTGTTGCGTCAATTTCATTCAGAAAACATTCAACTGCTGATATTTCCCTGTCAGCCTTTTTCAGGCTTATACCATTATTCAACATAGCCATTCTATAATTCCTAAGAAAAACAGGCTCGTCTTTATAGAATGCCTCAGCCTGCCACTTTTGAAATATTATCTGGAAATCACTTACTATATCTTTCAGGTTCATGGCAATCAACTCACTGTCCTCTAAGAATCAACAGCAAAGGATTTGTTGTTTCATATAGCACTTTATTCATTGGCTGTTTTGCAGAGTGCTCCATCAGCTTGTTGTCAGCGTATGTTTGGTTATTAGATTGTGATATCCGTGTTCTCAATGAATCATACATCATTGATGCTTTTCTGCAGGCGTTTATCACCAAATCCATATCAGCTGGTGTGTTTTTTGGATATTCTAGAATTTTCTCAAGATAGCTATCAATTACTGCTAATTCTGTTGAATATTTACTGCCTTTTTTAACAGTTAAAAATACTGGACTGTTCCCATTTTCCAATACATTTGTCAGAGCTGTTGTATAATCATTATGATCATTAGAAAGATAAGATGGATCGAGAAATCTTTTCACTGCTGGGTCTAATCTTCCTGCTGGCTTCAATGTATTAAATGTCATGCTTCTGCACACCTTTTAAATTTTGATAATATATTATTCAAGTATTTTATCTCACACAGCTTGTTTTTCAGCATACTGCTGCATCAAACTCTTCAAACACAGTTCTTAGATAACCCATAACATGTCCCATTGTTATCATTGCATGGTAAAGTATTTAAGGTTTTATGCTGATTGTATCTGTTCAGCCTAAGGAAGCGGCTTCTGGACTACCAAAATCAATAAATGTTAGATAATCCATTTCTTGTGTTATGGTAATTGACATTGAACAGCTAAGCAGGAAAGAACTCATAGAACTTGTGAAAAGCTTAATGAGAGATATGAGGAGATTGCAAAAAGA
>JACRMW010000031.1 GCA_016219465.1 Candidatus Aenigmatarchaeota archaeon | reverse complement strand
GGTCAAAGTCCTTATTGAGAACTTTCACATGGTGTACACAAAGACCTTTAGTCTTTGTGTACAGCGTGTAAAAAGACTTCAGAATACCTGAAGTCTTTTTACAGATTGTAGGGTTAATCAAAGTTCTCCAGTATCAATACCAAGACTTCTTCTAAGATCAGATGGTAAAGATATTCTACCCTTATCATCCAATTTAACTAAGAATTTCACAGAACTACGGCTAACTAAATCTCTATTATCATCTGAGATGGGGACAGCCGCCTGTGGGGACGTCCACCCTGTAATTTTTCAACAATCATTATTAGCACCTTTAGGTAATATAGAACACGGAAATATTTAAAGCTGATGTGGGATGAAACCAAAACAAAATAGAATAAAAATAGAATAAAACAAGAACGCAAATAAAAACAAATCTTTATTTTAGCAGCAGCAACAGCCGCCTTTTTTCTTAACTTCTTTCTTCTTTTCAGCCATAATATTCACCTCATTAAAATTTAGATCTGATGAGATGAATATCTGTAGCATTTGTATAAATGCGACACAATACTCACCAATATCTATTCTATGTTTGCATGAATAAATAATCAATTTCCTATCGCAAACTTTCCTACAAAAAACCAGATGCCTAGGATTATTAAAATAATGGAAAGACTGATAGCAAATGAGGAAATAACGCCGTCAAACAGCGCAGATCTTATGATTTCTATTGCCAATAACAAGCCAATGCCAAACCTCAAATAACTAAATATTCCCATGTTATCACAGTAAATATATGTGCTTCAGCATAATTCTGTTTTGTGTGTCAAATAGCGTTGCTATTTAGACAAACCCAAGCCTTTTCTTTGAAAAAGACTTGGAGGGCCATCGCTGGGAGTCGAACCCAGAACAGAAGATTTCTATCTATCCATGTCTAATAATTTATAGACAGTGGAACTGCCCACAGTCTTCTATGTTACCATTTTGCTCCTTAATGGATTTACACCACGACGGCCATAATCTATTCACTGATAAACATGATTGTTTATCTCATAATGGCTATAGCAAACCCACAAAAGATTCCGGACACATGGTTGAGCTATGCTCAACCTGTGCAGGTGAACTCTATGAGTTCACCATGCATGATTATGTGGGTTTGCTATACGGAGTCAAACAAAATCATATCCAGATTCTTTTGTTTGACGACTATAATTGCTACTCTGCTATACAGAACAGCTATAAATAATAAAGAATTCGCAACAGAATCATTTAAAGATATTCTGGGCTCTTGTCAACAAACTTAACTTTAATATAGAACTGTAACAATGAGAATATATGAAAACTGTAAAAGGCACGCCAAAACATCTTTCAAAAATAGGCAAGCTGAATAAATTCACCTATTTGATGCTAAATCTTCCATTTAGCTGCAATTATTGCTGCAAAAAATGCTTTAGTCGTAATCTAAACAAGAAGCATTCTGCGCAGGATGATATTGGATTGAAAAAAAGACTATCATTAATCAAAGAGGCAAACAAACTTGGCGCAAAAGTAATTGTTGTTGCAGGAAAAGGAGAGCCATCAATAAACAAAGAGACTAAAAAGATTGTTGCAAAGGCAAATACTCTTGGAATGATATCAATAATCTATGACAATGGAAGCGTATTGTCAAAAAAGCTTCTGGAATTCTATAGAGACAACAATGCAGTTCTTGTCATAAGTCTTGATTCATTAAATCCTAACGTCTATGATTGGCTTACTCAAACTAAAGGAAATCTTCCTAAAGTATTAAAAAACATTGAAAACGCTGTTGACATCTACAGAAATACAATTAAAACAGTAAATGGAATGCGTATACTAAGCATAGCTGTAAATACCACAGTTTCAGATATTAATGAAAAAGAAATTGCCACAATAAAGAATTATCTAAAAAAGAGATTTGGCAATGATGTTTATTTTATATGCAATCCATTGGCAAAATATGGTTCTGGCATGAAGAATTGGAAAACAATGATTGATGACAAAAAACACGCAAGACAGATAGCGCTTATTAAAAAGTTTTCTGAAACAGGAGGACCATTAATGCGAGGAAGCGATGGCATATGCGGCTATTCAACGTGGGGAATTGGAATAGATCCAAACGGAGATTATATGACATGCGCTTATACTGTTGCAACAAATGGATTGCTTGGAAACGTGAGAAACACAAACATAGCAGAAGCCTTTGACAGAAAACACTCAATAGAATCCAAGTATCACAATAAAAAACAGCCATGCCTGATAAGATCTCCGAGATTTAAGGAATATTTGAAAGAGCTAAAGACAACTTCTGGCAGATAATAGTAAAGAACACTAGTTTTGGAATATTTTATTATGTTCTTTCCATATAGCAGATTGCAGCTAAAAGTTCCAATATTATTGCAATCTGCTATAAGATATCCTTTTAATAATTTAATTTATAGTAGAATATTAGTGGTTCAGATATAGCCACGCGAGAAGGAATAATTATGAAACCAGTAGACGAATTAAAAATAAAGCAGTTCTGGGAAAAGATTCAAGCGAAGCGTGTGAGTTTAAGTAACGAAGTTTCATTAAACGAGCTAACTGAGCGCGAAAGCATTATAAATATGTGATTGATTATGAAACCAAGCGAGGAGCTGAAGATCAAACAATTCTGGGATAAGAATAAAATATGCGAAAAAGCCCGGAATATGAGAAAAGACGCTAAAAAATTCTATTTTCTTGACGGCCCGCCATATGCATCAGGAAATATCCACATGGGAACTGCATGGAACAAAATTCTAAAAGATGTTTTTATACGATTCTGGCGCATGCGAGGATTTGATGTCTGGGACCAGCCAGGATATGACACCCATGGACTGCCGATTGAGAAAAAAGTAGAGGCGCTTTTGAAATTCAAATCAAAGGCAGAGATAGAAAAATATGGAATAGAGAAATTCAACAAACAATGCAGGAAATTCGCAACAGAGCATATTTCAACAATGAATTCTGAGTTTGCAGACCTTGGAGTATGGATGGATTGGGAAAACGCATATCTTACACTGGATAATCAGTATATTGAATCAGCATGGCATACATTCAAAATAGCGTTCCAGAAAGGACTGTTATATAGAGGATTATATCCAGTGCATATCTGTCCAAAATGCGTGGATCCAAACTCAATGATTTTAGTAGAAAACGGAACAAGAAAAATAAAAGAATTGAAAAATTGCTGGAAGCACAATAAAGTCATTGCAATGGATACAACAACTAAAGAAACTAAATCATCCTCCCCTTTGGGATATATTGAAGATGAAGATGATGTTTTTCTTTTAAGAACAAATACAGGAAAGAAATTAATAGCTTCATCAGACCACCCATTCTGGACTCCAAATGGATGGACACCGCTTTCAAATCTTAGAAAAGAAAACAAGGTTGCTGTTCTTCATCATGTAGAAAGTAGATTACCAGAAATAACAAAAAAAGGAAGAATAATTTTAAATGAAAGTCAGATTGAAAAAAATCTAGAAAAAATGGAAACTGCAAACAATGGAACACCATCTCTAATCAATGCAAAAAGTAGTGTTGTAATTAAAGTTAAAAATATGGTGTATGATCTAAGAAAACAAGGATATTCATATAATAAAATCATTGTATTAGTAAAACAAAAAACTAACACAAAGATTTCTAAATCATGGATATCAAAAATATTAAAATCAAAGACAAAAACACGCTATGATTGGTTGATATCAAAACTTAGAAAAAGAGAACTTCTGCCGTTATTTAGCAACAATAGTAAAACATTTATTTTAGCAAGAATTCTTGGCCATGTCTTGGGTGATGGTTCATTGACAGTCATATATAAAAAAGATAGAACTTTTCCAATATTTTGTTTAAGCTTTTCTGGGGAAACAGAAGATTTAGAGGATATTAAAAAAGATCTAATAATTTTAGGATATGAGTCATCTTCTATCTCAACTGTCGAGACTAGATCAATTGTAAACGGAAGAGAAATAAAAGGATTTACTACAAGCATGAGGTGTCATGCATCTTCATTAGCAATATTGTTAATAATGCTTGGAGCACCAATTGGAAGAAAAAGTGAAATAGATACAGATGTTCCTAAATGGATAGCAGTTGATAAGAAATTAACAAGGGAATTCCTAGCAGCTTATTTTGGAAGCGAGCTTGATATAATAAAAACAAGAAAACATTCTAAAGGATTTGAATCTTTGCGATTGCATTTAACAAAAGATAGAAAATATGAAGAAAATGGCATAGCATTTGCTAAAGGACTCTGTTCACTTATCAATAGATTTGGAGTTGAAACAAGCAATCTTAGAGTTTTACGGAATGTTGTAAATGGGAAAGAGAAATCCAAAGTAACGATAAGTATAAAGTGTAATGATAAGAATCTAATTAACTTTAGTAAATTATTGGGATATGAATATTGTAGAAAGAGAAAAAATATGGCTGCATATGCTTTAGGCTATCTGTGCTTTAAACAGGAAACTGAGAAAAATCAGCAAAGATTAAGAAGTAAAATATTATATATGAGAAAATCTGGCATATCATGCAAAAAATTGGCAAACAAATTAGGGTTAAACGAATTATTTGTTAGGCATGTTGTGTATGGAAAATCTAAAAAAACAAGAGCAGCAAAATACATTCCAACCTTCCATAACTGGTTAACAATATCATCAAAAGACCTAAAAGATGGATTGATTTGGAATGTAATTAATGAAATTACTCATCTAGACAAACAAAAGGTTTGTGATATAGCAGTAGATCAATATCATAATTTTATAACAAATGGGTTTCTTACCCACAATTGTGAAACCGCTGTTGCATATAATGAGATAGAATACAAGAAGATGTCAGACCCTTCTATATTTATAAAATTCCCTGTTGTTGGAGAAGAAAAAACATTTCTTCTAATCTGGACAACAACTCCATGGACACTGTTGGCAAACACAGGTGTTATGGCAAACCCAAATGCAGAATATGTGAAAATACGGTTAGAAACAAAAGAAGAGCTGATATTGGCAAAAGATTTAGTTGAAAAAGTATTTGGCGACAAGCCATATAAGATAGTTGAAAAGATAAAAGGAAAGAAATTAGAAGGGCTGAAGTATAAAAATCCATTGGCTGGTTTCATAGATTTTGCAAAAGAGATTGAGGAAACCGGTTATAGAATAGTTCTTTCAGAGCAGTTTGTAAGCCTTGAAGAAGGAACAGGACTTGTTCACTGTGCTCCTGGTCATGGAAAAGAAGATTATAAAGTAGGAATTGACAACAAACTGCCTGTTGTCTGCCATGTCAAGTTAGACGGCACATTTGATGAAAAATGCACTAGGTTCTCAGCCATGAATGCAAGGGATGCAAACAAGGAAATAATTGCAGAGTTGGACCAGCGCGGTTTTCTATTGCAGGAAGAAAAAATAGTCCATGACTATCCATGTTGCTGGAGATGCGATTCGCAATTATTATTAATATCTGTGTTCCAGTGGTTTTTCAAGATAACAGATACCAGAGACAGGCTGATTGAAGAGAATAAAAAAGTAAACTGGTATCCTGACTGGGCAAAATCCAGATTTGACAACTGGCTTCACTCATTAGGAGACTGGCCAATCTCAAGACAGAGGTATTGGGGAATAGTCCTGCCAATCTGGATATGCGAAAAATGCGGAAAAACAGATGTAATTGGTTCAGTTGAAGAGCTGGAGAGTTTAGGCGCAAAGGTTCCAGACGACCTGCACAGGCCATATATTGATGATGTTGTTATAAAATGTCCTTGTGGTTCTGACATGAAAAGAATACCAGATGTATTGGATGTTTGGTTTGATTCAAGCGTTGCATCATGGGCATCATTGGGTTATCCAAAAAATAAAGAATTGTTTGAAAAAATGTGGCCAGCAGACCTAAATATAGAAGGTCCTGACCAGATAAGAGGCTGGTGGAATTCGCAGCTTATATCAAGTATGATAACCTTTGACAGAGCACCTTTCAAGAATATTCTCTTCCACGGTTTTATGCTTGATTCGCATGGAATGAAAATGGCAAAGAGCAAGGGAAATATCATTGCTCCAACCGAGGTAAAGGAAAAATATGGCAGGGATTTGTTGAGATTATACCTGATGAGCAGCGCTTCTTGGGACGATTATTATTTTAACTGGAAAAACGCAGACGCGCTTTCAAAACAATTCCTGATAATAGAAAATGTTTTCTCATTTGTAAACACATATGTTCCTGGTGTAAGAACAGGTGAGCTAAAGCCAGAAGATAGATGGATTTTGTCGCGAATGAACAGCTTGATAGAATCAGCAACAAAACACTATGAAACATATCATATCCATAAAGCAGCAGAAGAACTAATGAATTTTATCATAAATGATTTCTCAAGAATATATATAAAAATAATTAGAGACAGGGTATGGCCAGCATATGGCGGCGATGACGCAGCATTCTATACATTATATACTGTATGCAAGAACATAACCAGGTTGCTATCTCCTATCTGCCCATTTTTTGCAGAATCCATGCACCAGAATGTTCTTAGAAGACTGGGAGAGACAAACGAATCCACGCATCTATGCAATTGGCCTTCTGCTGATATTAGCATGATTGACAGGGATATTGAAGACTACATGATAAATACAATGAAAATAATAGAGACAGCAAATAACATACGGCAGGAAAAAAAGATAAAATTAAGATGGCCATTGAATTTAATGATAGTATCATCTGATTCAGTGGAAGTCAAAAATTCAGTCAAGACATTCCAGAATGTGATAAAACAGCTTGCAAATGTTAAAGATGTGAAGTTTGGAATAGCTCCTGAGTACAGGGAGGCAGACATCTTAAAAGTATATCTTGATACAGAGATTACACCAGAACTGGAAAAAGAAGCTTTTGTACGAGAATTGGTAAGAAAAGCCCAGGACATGCGCAAAAAGAATAATATGGTTGTAAAAGACAGGATTATCCTGTCTATAGCATGCAGACCAGAAGAGATTGAAGGATTTGAAGACATGATCAAGAAGGAAATAGGCGTGAAAAGCATTGTCCTTGGAAAGTTAACGGGCAGGAAAGATTCCTTTGAGTTCAAACAAAAGAACATAGAGCTGGCAATTGAAAAGGTCTAAGTTCACTACCATAGAATAGCTTTAAATACTTTTCCGAGATAATAATTGGGATGAATATGACATTGACAGAATCAAAAGTTTTGACATTGCCTGAATATGAGTACAGGGGCTTTTCTGTTCCAGAAATAGAATTATCTAGAGAATTGCATGGTTATTTGAATATAACAAGACCAGCGTATGGTTGTTTGAATATAACAAGACAAGCGCGTGAGCTTGCTCCTCTATCATCTCCAGCATCAATAAAAGTATTTCTATATCATGTTGGCAGGGATTTGAGCTATAGGTTTGAAGGAGTTGAGAAACTTCCGGAAATAATTAAACAAGCTGGCGTATTAGTTTATAATGACTGCCAAGCAAAAATAGGAATATGGGACTGGCATAAAGATGCTGTTATCATACTAGATTCTAAAGAAACAATACCAGGCAATCTAAGGCCTGGAAAAGATTATGTTGTTGCATTGTATTATCAGGATATTCAAGGAGTTGTAGAAAAAAATAACGACAGTGAGATTATACCATCTACAGATACTAAAAAACAAGAGCCAGTAAAAATATGGGTTCAACCAGGACGCGAAAGAATAATTGTTCCTACTAAAGATGGTTTATACAGTCCTCTAGGACCACCAATTGAAACACTTCCTAGAGGTCAGGATGCAAAAGCAAAAACAAGATATGAAGACGCTGGATTAGATTATGAAAAAGAAAGATCACTTTCTTATGTTAGTGAAAGTGGTATTCGGGTTCCTTTTTCGGGGTCTGACGAGCACGGTGGTGCTCTTAGCTTCGGTCTTGTCAGCAAGTTTTGGGAAGGGTACTACACCTTCGGTTCCTTTCTTGCGAGTAGGTCGCCGAGCGGAGCGAGGCGCGATTCTGAAAAGACATATCAAGACGGATTAAGAGACGGAACTAATCAAACGTTAGATGAATTACAATCAACAATGCAAAAACTAAGAACATAACTAGATACAAACTAAAAACATTTCTATGTTTGATAATAACGTCATTAACGCCATTTGCCAAGAAATAAAACAATTCAGTGTTAATTCTATTAATCTCTGCTATAGTCATGGTATGAAGACACAATTATCATTTAAGTTTTAGAGAATTGGGTCTTTCACTATATTGCAGAGAACTCAGACAGCTGAGTTTGCCTGAATAAAATATTATTCAGGCTATGTTTGTGAAATTCACAAACACGCCAGTGTAGACATACAACAAAGAGCAAATGTCTCTTTGTGTACACAAAGAATTAATCATTCTTTGCTGTGTCCATGGACATGTTTAGAGAGCGTTTGAACTACATGCCTGATTATAGAGCATTTTTCGATGTTTGTGTTTTTGAGCCATAAAATACAACTATGATATTTTGTATTTTACAAAATAAAATAGCAGTGTAACAGATTGATGCATGAAATATTGATCAGTCTTTAATAAACAGGCTAATAAGCTCGGGGTTCCTAATTCGGGGTCTAACGAACACAATGGTGCTCTTGACTTCAGTCTTGACAGCGAGCCTGGGGACAGGTACGGCGACATCGGTTCCTTTCTTGCGAATAGTTCAGTTGTCTGAGTATAATACTTGTCGGTGTCTTTATGTATTCAAAACTGTTTCAGAAAACATATGATTTTGTAAAATGGACATATGTTGCTACAAACAGCTTTCCGTGAAAGCAAAGACAGATCATATCACAAAGAATAGAAGTGACATCAATAAGAATTCTTGAGCTTGTTATTGGCTTGAATGAGAATGATAGTGTTGTGCATAGAAAGAAAATAAAGAACGAAATACAAAAATTACAAATACTTCTTAGGCTTTGCAAAGATCTTTCATATCTCCAATTCAAAAGATATGAATACGCAAGTTTTTTGTTGATGGAAATGTCAGAACTTATAGACAATGAGGGGGGGGGCGATGCCAGAAAAGGTCTACAAAGATTTGTATAGCAGATTATGTTCATTTGAGAATCTCTATCTTGCTTATAAGAAAACAAGAAGAAATAAGCGACATAAAAAATCTGTGCAGGAATTTGGATTCTGTCTAGAAAAGAATCTTTTTCAATTAACGCAAGAATTAGAAACGTTGACATATTCACCAAAGCCATTGCGAAGATTTGTCATCAGAGACCCAAAGTCCAGAATAATACGTGCTTCTGTTTTCAGGGACAGAGTAGTGCATCATGCATTGATCAATATTCTCCAGCCAATCTTTGAACCCACTTTTATCCACGATTCGTTTGCCAATCAAAAGGGCAAAGAAACGCATAAAGCATTGAAGCGTTTTGACAAATTCAAAAGAAAAGTTTCTGAGAATGGCAGACTTGTTGAAAATACTGAATATAGCAATCAGACCATTGGTTATATATTGAAAGCAGATATCAAACATTAATACTATTTCTTGGGTTTCGTGTCTACTATTATCACAAGCTGTTGAAGAAAAGCAATATCAGGAATTTTATGAGGAGAATAGAAGAATTCAGGATATTGCATGAACAAGGGGCGATGACCAAAGAAACAATTGATGAAAGCAACGAGATCGACGCCTTTGGCGTCAGTTTGCATGGCTGGATAACCTATGCAATGCATGGGAATACATATAAATTTAGAAATAGAATACAGGATAATTTCTTTCGCAAAGTCAGCATTTAAACCTTAATTTCAAAATATTTCTATGGACGAACTTATAAAAAAAGCAGCTGATTTTCTAAAGAGAATAAAGCAGAAAGACGGGATTATAATAGTATTCAACAATGATCTTGATGGCATGTGCAGCTGCGTCATGATAAAGAAATATCTCAGCAAAATAGGAAACAACCCTTATATCATTTCCCAGCCAATGCCGCCTGACAAAAATCTTATCAGAAGAATGCAGTCAGGAATTTCCAATAAAGTTATATTTTTAGACATGGCAATAGATCAGTCAACAGTCCTTGTGAAGAAAATAAAAGGCATGGGAGAGCTTTTGATAATAGACCATCATCTTGTGTCGCAGAATCTTAATTCCAGGGGCATCGTGCATTGCAATCCAAGGATAAAAACCCCAGGCATTTATCAGTCAACAAGTTATGTTGTGCACAAGATTCTAGGCGAGTTGGAAAATACAGAAGAGCTTGATTGGATAGCTGCTCTTGGCGCTATTGCAGACTATGACCTGAGCAGTTCTCAGGATCTTGTAAAAAAGATCCAGAAAAGATATGATATTGGCAAATTGCATAAGATTGTCGCTATTTTGGCAAGCCTCAAGGCAACAAGAACAATGACTTGTGAAAAGACAGTAGATGCTTTGATGGCAATAAAAGAGCCTGAAAATATATTGGAAACAGAAGAATTCATTAGGTCATATCAAGAGATAGAAAATGAAAAGCAAGGAGTCATGATTAATACACAGAGTGACACAAAAGTCAATTGCAACATAGTGCTCTATGAGATAAAATCAAAATATAACATCAGGTCAGAGATCTCTACAAGATTGGCTGAGAAATATAAGGATAAGATTGTCATAGTCTATGAAAAAATAGGAAAGAAAATAAACGCGTCTGTCAGGTGCCAGACAAGAAAATTCAATGTGGACAGTGCGCTGAAAAAAGCATCAGCCAATCTAAATGCTTCGGCAGGAGGTCATGAAGCAGCAGGCGGCATAACAATAGATGAAAAAGATTGGTCCCAGTTCATAGATAATTTATTGGCACTTGTTAACCAGTAAAAACAGTTGTGAAGCGGCTATTTTTTGCAGAGTATCATTGCATGGTCTTTTTCATAAGGATTTAGGTCAATGATGTCAGCTATCTTAAAATCACTTTCTTGCAGCTTTATTTTTTCTTCCTTGAAAACCTGTTTTGGATCTTTTGTTACATCAATGCTTCTCGCCTTTACTGCAATTAGCATGTATCCATTGTATTTCAAAAACATGGCATTTCTTATAGAAAGCTCTGTTTCTTGCGGATCAGCTATGTCTACATAGACAATATCACACTCCTCTATCCAGTTATACAGTTCTGGTTTTCTGGCATCTGCAAGTATAGGAGCAATATTTTTCCTGTCCTGTGAAAGGTCCATCACTGTCCTGAAAACTCTCTCAGCAAATTCCACACAATAAACCATGCCATTTGAACCAACAATATCGCTTATATGAGAAGGAGTTGTTCCTGCAGATGCTCCTAGATACAAGACCTTTGAGCCGTCTTTTATAGGCATCAATGACATGCCATTCAATATTGCTGCTGCCAATTTACTTCTATTAGCATCCCATTCCCTTAATTGCATCTTTTTATGCTCTATCAGTTTCTCTCCATAAACTCTTTTTCCAGGAACAAGATTCCTTGTATAGAGCCGTCCATTTTCTTCAAAAACATTTTCAGATATTTCTTTGATATAAATCACCATAAAATCGTTTTTACAATCGGCTTTGTCAACAATACCTGAATTTAACTCTATAAAAATCTATCTGCCAAACTCAGATTTAAATCCATTTTGGTTACTATAATAATATTAACCTGTTCAACAAAACAGGTTAGGGTAATCTATTGTGCAACTTTCGAGAGGATCTTTTGTTTTGTGTAAAAGCAAGACTAGAGAAGTAAATCAATAGATTCTTTTGAGGAAGCTCTGCCCACCTTCAAGCGATTCATGAAAATGCGTTGTTTGATAAAATGCAGGATAAATCCATGGCAGGAATGTCATCACTTCAGAAATGAATGTCAGCAGGCATGGGAACAGAAACGAACTTTCGTAGAAAGATGAAACGGCCCAGTGTGCATGGGTGCAAGCCAGTATAGGCGCATAGACAAATGTTGCAGAATGTATTGCTAGTCAATTGAGAAGAGCGCTAAAACATTCACATAAGGCAGGCTACAATGGATGCAGATATAGTGAAGCAAGTAAATAATCTGCAGCACAAGGCGGATTCAAAAATCCGCCTTGGGATTACCTTTTTATTATATATATCGGATCAGAGGAATTACGAAGTAATTCCTTTATTTACATTAATCCGCCCAAATCCTCGCTTTTCATGGTAAATTCCCTTGATATTCTCTGTCTCCTGTTTTCATTGACTTTTCTAAGCTCTTTTCTAAGAAGGTCTTCCATGATTTCAATTTCGTGTATCTTGTTTTCCAGAAGCTCTATTTGTTTATCTTCTTCCTGTTTTTCTATCTCATCTAGGTCTAATTCAATACCCAATGACATCATATCACCCCATGGATTGAAAAAATGTAAAACTACACTAATAACTATACATTATATAGTTAGTACAACATTTAAAGCTATAGTCAGCCCATAAAACAATTCCGATTGTTTTATGGGTTTGCTATTTATTATAAGATGCAGTTGAGATGCTGTCACTAATAGCAGATTGCAATAATATTGGAACTTTTGGTTGCAATCTGCTAAATGGAAAGAACATAATAAAATGTTCCAAAAGTATGTGTTTAGCTCCTAGTGAAAATATACTTTTTGAAGCGAAGCTCTGTTTCAAAATTACCTCTGGAAATCATATTATTGCTTCAAAACAGCTAAACACATACGATTAAGGTAATAAATAGATTCAATTAAAAATATAGTAATGTCTAAAAAAATAAGAATAAAGATAACGCCGGAAATTGTAAAACATGTTTCAGGACTGGCCCGGCTGTCGCTTGACAAAAAAGAGCTAAAAAAGATGCAGAAAGATATGGCTGATATTATGGTGATATTCAAGGATCTTGATAGGATTGATGTTAAAAAGATAGCGCCAAGTTTTCATCCACTTGCTGTTAGGGATATTTTTAGAGAGGATGTGGTGAAAGAGCCACTCTCCCAAGAAAAGACTTTGATGAATACAAAACACAAAGAAAATGGTTATTTCAAAGGACCAGGTGCTGTGTAGATCCAAGCGAAGCGTGTGAGTTTATAGTCATCCAATAAAACAATCAGGATTGTTTTATGGGCGACAGTACATGCAGAAGCATAGCTTCTGCTGTACAAGTGAAGCGATGCTTCACTGTGTATTTACTGGGTTTGCTATAAGTAGCGAAGTTTCATTAAACGAGCTAGCTGAGCGCGGAAGAGTGAGCTTATGAAAAAGTATATCCAAGCGAGCAAAGCGAAGAAGCATCTTTGATGCGCATCTGAGCGGAGTGAGCGCGGAAGAGTGATCTTATGAAAAAGTATATCCAAGCGAGCATAG
>JACRMW010000030.1 GCA_016219465.1 Candidatus Aenigmatarchaeota archaeon | reverse complement strand
TCATTAAGCTTTTCACAAGTTCTATGAGTTCTTTCCTGCTTAGCTGTTCAATGTCAATTACCATAACACAAGAAATGGATTATCTAACATTTATTGATTTTGGTAGTCCAGAAGCTACTTCCTTAGGCTGAACAGATACGAGAAACCTTTTTAAAGACTTTGCCACTGTATAATAATTATTGGGATAAGTTATGCAATATTCAAAATCTACTCAAATTGCAACAGGTGTGCTTTTAGCAGGCATGGCTGTTGAGACTGTGGCAGGATTTCTTGGATTGCCAAGCTATGCTGATGATTCCAAAACAGCAGCAGGAAAGCCAAAACCGCGCGCAACTAAACAAAGAATAGGCCGTCAACAACAGACATTGATTGATGAACTTTATAGGCAACTTGACGCTAATAAAATAAATAGAGAATTATACAAAATTGAGCCAGATTACAAACTTGGTGATGAGCAGATTGCTGATGTTGCTCTTATTATTAATGGAGAACCTATTCGCGCATATGATATCAGTGGAATAGGGTATCATGTCAACAATAGAACTGGAGGATATTCTTTTAGATCGGTTGATAAAATTAACTCGGCTGTGCCAATTGGATTTCCTGAAAAACCAAAAAATTATAAAGGATCTAATTATGAATGGTATGTTTCAGAAGGAGTTAGAAAAGATATTGGTGAGATAATGAAACTTGTTAGAAACGCAAATGCGCCAATCCCGACGCCTGTTACAGAATCAGCATCTCCAAGACCATCGCCAACTCCTGAACATCCTACACCATCACAGACTCCTGCGCCATCTCCAACACAAACACAGAGTCCATCTTTAGAATCAACACCGATTAACACAACAACTCCATCATACACACCTAGTCCATCACCTGATTTGAATGTTATAGAAGAAATGAAAACACTTCTCAAGCAATATGGCGCAAGTAATGTATTGATAAACGAACCTGTAAATCATGTGAGATATTGTGGAATGAATGGCATAGTAGATGTTCTTGCAATAATTCCTGAAAACGATGATGTTCACATTGCGCTAGAATTCAATGATAATATTGCTTTAGGAAACGGAAAATACTTTTTTTCAGATGTTCCTTATGAACAACAGTTATTCAATCTAATGAATAATAATGTATTCAAATCTGACAGAGGATGTCCTGCAAAGTTTTCAGTAAAGTATTGAGGACTTTGAATAACATGTATTTTAGTCAAAGTCCTTATTGAGAACTTTTACAAATTGTAGGGTTAATCAAAGTTCTCTATTATAATACGGTGCAGGATTTTCTTAAAGATAACTGTTTTATGGATCATGTGAGAGAAATCAGAAAGCTCGCTGTTCCAAGAAGATATAGGGGAAATAGATAAGGTGTTTCAATGAATTCAAAACTCTTTGCTATGTTTATTATGATATCAATCATATTTCTTGCTGGTATGGCATTTGCTGTCACTTATTCTGATTATGATTATGGAACACAATATTCAGATTATTCTTCTTCATATTATGATTATTCAATAGACGCCAGAACCCCTTATTACAGCGTATATTACAGAAGTGGTTATTATCCATATTCTTATTATTCATATGGATATAGATCACCATCATACTACACATACTATGACAGGTATAGCGGTTATTATCAAAGCAGTGGATATTATGGCTCTGGCTCATATAATTCATACTCAACCTATCCAAGCTATTCATATTTATCAGGAGCTAGCTATGGCGGCATAGCTGATTATCAATATAATAATCCTATATTATCATCAGGCGACGGCGCGGTATATTGCCAAGAGCCATATGGCTATAATGGCGATACCAGGACAATGGGCATAAATGGAAAAGGGGAATTCAGATGCAGCAATGGAAACTGGGTTCTTGTAAGAGAGATCAGCGAACCTGCACAGGCTATAAAGAAATCCACATTATCAAAGAAGGAATACTATTCAGGGTGATGGAATATGTCAATGACAAGACGAACGTTCTTAAAATATTCTTGGAGTGGCATATTTTCTGCATTTTTTGCTGGATGCAAATCAGGAGAACAGCATGAAAAATACACTCCTGAAGCAGCAGATAAAATACTATTATCAAAGACTGCTGATGGTTTGCGCAAAGTGTATGAGAATGTCCAGGCATTTGAAATAATAAGGCCTTCCAAGAATTATCTTTTAGGTCCTTATGTATATGGATTTGATGGAACTAATGTTTATGTGCATTCAAAAGAAGGAAAATATCTTTTCAGGATGTATGAAAGAGATATTGATGGAAAAAAATACATTATCCAGGATTTTTCAAAAGCCAGTCTTCAGAATGAATACCTGACAACAGGCTATGATTCTGACTGGAGAAGATGGCACATGAAAGAGGTCAATACATTGCATAAAACAGAAAATAGGGAAATGAGCATAACCACAAACGGTGTTCTTGAGACATTTTAATGCAACTCAATTTCTGAATTTCAACAAGCTTAAATACTTTCTTTCTCAATTAAGAATACTCTCATGACAAGTACAATCATATTCAGTTCCATGATTATGATCTGTCGTATTTACGTGTTCTAGACAAGGCTATGTAATAATTATATATCTTAAATTCCAAAACAGAATGCACTAGATTAGCTGGCTGCATTAATTTTGGAATTTATAGCCCTACCGCGAAATAAACAGTATATTATTTCGCGCTGAGCTATATACAAACCCACATAATCATATCCGGAATCTTTTGTGGGTTTGCTATAAACTTAGAAAATGGTGACTTAAATTCCAAAACATTCAAGACCAAAACATGGAACAATGCAATTCTGGCCAAGAAAAAGAGCCAGACGCATCTATCCGACCATCAACTGGCGCTCTATCAAGAGCAGTGATGCAAAGCCGCTTGGCTTTTGCTGCTGGAAAGTCGGCATGACCCATGCCATGCTTACAGACAATAACCAGAAATCAATATCATATGGCAAGGTTATCACAAAACCAGTGACTGTCATTGAATCTCCTTCTTTATTTGTTCTTGGAATAAGATTTTATGAAAAAACCCACAATGGGTTGAGAACTATATGCGATAAATTGGCTGAGAATATTCCTAAAGATCTTTCTATTGACAGAAAGACTTCTGTCACCAAGAAAAAGCCTGTTTGTGAAAAATATGATGATATAACCCTGATCGTGGCAACACAGCCAAAGAAATCAGGCATGAAAAAACTAAAACCAGATGTTATTGAAATTGGATTGGGCGGTGAACTGGAAAAGAAAAAGGCATATGCTGAATCTGTTCTTGGAAAAGAAATTAATGCAAAAGATATTTTCAAGCCAGGTGAATTCATAGATGTCAGCAGTGTGTCAAAGGGTCATGGCTTTACAGGAACTGTAAAGCGGTTTGGAATTCGCATCCAGGGAAGAAAAGACCAGCAAAAACACAGGACACCTGGTTCAATTGGTTCAACTGTCCCAAGAAGAGTAGACTGGCGGGTTCCAATGCCAGGACAGCATGGGTTTCATACAAGAACTGAATATAATAAGAAGGTGCTTAGCCTAAATGATGATATTTCAAAGGTCAATGTAAAAGGCGGTTATCTCAGATATGGATTTGTTAAGGGTTCATATGTCTTATTAGAGGGAAGTGTGCCAGGGCCTTCAAAAAGAATGCTAATTATGAGAAAGGCATCAAGGCAACGGAAAAAAGAAATCCCTGTTGATTTGAAGTATATTTCATTGGAAAGCAAGCAAGGAGTGTAAAAATTTGCAGAGCAAAATAAGGTTTTAAAAATTGAAGATGGAATAGAATTCCATCTAATTTTCAAAACTGCTATTGAGTTTTAAAAATGAAGTTCGGAGAAGTCATGAAGGAACTTCTTTTATAGTGAGCCAACAAAAGAATACAAACAGAAGGGTTGCTTCTGTTGTACAGGAGGAAATATATTTTCCTCCTTGTACCGACATGAATTTGCTGCCTCCCATATGCTCAAAGAACTAATGGTAAAGAACAGTAATTTTGGAATATTTTATTATGTTCTTTCCATATAGCAGATTGCAACC